>DBAE01000274.1:6485-17889 GCA_002291495.1 Bacteriovoracaceae bacterium UBA1018 | reverse complement strand
TCATGCAACACGTTTAGCCTGTGCGAACGAAGCTTTATATTTCGATCGAAACACCCGTTTACCAATCGAAATCGATTATCACCAAGGCCCACGCTATCACATCGCTCTCATGTTGCTTTGGAGAGAAGTACCTGCCGACTTACAAGGCAGCGCGCTCACCACTTTCTTAAAAGATCCAGCCTGTGGAAAAGAAGGAAACGATATGTTCTTTGACTCCACTAAAGTTCCTTCGCTCGCGAAGAAAACTTGGCTAGACATGCTTGGTCGCGGCTGGAAAGTGGTTAATCCTGAAAACTACTTCCTACCAAAATCTGTTGAACCCAACCCATGTACTGGCACATGCTTCACTGATCAGTTTGTTAAACCAGCATGGAATACTTTTACACTCTCTCACAGCGGCGTAGATGCGAGCTCGATGGTTGTAAAAGTAAATGGTCAGCAAGTGAACTTCACTTACGATCCAACTTTGAACGTGGTCTTCTTGCCTGCAGTTGACAACATGAATGAGGTTTCGATTGGATACTGTTTAGCTCCAACTCCAAGCCCTACTCCTGTACCAACTGCTACACCGGCACCAAGCCCAGTTCCATCACCGGTACCATCGCCGGTGGCTTCACCTTTGCCAAGCCCAGTCCCTTCGGCTACTCCATGCACTGGATTTAGCTGCGGAGGCGGAGGCTTAGGCGTATAAGCGGCACGTTTCCTCGAGACAAAAAAGACCCATGAAGCTTTCGGGGTATGCTTCATGGGTCTTTTTATTTTTTAATACCTTATTTCAATGACTTCGAGCTCAGACTCTCCCTGTGGACTTCTGAACTGAACGAGATCTCCTACCTTCGAATTAAGCAACGCTTTAGCAAGTGGCGAGATCCAACTAATCCTTCCATTTTTTACATCGGTCTCATCAATCCCGACGATCTGATAGGTCTTACGCACGCCATCCTCATTGTCCACCGTTACCATGGCACCAAAAAGTACACGGTCCGATACGCGGCCGGCGGTCTCTACAACTTCTGCCTGATCGAGACGTTTGGTGAGGAAGCGAATTCGACGATCAATCTCTCTGAGACGTCTCTTGCCGTAGATGTAATCGCCATTTTCGGATCGATCCCCATTGGATGCTGCCCAGCTCACTGTTTTCACAACCTCTGGTCGATCGGTATAGATTAACTTTTTAAGTTCATCACGCAGGCGCTGTGCACCCGAAGGTGTCATGTAGTTTTTAAAGCCTTGAGGAAGTGATGACTCCGGTTCGAGATCATCTTCAGGCGAGTCATCGGTTTCTTTAGTAAATGCTTTACTCATAGATCACTACTGAACACGATAAGCAGGGCCATAATCACCCTGTACCGCTCCCCCATTATCGTGAATATACTTCAAAAATCCTGCCGTAATCCCACACTGTAGCAAAACAAGCAGCACAAGCAGAATGCGCCCCCGATACATTGAAAACCCGAGACAGAGCCGGCTTATCCAAACAAACTGAAGTGGAAACGTAATCAGAAGGTAAAAACGATACACCAATACNNCACCAATACTGTGGCTGCCGTAATCAAAAGTCCATAGCCCCACACGGCCGACTGAATCGCAAATGCAGTCGAATCAGTCGATCGAGAAAAGATATCCTTCCATCGGTAACGTTTTAAACTCAAGCCGAGCTCTATCAGGATCCAGGCTGTTACCAGGAGTAAGCCAACATGCAGAGGTGCCATTGCGGGGTACGATAGAAAGTCTTGGAGCTGTACCCAGGTCGAGTTGCCTTTATGCACGCCGAGCGTTTTACCCAGATGAAGTCCCAGAGGGTCTGTGATCCAAAATACAAAATATCTCAGCTGAGTCAGCATCTCCCAACCATAGACTGCCTTTTTTCCCGTCGGCTCAAAGATTACATGATAAATCCAAGGCAGAAGCGTCAGACTTCCTAAGACAGATCCTAGGAACCAGGCTCGCCATCGCGTTTCTCTTCGATCAAACAGCGCAGACCAAATGACGAATCCCAGTGCAAAGAAAAATCCTGACATGTGAATCTGACCAAGGCAGGCCCCAACTAAACCCCAGAAAAATCCTCCCCATTTAGTCTTACGATTCCACCATGCCATGAGAAAGAGCATGGAAAAAAATGGTAGAACGGACTGCGCCCAAATCTTTCGATGGTACATCACTGCGATAGGATTGACGGACACCAGAGCAATACCCCAATACCAAGACTCCTGCTCATCACGCTGAACGTAACGACGGGTAAAATAAAGAGCGAGTAATAAGGCTAAAACGTTGAGCACCTGAACAGCACGACAAAGCTCCGTCGGTGTAGATGCGCCTGAGAATTTACCCAGCGCCAAAAAGATCCACACACTCATCCCTGGATTACGGATATGGACTCCAGAACTAATCCCTAACCATGGCCATGGAGTTGTCACTCCGACCTCCATGAGTTGGCGGAACATATACTCTTCGTCGGATTTGTATTCCATGTCGCCGACCCAAATCAGGCGAAACACGATACCGATAAGAACTACCAAACCTAAAGCAATCGTACTTTTCTTCATGAAGACTGCGCCTCAGGATGCCGACGGGAAACTGAATGTCGAACTGCTTGTTGAATGACCGCTACTCCTAACAACACACTCGCAAAGAAAGGGAGACTTTTTTTCTGAATCCAAAAAAATAAATCTGAGCCCACAATATCGAGTCCTGCCAAAGAAAGAACTAACGCGCCAATAATAAGTGCAATATAAGATAATCGATTGAGTGGTCCGGATATCAATGCCAATACCGGAAAAGCCAAGAGCGGCTGGGAGTACTTAAATGTTTCCGGCATAAACCAAAGGTAGGTAAAAATACCCATAGAGAAAAAGAGTAATATACCTCGCTCATCTTTGGGCCGCCTTAAAATCCAAAACACAAAGAGTAAAATAAACCCAGCAATCGTTAAATTACGCCAACAAGAAAGAGCTAACTCGCGACTCATAACTCCCATGTCTGCAATCCTCAAGAGAGCACTCTTTAAGGATTGCGTACCGTAGTGAGCATCATCAGAGTAATCAGAGTCAGCAAGCGAAACAGCAAACCATTTCTGAGTCAGTTCGATCCCCTGCTTGGGTCCGCCAAAACCAAACAAGGTAATTGCTGATGCTACGACTAAACTGAGCCAAGCATAGCTAAAAACTCGCCACGAAAACTTTTTAGGAAATGAAAACACCAAAGCATACAAGGCTCCGGGTAAGATCTTAATGACGGCAGGAATAGCCAGGAAACAAGCTGCGATGGCCGGTTTCTTTTCAAGCCATCCCTTAAGACTCCAGACGAGTCCAACAAACATCAGAGCCGTTGCTTGACCAATCATAAAAGAATCAAGAATGAATCTCATGACGTAGAGGAGTGAAAAACAAACAAGAAACGCGGCATCTCTTCGCCAGGTTTGAAGTATTCGATAAAGACCGTAAAATCCAATCGAGAAAAATATCACCTGACTCAGGTACCAAGCTAGCCGACTCCATTCAAAAGTGAGCAGGCCGAATGGTCTCATGAAAAACAAGAAAGGCGGACCATATCGAAATGGGGTCGCGCCATCGATATGGTAATTATAGATGATATCAAACTGTCCCGCCTTCCAGCGTTCTACTGCTCGGTAGTACACGTCGAAATCAGAGTATCCATCCTTGGTGAAGACTTTGAAGGCGTAAAGCGGAATCACCACGATCAGTACAAAAAACGTAAAGCTACAGAGTACTTTCTGAATGCGTGAAAGAGAGGAAAATGAAGAAGCGGTTACTTTAAACATGATTTCTGCTTAAAGTAACCGCTTTGATAACTATCGTAAACGAGAAATCTTAAACTGCTTCGGATCGATCGGGATCTGGCTTATCCGTCTGCCCAATAATCGATGATTCACCATGCGCTTCTTCTTCATCGATTTTTTCTCGACGAGGAGTTTCAAGGCGAGCTCTTTCGGCTCTACGTTTACCTTCCTGAACAGAAAGTGGTCGAATTGCATCGGTTCTCGTCTTTTTTTCTCTGAGTAATACTGGATCTCTTTTTCGCTCTGTCGCCATCGAATTGCCCCCCTAAGTCAAATGAAACGGTTAAGATTGTTCGTTTGGAACTTGAATTGCCAACTCGACGCGTCGATTCAGAGTTCGTCCTTTTTCAGTGGAATTATTCGCGATCGGTGTTTCCTCTCCAAAACCAAATACGTTAATACGGCTCGAGTCGACACCTTGTTTGACTAAAATATCTCGAACGGCCTGCGCGCGTTTTTCGGAGAGTTCTTTGTTAAACTCATCTGTACCGACGCTGTCAGTAAATCCGCCTACGTTGACTTCATCTTTCTCGTACTTTGAGAGAATCTCGCCCAGTTCGGCGAGCTTTTGTTCCGCCTCAGGTTTGACGTCTGCTTTTGCCGTGTCAAAAAGCAATTCGCTCTTCAATTTTACCAAAAGTCCTTCTTGAGTTTTTTTCGTTTCAGCAACTTTTTGTAGTTCTCGTTGACGCTTTTCAAGCACATTGCCGTATGCNNCCTACTGCGCCGCCGATGACAGCCCCGATACCAGCGCCTTTCCACCCCCCGGCAGCCGCCCCGATACCAGCTCCTACGGCTGCTCCAGCACCGCCGCCGATCGCCGTTTTCTTACCTGGGCTAGTACGGCCCGCCTGAACCATCAATGAAAGGGTTAATGCGCCCACGCCAATTATTTTGAGTCTCATAATATCTCCGCGCCCAGATAGAGCAACGCATGTGCCAAAACCCAGGTCACGGACGACCTATTTTGAACAGATTTGAGATTTATGATGACGCGTCAATGTGTGTCCAATTACCATGATTAGGACTGGGGGAACCTATGCGATATATCGCAGTTTTTGCTTTAGGCTTAGCTTCACTAAGTGTCTGGGGACAAACTTTCGAAATCGAGGGAGGAAATCCCACAATCCATCCGGAACCCGAAGTTACCGACGATGGTTGGGATTGGGATCACTGCGCACTTCCGACTTTGAGTTCCGCAGAAACTGCTGAAGGAAAAAGGGAACGCTATTCTTTCACCAACCGTCAAGGACACAAAATCTGCTTCATCCCAGCTCTCACTTGTGACCGAGTCTACCGCGACGGCAGCACTGTGGAGAAGAAAAAGAAGATCGTCAATCAAATGTGCCAGATTACATCTGGAAGTGAATGTCCATCTGCCACAGAGTGCGCAAACCAAGAGCGTCAAAAAGGTGTAAAAATTCGACTCGCAGATTACGTGGCGTCTTTGGAAGATCTGCGGACCAATACACAGGTCTTTGGCCCGATCAAGGTCAACGGCACGCTAAATAGCGGTTCACAAGGAACAGACTCGAGCGCGGGCAGTCTTAATGGTGGATCGAGATGATCATGAAGACGATTCAACAGATCGTATTGGCCGTTGGTGCAGTTCTAGCGAGCCTGGAAGCATACGCACACCAGCCTTCATACCTATTGGAGATAACGGTCGACAGTTTTGATCAAAAGCAGATCAAAGGTCATACCTCAAGTGGACGTAAACTCATGATACCTCGCACCTCAGTTTCGAAAAATGCAGATATTCGTGAAGGAGCAAAACTGCAGGTCATGGACCCACCCCTTAGAGCACGAAAAATGAAAACTGATCGCGCTCGAAATTGATCCATTCAAAGCCATTTCACGCACTTATTACCGAAACTTGCTGTAAAAAGTTTTGATAGTCTGACTAACTACTAGTCACTTTTTTAAACATAACCTATTGATTTTACTAGGCCCCTTTCTCGGCATCCCGCTTGCTTATACTGGGTATACGGAATCTTGAGACGATTCCGCATGTAGAGCTGAAGTTGAATTTGTAGTTAATGAAAGTGAGTAGGAGTTGAGTATGAAAAAGAAGTCTTTTGAGATCGTAGTAAGCATTATGGCTTTAGGGATCTTGGCGGCAGGTTGCGGAAAAAATCGCAACGGTACCTATACCGGCCAAGAGACTGTCAATATGAATGGTCAAAGCCAACAATCAAGCGTTACCCTAACCCTAAGCAATTCTGATGGAGATAGAATCAGCGGGACCTGGATCAGTAACACTGGATCTGGAAATTTTTCCGGTGATCTAAATGGTGACAGCATCACCAACGTCAGATTAGAAATTGCTAACACTGGCTATAACCAAACCGGTTACAATCAAACTGGTTATAACGGTTACAATCAAACCGGCTACAACACCGCTAGCCAAGGCTGCGGAACTGTATCGACTGGTACATTGATTATGACTGATGACAACAAGATTACTGGCACGTTGAGCGCTATTCAGACTCAACCAGCCAACCAAAATACGAATGATCCAAATAATCAAAACTATCAACAATACGGCAACGGCTATGGATGTAACGTGACCCGAACTGTTGATCTCAACAAAGCTGGCGAAAGCTAAGCTTTCAGATTGTTGATTCCAATTAAAAAATGCCTAGTGAGAAAACTCACTAGGCATTTTTATTTTGTCTGCAATTGAAGCGAAATTAACGTGAACCGCTTGAGCCGCTAGGCACACTTTGGGTGCCGCTATTAGCCGTACCGCCACTCAGTCCATTGCCCCCAAAAGTACTACCGGTGCTACCGCCTAAACTTCCAGCCTGATTACAACCAGAGCCTGCAGCACCTGCAGCTCCTCCTACACAGTTGCCGCCGAGACCACTAGTATCGCCACCAACAGTTCCACCCACATTTCCACCGCCCGTGGTGGATCCTGTAGTCGACCCCGTTGCGGTCCCACCCGTATTGGGCACTCCGTTGATATCGAGCGAACCTGTGCCTGCACCTAACGTCCCACTCGAACCAGTAGTTCCAGAGCCAGTGGGTCCCGAAGTGATTCCGCCTGTATCCGTAGATCCTACTCCCAGACCAGATCCGACCGAACCGGGAGCATTTCCTATTGATCCACTGCTCGCTCCGGGAACGCTTGAGCCTGTAATACCTGAACCTCCTGTACTGCCCGCGCTAGTAGATCCAGTAGTCCCAGCTGACCCGCCGCCCCCGGTACCACCGCTGCCCGCTTGAGCGAGCGCTAAGGTTGGCACGAAAAGCACAGCAGCAAGAACAGCAGCTGAATTTTTTAATGATTTTGTAGTGTTCATAAAAATCTCCTTCAAGGGCACTGAAGGTGCAAGACGTGGTCCTAGCAAGCAGAGATGTCCATCCACTTAGTTTTTTACGATACAAGTGTAACGTGCATTACAAGTACCGCTATTATCCGCATAGTAGTTATCAAAATTGCTAAAATAAGCATTTGATCCATCTAACACCGCGCTAAAATTAGCCTTACACTCGTTGGGTTGACCGTTGTTGTACCAAAGATTGGTCACAACCGGGGCCAGACATTTATGAGTTGGAGCTACCGAAAGATAGATCGCTCGATCTACGCCAAAATTAACTGATAAAGTTACCGTACGATACGGAACCTCTTCTTCAAACGGAACCTTCTTCTGGAGTTTGCAAGGCTCTGGGATCTTCTCCACACACTCTTGCACTACTGAATTCATATCTTGAATGTAATTTTCCAAATTCGAAATTCGACTCCGAATTGCTGCATTTTCCACTTGAGTCAGATCTTCGTTAAGAAATTTTGAAGAATGTTTCTCAATATAGCGCAGGTTATTTCGGGTTGAGATAGCACTATCCAAATAGTCACCTAGCATTGAAATGATACCAATCTGGCGCGAAAGATCCGGAATATCTGCACCACGACCATCCATTAAGTTCATATACGACTCAGTACTCACCAAGAGCTTCGATGCATTGTTTCCCTTTTTTACCTTTTTCGGAAATTCCAATGCAAACTCGATCAATGCCGCAGGTTCTAACTCCGGAAAGTTATCACTATCACCCGCCTGAATGATTTTTGCTTTTCGTGAGTATTTACTGATCACTTGATGGAGATGATTGACGTAGTCTTGATTGAGTTTGTGAGTACCGTATCTGAGATTAAGAGCTTGTCGAAGTTCATTCTTTTGATCTTCTGTCTCTGTATGAATCTCTAATACAGCGATAAATCTGCCACCAGTGACAACGGTAGAAACATACTCATCGCCACACTTTTGCAGAAACCGAACCGGATTCTTCTTAAGCAATCGCAGATTTTCACTCGTCAATTTCGGTTGCTTAATACTCTGCGCGGCATTTTCGATCTGGCTACTGATCATCAGGTAGTAATTGTAAGAGTTAAATGAAGTACTGTTGTAATAATTGAGCGCGGCATTTACGCCACCCGAAAGACCAAATTTTGCTGATGCACTTACATTGAGTGAAAGAGTTTCTGCCAACTGTTTCACATCTTGAATCTCTTCGATAATCAAGTCTTTGTCCTGCGCGCGGTCCAAAGAATCTTCCTGGAGACCCATGCCAGGACCTTTTTCAATTGCAATAGTCTCGGGTTCTAAACAATTCGCCCTGAGCTGACCTGAGGCCGAATTGTATCCTTTGCCAAATGTGGGATTAGTTCCCTTGGTTGGAACAAATGTGGAATTAGCAGAGCTCACTGAGCTAGATAGTAAGATTGCAGACAAAATAAGCAGACGATGATTCGCATTGAGGTTCATAGATATTTCCTTCTGGTCGCTGCATAGTGCAACCTAAAGACCAAAAGGACCGGATGTGGACCGGACAGATAACTAGTTAAAACGTCTACGGATTTGAATCAGCACCAAATTTGTAATGGGAACGTTGTCGGCATCTCCCTACAGTTCTATATGGGCTTTTACCGACAGAATTCTGAACTAAACACTTGCGAGCGAATCGACATCTTCTGGCAACCAGACTTCGATAAAAAAATCTCCGATGGAGGAATGGAAAGGTACAACCATCGTTTTACCTGTCTCTAAGGCCACCAGATCATACTCGCCACCTAGGCGCACCTGTGTCGGCTCAAGTTTGATCCGGTTGCCTTCCTCATTGAGCACGAGTTTAGCTTGTCCGAGAATAATATTGAGGAACTCTACGGCGCCATCTTGGTTATCTGAAGTGATCTCTGTGAACTTCTCATCTAAGAGCGAATTCAGTAAGTTAAGAAATGTGTCTTTCGGAAACGAGAGCACAACCACATATTGCATATCATGGGTAGTCAGCTTCACCACACCTGATATGTCTCCTAGCAGCCGGTTCTTATCTTCGGTTTTCGAATAAATTTTTCCACGACTCGCCTGCACTTTGGCTTGTACAAAAAATGTTCTCAAAGTCGCATTGACAAACGTTTTGATGAAATTTGGATCAGTTCCTTCCGGTTTTGTACTGGCAAACTCCTCTAGAGTACTAAGGAGATCTTCCGAGTACAAAAGTGACTTTCCAAATCGGGAGTCGGCTAGTACGCTTCGGAGCTCCGTAGAAGCTTGCGAAAGTCTGAGATGCTTTTCTGCGACTTTCAGCTGCTGCTCCAAAAAATGGATCGTTTCGCACGTTTTTTCGGACATTTTCCTGATTCCAGCACATCCGACAATTGTATTTCTTGGGGATTCAATGACTCTCCCAATAATGTCTCGAAGTTCAACTGATTCGGGGCGGTCATAGCCTTCAAGCAGCTGAATGACCGTGTAGCGTCTTTTTTCAATCAGTCGAACCGCCGCCTTTGTGTCCATTAAAATCGACTCATCTTTCTTGGCTTCTCTTTTTTAGAACTCTTAACTTTCATCAGATACTGAGTAATTTCAATTTTCTGCGAAACCATTGCAAACTCTAAAGCCGTAGCGCCCTTTAGATTGCGTTCTGTCACATCAACTCCCGCTTCGACGAGTGCCTGAACTGAGTCTAAAGAATTTGTTGCAATGGCAAGCATGATACAAGGGTTACCCTTCAGTTTTGCTCCTGGGTTAGCTCCGCGACTGCAGAGCAATCGAACTGCATCTGGTTTTTTTTGCGAAACGGCAAGCACAAGGGCTGTCGCACCTTGCGCGTTTTTAGCATTCACATTTGCCTTGGCGTTGAGGAGAATCTCTAAAATTTCAGTTGATCCGTGCGCCGCTGCATACATCAGCCCAGTAAAGCCCTGAAAATCCTTTGCGTTGACGTCTGCGCCTTGTTCAACCAGAAGCCTAACAGCAGCAGAGTTGTTTCTCTCGCACTCTACGATGAGAGTCGTCTTTCCACCCTCGTGACGAGTATTGTCTGGTGATGAGCCACTGGTACGAGGTTTTTTTGATGTCGGTGCATCTGGGCTCTGCTCTAGAGCCGCATCCTTGGAATGTGGCTCTTTAGTTTTTGTTGAGATGTTAGACGACTGAGCGGTCTCTTGCTCTTTTGGCGGTCGGGCTTTCTTTTTCTGAAGTACTGCGACAACTTCTTGATGACCCTTTTGAGCGGCAATTTTCATCGCCGTATTATTTTGTTTATCTTCTAAGTCGAGATCAGCCCCGTCCAATGCTAACAGATCTACCATTTTGTCGTCGCCATGCTTAGCTGCTTTGATTACGGCTGTCTGGCCTTGCTGATCCTGCGAGTTAATTTGAGCGCCGCCAGAAACGAGGATTTTGACTACTTCGTGGTACTTTTCCCCTGCTTTAACAACGATCTGAGTATTGTCTTGAAGATCTTGTTTTGTTCCACGAACTAATTTTCGTTCGCCATATTTTTCTGCGAGACCTCGCACAAGTACCGAGTCATCAGCTTCAGTTTCGGCACTCCCTTTGACAACTGTTTCAGTGCTATCAACTAAATCTTTGCCGGTTCCTTTTACAACTGCTTCTTCGTACTGTGCCTCACCCTTAATTGCGGCCACCATAAGAGCGGTTAGATCATGTTTATCCTTGGCATTAATGTCTGCGCCATTTTTTACAAGGACTGCCGTCAACTCGTCATGACNNCTTTAAAAGCCGAAACAATAAGGGCAGTATGACCATCACGGTCTGATAGGTTGACATTGGCGCCCGCTTCAATGAGTTTCTCGACCATCGCTAGACCGTTTTTAGCGACTGCATACATCAATGCAGTTGCGCCGGTCGCATCTTGTATATTTACTTCACACTCATTTTCTAAGAGAAGATCGATGACATCGTGCTGGTCTTGCATGACTGCATGGATCAGCGCAGTTCGCCCGCTTAAGTCGGCTTGGTTAATATCAGCATCACTGAGTAGGAGTGCACGCGCTAACTCACTAAAGCCATCTTGTGCTGAACGCATCAGTAGCGTGAGCCCTTCAGGATCCCGAGCATTGACGTCGGCACCACTTGTGATTAGCAACTCAGCTACCTCATTCATCCCCGAATGCGCAGCTCGAAAGAGGACCGGTTCACCGGCCTGGTTTTTCGTATTGGGATCGGCTCCTGTATAGATGAGTTGTGCAACTTGAGATGCATCCAATTTGTCGATCGAAGATATGAACACGGAAGCGGGTGATGCAAGATTCTCAGGTGTCGCCATGAACTATTAAGTTTAATGGCTCGGGCC
>DBAE01000274.1:0-6454 GCA_002291495.1 Bacteriovoracaceae bacterium UBA1018 | reverse complement strand
GACCCCCACCGTGTCAAGGTGGTGCTCTGCCACTGAGCTACGCGCCAATACAAGATAGAACAGTTAAAAAGTGTATAGCCTTACAATAAGACAGAGTCAATCTGGGGAATTCACGGAATCTAGGATTTTTTCATACTTCCCAAGCGCCGCCTTCACCAGACGCTCTCCTAGAGCTAAGAACTCAGCATCATTAGGCTCTTTCAGTAAAAACGAGACGGGCTTCTCTAAACCACAAGGCCTAATTCCAAGAAAACTTTGGGGAGTTTGATACCCGTTTATCGATAGACCATGAAGCAGGATTCCCTGACGGATCTGGATTCCGACGGCGCCAAACTTACCTTGTTTGTCCCAAATTCCGAGCTCCTCATCTTGTCCAATCTCAGAAACGGTTGAGTATGCAAGGCCCACTTTTTGGCCAATCTCCAAAAGATTTGTAACGACCTTTCGGACCCCTCGTGGGTCACCCGTGAGACGTTCAAGTCTATCGACAGAGAAGAGAAGCCACTGTCCGGGACCATGGTAAGTTGCCCGTCCCCCCCGATCGCTTTGGTAGACGTCTATCCCTCGGGACGCAAGTTGCTCATCCGAAATTAGAATATCTTGGCGTGTAGCGCGTTTACCCAAGGTGATAACAGGGGCCACTTCGGAAAGGATAATTTCGCCTTCTTGGCCCTGGGCCACTCGATCGGCAAGTTGGGATTGATAGCGATCTAGATCCGCATAGGACCAAGGCGAGCTAGGATCATGCCTCTTGACGACTACCTTCATAGTCCAAGGCATAACACAGCTGTTAGTAGAGTTGAATGACGTCGCCTTCTTGAAAGTTTCCGCCCGTATGGATTTCGCCGACTGCTCCATCCGTACCGATGAAATCGACGACTTCGAGAGTTCCTTTCAATTGCCCTTGAGATCGGCCTAGAAAAGCTCCCGTCACTGGATCATAGACGTCATCACCTGGGCTCAGAACTTTAAGAATGTCTCCTGCGACTAGTCCCGAGGTCTTTCCAGCGTTTACATAGATCTTGTTACCGACAACCTTAGCCAGGTGACCTTCCCAGGTCATCTTTTCTACAGCTTTAACGACATCCGGCAATATCGAACTCACGGCATTACGAACAGCGAGCTTAGTTAACTCAGAGCGAAACTGCGTGCTCTCTAAATTACTATCCTCAATAGCCACATTGCTATTGCTCACGGCCTGCCCAGGTTTACCTGANNGCTCAACATCTACTGCAGCCATAGATTGCTTTTGGCGAAAGAGTCCAACGTCGTCGCCTCGTTGACGAAACGCGATCTTGGAGATGCGACCGATCACGAGCACCGACACTCCCATACGTCGACCTTCTCGGATCAGCTGAGCAACTTTAACTTTGTCCCCTTTAATGAAATCATCTGTAGCGAAGTTTGTGATGACATCTTTTGGAACAATCATCCTTTGGCTCAAATGTAGGCCGCGACGCATTTCATCGGCGGTGAAGGACCCCAATTCAGTATCCTTAACGGGCGTATCGTTCCAAAAATTAAAAACGACGATTCTTTTTTTAGGTTGGCCCATCGATTCGACTTTTTTGGTCCCAGCATTTGCACCGCTGGCTCGATTATAATAGCTCGAGCTATCCTCGCGATAATAATTTTCGTCTCGCTTATAGGCACTCGAACGCTGACACGCCTGCAGAAATATCATTGAACTTAAACTAAGTGTTAATGCGAGTACTAAGCGAGTCTTCGGAGTTCTATTCATTTGACCTCCACTCGTACTGCACTTGGCATCGTCTCGAGAATCATAAGACGTGTACCTTCAATCTTGACCGAAGCTATTCCGCGTTTTACTTCTTCGATAGGTTTTTTGGTCTTCACGGCTAGACACATTTCATTGCGCGAAAGTTTTCGTTCTTCGACCGTTCCAGCAGCTTTGAATTGGTCCTGAAGGGCAGCTTTGATCTGTCTCAACTGAGCAAAAGTCTTTACTCCGCTCAAGAGTACTTCAAGTTCTTCGCCACCATCAGAAGCGAGTGCTGCTCCTGTTGTTTGAGAACCCAAGTCCGTAAAGGCGCCTACCGNNCATTTTTCAGAATCTCAATTTGGTTTTCGGTGCGTAGATCCTTAGAGAGTTTAATTTGTAAATGAGCCTGATAATGTTCCTCAGCCTTATGATTAGAGGCTGCATCTGGACTTTCATTACTATCATGCTCCGATGCGATTCGAACTAACATATAGCCTAGGGCATTCTTTTGTTTTGCTAGGTCACTGAGAACTGAAGCCGCATTTGTGTCAGATGAAAGAATTGTGTCATTCAACCAAACTGGATTTAGCCCTCTTCTTTGAAGACGAACCGTGATGAGATTTCTGAGTGTAGGAGCAGAAGTCGAACATTTCGTACAATCCGCTTCTGACTGAAA
The DNA here is from genome assembly GCA_002291495.1 of Bacteriovoracaceae bacterium UBA1018. Taxonomy (GTDB): domain Bacteria; phylum Bdellovibrionota; class UBA1018; order UBA1018; family UBA1018; genus UBA1018. The sequence goes on along the minus strand of DBAE01000274.1, from coordinate 4,055 downwards.
TACTGTAAGGATGGTTTTTTGTTCGCCCGATTTGAGAAGTTTTAGCGGCGAAAACGAAAGAAATTTTTTAATACTTGTCGTGTCGACATCGACGAGAACTTGGTTACCTGAAGGTCGATAGTTTTTTACAAAGCGGGCATAATCCGGCACCACTTCTTCTTCAAAAACTTTAACCTGCCAGGGCTCAAGAGTTCCCAGCTTCGAGCGTGAATCTGCTACTGCAGCTTTCACTTGCTCTTGAATCTCTGCGGGCTTTAGCCCGGCAGCAAAAAGTTCAGTGTTTGGCAGGACAAGCCACAAGAGCGCCGTCAATTGGATGACGACAGTTTTTAGTACGAGATTCCTTCTCATGTTTCTAGTTTAGCATGAGCTTGCGATCCGTCTAGTCACCTTTTAAACTGCCCCCTTTGAATGTGGGTGAAAAGGTGCAGACTTGGCAATTTTACCCACCTCACTCGTGAGCTGGTGATTATGAAATTGGATGTAAAGAGCAATATGGTCGTTGAGTCCCTGGAGGGTTTTACTTAAGCACCAACTTCTTCGGAATAATCGATTGAGGTTGGCTCTGAGCATCGCGCAAGTGTGATTGAGTGAAAAGAGCGGATCAAAGCCGATCTTTTTGAGCTCCCCCTGCCCTGCCACACAACCTCGCCTGCCGGGCACGGCCAAATGCTCAGCAAGTGGATGGTGATGTTTTAAGTAGCGTGGGTAATGGGGGTTTTGATCCGAAACCCACTTAGCTTTGGGATGAATCCAAGGCTTGATCCTCTGATGAAGAGCTTCCCAGCCCTTTGGCCGCTCGTCAGCTCTTTTTCCGTATTTTCTGAGTGCCAATTGGCTTAGATGGCCTTTGGCGGGCATGCGAGCGACCTCAAAGGCATAGATCCTTCGCGTCTTGGCATCCACGATTAAGCTCACACTTAAGGGTTTACACTTCGTGTGCTCAGCGGTCTCGAGATCATCCCACTGGAGATCGTTGAGGGAGTTATGAGCAACGTTCTTCGTGAGCCACTCGTGATGATCCAAGCGGGCTTGAGCGGCTAAAAAACGAAAGCGTCTTACGACTGTTTTAGGGTTAACTCCTAAAATCAGAGCGGCCCTTCTTTGAGAAACGCCGGAACACAGAAGAAGTTTTAACGGATGAGAGAGTCTGCGTTTTTTTTGCCTATAAGTAGGTGAATGAGTGGAGCGAGAAAAGTGTTTCTTACAGCAGCGGCAATAGAAGCGATGGATCCACTGGCTATCGCTTTTTCTAAAAAAGCGTCCATTTCGGATGACAGGATCTGATTTCGGACTAACCGAGGAAGTTAGGCTGCAACTAAAAGGACAACTGGGAACTTTCATCCTGCGCCGAGGCGCAAGTTCAGTTCCAATACTAGGATGAGGTTAAGATTACTCTTCACCCGCACTCAAAGGGGGCAGTTTAACATTTATTCAGACCAGACAATAAGAAGAAGTTTCTCTTCTCGATAGGCTTAAATCTCCCCTTATTCGGATCAGTAATATCCCTATAAAGATCCTTCTCAATCTGTGGATTCAAAGGATTGCCAGAACCATCAACGAACTTCCAAAACTTTGAAGCGCCGGTTCGATCATCTGTAGATGCATTACAAAAGCTATAGACGTCATTAGCTGATTCGACATGACGCCAAAGTAAAGTCAGTGCAATTTCCTGTTTTGGGCCTTGGAAATAGTCCACTTTGATCGGAAGTGCTTCTCCGTGCTTCATATAGATAGGAGCACTTGCACACTCAAAGCGTGAGGAATGCTCACCCTCAGATGAGATGACAGTTTTATAAACACCTTTACTATGCCCGACTCGAACTGAAACACCGTCGTCGGCAATCACAGCAAGCTGATATAGGCCCGCTGGATCTTGATCTCCCAGAATCAGAGAGGACTCGACATTGACTGAGAAAAACTCAGTCAGAGTAGTCTTCACGCCGTTACCCATCTTAACCTGGAGTGGCTGTCCGCCGTTTCCTGCAGGAAAGCCTGTGGAGAAATACCGAGTCGGAATATAAAGCTGAGATAGAAAGAGGTCGACACCAGCGTCGTGACCTTTTTTCGCGTACGTGAGGCTTGAATTAAATACACTGTATCGCTCGTTTTGGATTTGGTTGTTATCGAGATAGAAGATCTTACCTCTAAGTCCAAATTGCTCACCGATTGAACCCGAGTCCGAGAATGGATCGCAGACCACGGTACCTTCTTGACTTTGCGAGACCACGTCTGGGGTTTTTTGATATGCCGTTTCGACATCACACCCCGTGATTCCAATTGATGAGATTAAACCTAAGTAAGCCAACCGAGTAATTTTCACAGAATTCCCCCCCGAGAATCTATTTTTTAGAACGAAGAAGGGACCCACCGTGACTCCCGTCGTGNNCCCATGATTCATCCTATTGATCGAAGCTTAGAACCTATTCGTTGTTCTGATGCTCCAGATCACATTTGTTATATCCAGATCTTAAGAGAAAGTTACGTGCCTCGATCGGCTTATAACCCGCTCTTAGGATATCCTTATATGCTTGCTGCTCAGCCGGTACAGCTAACGGTTTGCCCTTAGAATCACGAGGATTCCAGAACTTGGTCGTTCCTGTACGTTCGTTCACTGACTTATTACAGAGGTCGTAAACATCAGACGCTTTGTCCACATGTCTCCAGAGCAAAGTCACCGCAATCTCAGTTGCTGGACCTTGGAAGTAATCCACCTTGAGCGGCAAGACTTCTCCACGCTTCATATTGATAGCTTGGCTAGCGCACTGGAATTGAGCAGAATGTTCGCCCTCGGCGGAAATGAGTGTAGAGAAACTACCGCTCTTACTTCCTACTTGCACAGTCACACCGTCGTCAGCAATTACTGCAAGTTGATAAAGACCATTTGGATCTTCATCTCCTAGGACAAGTGAAGTATCTACGTTCACAGAAAAGAACTCTTTCAATACAGACTCTTTTCCATCAGCCATTTTGACTGTTAGAGGAGAACCTGAACCGACAGGGAAACCTACTGAGAAGTCCCGAGTTGGTACAAAGAGTTGAGACAAGAAGAGCTCTACTCCTGCATCGTTACCCTTTGCAGCGTAAACTAAACTTGAGTTGAAGACGCTTCGTCTCTCGTTCTTGATTTGATAGTCATTTAAATAATGGATCTTACCGTTCAGACCGTACTCTGGTCCGATGATGTTTGCCGGAGCAAACGGATCACAGACCACAGCCGGACTAGGACTTGGTTCTGGCATCGGTGAAGGCTCCATCACTACAGGTGACGGCTCCGGAGTAGGAGTCGGTGTAGGTGTTGGAGTAGGAGTCGGCGTTGGTGTCGGCACTGGTGTAGGAACTGGTGTAGGAACTGGTGTCGGCACCGGAGTCGGAACTGGTGTTGGTTTTGGCGTTGGAACCGGTGTCGGAGTAGCGGTTGGAACTGGCGTAGGAACCGCAGTCGGTACTGGAGTCGGCACGGCAGTTGGAACCGCGGTAGGTACCGCAGTCGGTTCAGCAGTAGGAACTGCAGAAGGCGCCGCTTCTGGAGCGGAACCGATACTTCTTAATGATTTGGTTTCTGGAACCTTTTGATATGCAGTTTGAACTTCGCAACCAGCTAGTGCAATTGCGGAGACAATAGTCAGGTGAGCAAAAATATTTTTAGTCACAGTAACACCCCCAAAAAAAACCCCACTCTTGTGTGATGCGTATTTCCCCTGCACCACTTTCGGCGAAAAGATCGCCTAAGAGTTTTACGAACAACTATTATTTAAACATTGTTGATAAATGGAGTCAACTATTACTATGTGGTGCGTCAATGTCTATATATATGGGCAAAACAAGCCTATTTTTAGGTAATTTCTGTGTCAGAGAAGACACAGCGAGCAAAGCGAGCTAATTAAAGCCAGAGCTAGAGCTAAACCAGCTGCACAACTTCTTGGCCAAAGATTTTATTCACAGACTCGACCATCTGAGGAGTCGCTGCCACTCCGACAGTCTTAGGCAGCTGCAATCGGGTCTTAAACTGCGGGTCGACAAAATCGATCCGCACCGGGCATTTTCCTCTGAAC
>DBAE01000260.1 GCA_002291495.1 Bacteriovoracaceae bacterium UBA1018 | reverse complement strand
AAGGAATCCCTTCCTCAGGGACCCTACATTATCGCCGTAAGCGTGGTTTCGCCATTTATCAAATTCAAAAATGCATCCAAAGAAACCATCGATGCATCTGATGAGCTTGTTGAAGAAATCAGACGCGCCTTGATCCAAGCCGGTCAAAAACTATCAAAACACATTCGAAAAGAAGAGAAAGCGAACGATCTTGAAGAGAAGATTCGCCATATCGAGCAGTTCGGACCCATTTTGGTTGAAGGACTCTGTCGAATTAGTAAGGCAAGCGCAGATCGTAAGAAGCGTGCGGAAGACGGGCTAGTGAAATTGCTCGGACGTGATGCACGTGTTGCGGAAAAAGAACTCGAAGAAGCTCATAAAGTATTGAAAGCTCAAGTCGCCAAAGGCGCTAAGGATGTCGATGCGATCGACGTTGAAGAGCTCATCGAAGAAACTGTCTAAGAATTAGAACTGAAAGGTAAACCATGGCAAGAGTGGATCACGAAATTCCAAAAATCAGTCGAGAGCTTTGTAACCGTCTTTTGCTCGACTTAGAAAAAGCAAAACGACCCGTTCTCTATGCGACTAAGTGTTCGTTGGACAATGCCAGATATAACCACAAGGTGGGATATCTGACTCCGGGGCCAAAGAAAGTCGCAACTGAGTTGAATGTAAGCTCAGTGAAAAAAATGTCTCGCGCGATCTTTATGCTCGAGATCTTGCTTCGTAACCTCGAAACCGGAGGCGTCAATACGAAGCGCGAATTGTACTACATCAGCAAAGGTGAAATTAAGCACAATTCTGCCCTGAAACCGCTCGATTTTGGTGATCAGATCGAATCGGACGCGACCATCGATTTTATTTGTGAGTTGCTGGAGTGCTACCGTGAAGAAGTTAATTGTTACGCCAATGATCGGGGCGGACAAACTTACTCGCAGCAGCTGGTTGTCACTGAAACCATGCCTGATGGAGACCNNGTCCCGGCTTGGAACGTCTCCATTTCAACCTAAGAATCGTCCACAGAACCTTAAGCTCAGCGCTAAAAAGAAAATCGATTTCTGTTTAATTGTTGAATCTGAAGGTACGGCCAATACTTTGGTCGCCAACGGTTTCACTCGAAGACACAATTGTATCTTGATGGGTGCTCAAGGGGTTCCATCTAATGCCGTTCGTGGCTGGTGTAAATTGATTCAGGACCAACTGAGTGTGCCGCTTTATTTCTTCGGAGATCTCGATGCGTACACGATGCAAAATATCTTTCGTACTTTGAAAGCAGGGTCTGCAGCTTCATTGATTCGAAATTCGGACTATTCTGCGCCGGATGTCCGTTTCTTGGGAGTGTTACCTGAAGATATCAAGAAGTATGATCTTCTAGATTATCCAGTAAAGGAAAACGACGCTCAAGAGGTTAGGGCTTTGAAGAAGGCCGCCGACGCGATGAAGAACGACCCCTTTTTCCAAGATAAACGTAACAAGGGTCTGACCGAGATTTTGAAATGGCTTCTTACAAATAAGCGCCGCTGTGAACAGCAAGCGTACTTTACTGTGAACCCTCGTGACCCACAGACGCCAGAGAAAATCATCGTCGAAAAGATTAAGCGTGGAGATTATGTGTAACATTAACATGTGCTTCATGGTCTTCAGCCTTTGTTAGCGGGTTTTTTGTTCTGAACGATTTCACGCTTCACTAATCGAAGCACGACCGCAAAACGGGCGCCCTTAGGGCCAGTGTCGGTTTTAAAGCTTGGATTTTCTTTGCGGAAAGCATTGATCTCGGCCTCGATCGCTTCTTGAGAGACCGTGTACATTCGGATGCCCTCTTCTTTCAGGGTGAGATAAGTCTCACCGTGAAGTTTTGTGATGAGTCTTGAAAGCCGAACATAGAGAGTGGACGCGTTGCTGCATTCCACAAGCTCATTATCTGGCGTGAGCCAGTAAAAGAGCGGCTGCAAGGTGTGCTGCCTTTCTGGAAGCTCGTTTCCATTGCCTGGCCAAATATCTGTGACTGCGGCTTCGCCTTTTGGCNNTTTGTCAGTCTTTTTACTTTTGCTTCAAACTCGGCCTCTTCCATGATTTCGGAAGGACTTATGAACGGCTTTTGTGGAACTTTACTCTTCGATTCAAGCCGCTCACGTGCAAACTCGCCCGCGTTGCTCACAATCGGTTGAGTACGCTTAACGATGCCTTGGGCAGGCTGGATGTCGATTTTGTATCGATNNCGTTTTGACTGAGGTCTTCAATGACCTGAGAGAGATTTTTAATATTGTTTTTGAAAATCTCTAAGATTGCAAAGTCCTCAGCATCGATAAATCGAATGCTTGGAGCCACATTTTCAGCACGACCAAAATACTTGATAGACGGACCGCTCGTGAGTGTTTCGATTCCGTAAAGGTGCCAGTGACCGCTTTGCCCTAGGACGAGTTGGCCCGGGAGCACGTGATCACCATCGAAGATAACGATTGAGTTAAACTTTCGAAACTCGAGAGGGCCAAAGTGTCTACGCGCCAAGATCTGAAACAGGGAAGTGCCTGTGTGAGCCTCTATCTTTCCTTTTAGAACTAAATCTTCTAGATCGCGTGCACCGCGATTGACGATTAATTTCTTACTGAGGCGAGATTCGAGAACGGATTCGTAAGCTTCCTTGAACGCGAAGATGTTGACTGTTTCTGATCGAACTTTGAGTGCCTCGACTAAGGAATCGATTTCGCGATTCACTTGTTCGTCATTTTTTTCGCTCAGTGAGCGGATCATTAAATCCGTAATTTCGGAAAAAGAGATGGGTGCTTTCGCGGTAATTTTAGCAAGAAGTTCAGCTTCAGTAGAGCTCAGGGTCTTAGAGTCTTTAATCTCTATGGATGCACCAAACTTGCGATACTCAGAGCCTTCTAAAGAATGGCTAGAGGATTCAGGTTGTGGCTGTCCTTTATTGTTATCTTGGTGTCCGCAACCGATATAGGTCCCTACCGTGGTGACAGCTAGGCCCGATAGGATTAAGCGCTTTA
>DBAE01000195.1 GCA_002291495.1 Bacteriovoracaceae bacterium UBA1018 | reverse complement strand
TACCAGGTATGTATACGAGCGTATGGTTTGAGGCGAAGGTTCCAGGCGAACACCAAGTTTACTGTACTGAATATTGCGGAGCATCTCACTCGTTGATGTTGGCAAAGGTCATCGCCCTTGAGCCTGAGCAATGGGATGCTTGGAGTCGAGGCAAACCGATTGCTACTGTTGCGGGATCCGACAATAANNCCAGCTGCTGGCGCAAATCAAGCTGCCGCACCTGCCGCAGGCGGAGACAATTTAGTTGAGCAAGGTCGCAAGTTGGCTCAGACAAAAGGTTGTGTCGCTTGTCACTCAGAAGATGACACGAAGAAGATTGGTCCAGGTTACAAAGGCGTCTTTGGGCACGAAGTCGAACTAGCTGACGGTTCTAAAGTCATGGCGGATGAAAATTACATCCGTGAATCGATCCTTAAGCCACAAGCGAAAGTGGTCAAAGGCTTTAGTCCGGTGATGCCAACGTTCCAAGGTTTATTAAACGAATCAGAGCTCAACGCTCTGGTCGCATACATTAAGAGTTTGAAATAGGAGGTTCTTATGTCAAGTACCACCACTACTGCTAAACACGGCGATAACTATCTCAACCATTCTCATGGTCTGATGTCTTGGCTTAAGACTCTCGATCATAAGCGGATTGGGATCATGTATCTCTTCACCGTTCTAGGATTTTTCCTGATGGGAGGGATATTTGCGCTTCTCATTCGTTTGGAGCTTTTTACTCCAGGCCAAACCATTATCGATGCAAACACTNNACTTATCACGGTGCGATCATGGTTTTCCTTGTGATTATTCCGCTCATTCCAGCGGCACTCGGAAATTTCTTTCTACCCATGATGGTAGGCGCGAAGGATGTTGCGTTTCCGCGACTCAATCTCGCTTCTTATTATATCTTCATCGCAGGTGCGACGATCGCCCTGTGTGCCCTCTTCTTTCGTGGAGCAGATACGGGCTGGACGTTCTATACGCCTTATTCGATTCGTACGAGTACCACGGTGATTTTGGTCGTTATGGGTGCATTCGTAGCAGGGTTCTCATCCATTTTAACGGGACTGAACTTTATTGTTACAATTCATAAGTTACGAGCGCCGGGACTATCTTGGACCCGCTTGCCGCTCTTTCTTTGGGCGCTTTATGCGACTAGCATCATCCAAGTTTTAGCGACTCCAGTTCTCGCAATCACACTCATACTTCTCATCTGTGAGCGGGTATTTAAGATTGGTATCTTTGATCCGGCTTTAGGTGGTGATGCAGTATTGTTCCAACACTTTTTCTGGTTCTACTCGCATCCCGCGGTTTACATCATGATTCTTCCAGCAATGGGTGTCATTTCTGAAGTTATCCCAGTCTTCTCACGTAAGCCGATCTTTGGTTACAAGGCGATTGCTTACGCTTCATTCGGGATTGCTCTGATTGCTTTCATTGTTTGGGGACATCATCTCTTTGTTAGCGGTCAGTCTGAGTTGGCAAACTTTGTCTTCTCTCTCATGACCATGTTCGTCGCAGTTCCTACCGGCATTAAAGTTTTCAGCTGGGTAGGTACGATGTACAAAGGGTCGATTCGCTTCAATGTTCCTATGCTTTACGCTCTAGGGTTCTTGGAGCTTTTCACCATTGGTGGACTGACCGGTGTGTTCTTAGCAACTCTTGCGGTGGACGTGCATTTGACTGATACCTACTTCGTCATCGCCCATTTCCATTACGTTATGGTCGGTGGAACAATCATGGGCTTCTTGGCTGGACTCCATTACTGGTTCCCAAAAATGTCCGGAAGAATGTATCCAGAGAAACCGGCATTAGGCGCCTTCATTGCCTTGATTATTGGCTTTAACTTAACCTTCTTCCCTCAGTTCATCTTGGGAGCTCAAGGTATGCCGCGACGTTACTGGAGCTACTTGCCAGAGTTCACTCTGCTCAATCAGCTCTCCACCGTCGGCTCTTGGTTCTTAGCTGTCGGCTTTGTTTGGATGGCGCTCTACCTTTGGAACGCGATGAAAAACGGACCGATTGCTTCGGCAAATCCATGGGAAGCTAATACTTTGGAATGGCAGACTCCATCGCCACCTCCACACGAAAACTTCCACGAGACCCCAGTAGTGACGACTTGGCCTTACGAGTATCGTAGCCCAAAAACAGATCGAGCTCCGGCTCAGGTTTAAAGGAGAGACGCATGGCGGACACAAACGCACAAGACGCCTTACATCCGGTTCATCATCACGCTCATCACTTTGCGAGTGCTGAGGACGAGTTCGAAGCTTCTAAGCAGGGCATGTGGCTTTTTATGGTCACAGAAGTCTTGATGATCGGCGGACTTTTCGTAGCGTACTTCCTCTTTCGCGGAATGTACCCAGAGATGTTCTTCGAAGCTCATAAGATGCTCTCGGTTAAGATGGGGGCGACCAATACGGTTGTGCTGATCACGAGTAGCGTGACCATGGTTTTGGCGGTCACGGCGGCTCAGCGCGGACAGCGAAGCAAGTCGATTGGTTACCTCTTAGCAACATTCGTTTTGGCGTGTTGCTTCTTGGTCGTGAAGTATTTCGAATACTCAGAAAAGATTCATCATGGCCTTTTGCCAGGTGGAATGTTCACAAATCACGAGCTCAAAGATCCTAAGTCTCCATTGTTCTTTTCGCTTTATTTCGTCATGACCGGTCTTCACGGACTCCACGTTGTAGTCGGGATGGGGTTGATCGCCTGGTTGATTAAACGTTCGGCTGCAAAAGAGTTCTCGCCGGCGTTTTATACACCAGTCGAGCTTGTAGGTTTTTATTGGCACTTTGTGGACTTGGTGTGGATCTATTTGTTCCCACTTCTTTATTTGGTTGGATAAAAGTTCGGATAAAAAGGTGATTTTATGCAAACTCATGGTCAAAACCCGGGACAACCTCAAGTGAAACACCATCATCATCATATCTTATCAACTCGACTCATCATGATAGTAGGAGCTGCGCTTTTGTTCCTAACGATCGTGACAGTCTGGATTGCAGGCGTCGACTTGGGTCGACTGAACTTTCCAGTAGCGATGTTAGTTGCAAGCATTAAGGCGACTTTGGTTGCAGCAATCTTCATGAACCTGAAATATGACCGTCGTGAAAATGCTGTGATTTTCCTGACATCTTTTTTGTTTCTGGCGATCTTTATCGCGTTCTCTTTTACAGATCTCTTTTTCCGCGGAGATGTTTACGTCAAGGGACCCATTTTTAAGCCAGTTCAAGCAAAGTCACAATTTAAGAAAGCTTGGGTATCCACACCTGAGCTCGTTGCTCATGGTAAACAACTTTTCGACAACCAATGTGCAAGCTGCCATGGTGCTGAAGGACAAGGCAACGGAGTGGCTGCTGCTGCTTTAAATCCTCCTCCTCGAAACTTTACTACCGAAGGCGGTTGGAAAAACGGCCGGACTCTGAGCGGAATTTTTAAAACCCTCAAAGAAGGTATTCCAGGTACAGGGATGGCCTCTTATGAGACTTTGCCTGCAGCTGATCGTTGGGCACTTGCTCATTATGTAGGGACATTTGCTAAGCCGCTTGCTCCTGTTAGTAACACTGAACTTGCTGCCGTAGGTGTTGACCCCTCCCAAGAAAATGGTGGAGCAGCTGAAGAAAAACCGACAATTCCTGTCAATGTAGCGATGAAACAACTCATCAAAGAACAAGAGCAGGATGGGACAAAAGGGAACGTCGTGCCAGGTAATCCTGAATATCAGGATTATTCGAATCGCTTAGATACCCGACTTCAGGCTCCAAAGCCTCTTTATACTCGCTAGTTAGGTTAGCCCATCATCGTCCGGTAGATCTTTTGCATACGTATGAAGCGCGAGGTCGTTTATGCGTATGCAGAATAAGAATTGGTTTATTACTTTAGCAATCTTGCTTGCTGGTGTGCAGTATAGTCCGGCTGTCTTTAGCCAGGGCTTATCCGATACATTAGAGAGCGCTCAAGAGCACAATCAGGCTCCTAGGCAGGCAATCGGAGATGAGTCTTCGGCTCCTGGTGACGACCGCGGACGTCAAGAGGGTGGACCAATGGCACCTGGTGGTCAAACGACTACCGCTCAAGCTGATTCACCTATGACTGATTTTACCGCAGCAGCGATTTCAAATGTTCTGCTCGTGGCCTTTCTTGTCATCACTTTATTGGGTGGTGGGATTTTAATTCTCAATTTGGGAATGCTTTCGAAACGCGCCAACGATCGAGTAGGTGAGCGTGACCCAAGTGATGTAGCGATACTGAAAAATGAAACTTGGCCCGAAGCTCCTTATGAGGACAATATTTTTCCTGCTCGGGATGAAAATGTACATCTCTCGGCGAAACACATTCGCGAGAAAGAAGCTCGGGAACGCGAAGAGATCTTACACCAACTGAATAATCAAAAAGAAAATAGAGCTTTCCCAAACGACGATCATCAAACCCAGCTTGATCCAAACGCCGGGAAATCGAAGACCGCTTAAATTATTCTTAAATGAGTCTATGCAATGCGTTTGCCGGATTTCCGTGCGGCAGCTGCGTTGAGTTGCGGATTGACATGCAAGAGTGCGTCTGGGTTAAGGGGTTTGCGTCCTCGTGCCATGCCGACATGTAAGCCTGCATTGATGAGCGCAAACTGAGCAGACGTGCTTGGAAAATTTCCGGATGGTTCACCGGTGGCGGGATCCGTTTGCTCAGCAAAGAGCCCAAGTGGTGTGGCATAACTGCAGAGCTCAGCGAGTCGATCACTGGCTTCACTGGTTCGACCGCAAAGTGCCAAACAAGAAACAAACCAGAAGCTAGCTAAAAACTGCGCGCCATNNACTCGCTCCGCCAGTCGATTTTGAATCGCATCCAAAGTGGTTTGTATACGATCATCAGTCGGAGGCAAAAAACCAACGAGAGGAATGAGTAGTACTGAAGCATCCACAGTGGTGTCGCCAAAGGCTCGCACAAATGAGTGTTGAGCGTTGTCATAACCCTGCTCACAAATCGTACGATGAATGATGGCAGCCTCTCTCGCCCAACGCGAAGATGCGGATACGTTCATCGATTCGGCAAGCCAGCTTGCTCGTTGAAGAGCGACCCAACAGAGCACCTTTGAAGTGACAAAATGTTCTGGTTTGGTGCGAACTTCCCATGGACCTTGATCAGGTCGTCGCCACGCCTGTGAGATGTAATCTGCCATTTCAGTGAGGCGGTTCCAAAGTGCGGGGTCGAGATGTCCGTGAGTTTGATAGCGTTGTGCTGCGGCCAAAAAGACGTGTCCATAAGTATCTAAATGAAACTGTCTAGCGGCAATATTTCCAATACGTACAGGACGAGCTCCGTTGTATCCACTGAGAAAAGTGAGATCCCTTTCTGGTAGAAACTTTCCGCCATCTAAAGTGTAAACCGATTGTAAGCCTTCGGCACCATCACGAATCACAATGTCAGCTAACCAATTAAAAAGTTCGTCGGCTTCGTGAGTATGTCCGAGTTGTGCAAAAGCTTGCATGCCAAAGGCTACATCTCTGATCCATGCGTATCGATAATCCCAGTTTCTGCTTCCGCCTTTGAGAGTCGGTAGGGAAGTCGTACAAGATTCGGCAATAGAGCCCGCAAAATGCGAGTTGAGGAGTTTTGTGCTCAAAGATGAACGCAGAATCGAGTCGTGCCAGGGACCAGCAAAAAGACAGGGAGTCTGACATTTATGACTCCAACTTTTCCAATAGTCGATCGTTTGATCTGGATTTGGAACGGTCAATATTCTTTCTCGACCGTGAGTCCATGAAAACCACGCTGACTGATCTTCGGTCAAAGTAAACTCTGATTCTACTCTCCGACCTTCCGAGGCTATTTTTAAAGTTACGCTTGAAGTGAGATGGGCGATATCCAGGGGTGAAGAACCACGAAACAAAATTCCACGGCGATTGGTCTCTGCTTGTGCGCGTTCTGCTCCATAGGCGAAGCGAGGAGTGCACGTCATTGTCCAATCGATCTTACCGGAGAGGGTTTGTACTTGGCGATAGATGGCTGGATCTCTGTGGTACTCATTGGAGATAGGCATCCAGTCGATGACAACGCCTTGGCCGGTCGCAGTTTCGAAATGAGTTTTAAGAACGTTAGTCTTTTCGAGGTAAGTTTGTTCTGATGTAAAATCACCTCGCGGTGAGATAGTGAAACACCCACCTTGAGTGTCATCCAGGAGAGCAGCAAAATGGCTTGGAGAGTCGAGATGAGGCAGACAGAACCAATCAATAGACCCGTTGCGACTCACGAGTGCCGCACTCAGTTGATTGCCAATTATTCCATAGTCTCTCAAGGAGAGAAAAGCCATCCATGACCCCCACCGGGGAATCAAAAGCAAGCGCTAGGCCAAGGGCTCTGATGTTAATAGTGCCGCTGATCTCTTCGTATGAAGCCGATCCAAGACAAAAGCTACAGCGCATCCCGAAAGTGCACCGCAAATTGTGTCCGTCACAAAGTGGCGGCCGGCCATGACGCGAAATGCGGCTGTTGAGATCGCAATTGCCGCACCACTCAAGCAGAAAAACACCAAGAGCCATCGAGGCGCCTGGCGACGAATCAATGTGAGAACCAGCGCAAGTCCTGCCGTAGCTGCAAAGCTCGAGTGTCCAGAAACAAACGATGTGTAGTGAGCAGGATCAACGCCGTACTGACTAGGGTCTTTGTAAACGAAGGGCCTAGCTCTTTGCACAGTGAGGCGGATACTTTCGGTGACCACACCGTTCCAAAGGGTCACTTGGATCATGATCAAGATATCGAGACAGCTTTGATAAAAAGCTCGTTTTCCGTCTATTTTTTTGAGGAGCCAATAGACGATCTGGAGTGCAACCGGAATCAAAAACGCGAGCCACGCCGCCGTATACTGAGTTGTGAAAGAGTGGGCATCAGCCTGAGGACTTTCTGAGCCCATAAAAAACCGGTCAAGAGCAAATACTTGGTCGGCGACGCAAGACAGGGGTTTTTCAATGCAGTGAGGGGAAATCAATGTCGATCTAAGCCTGACTAAAACATACCAGATTAGGGCTGGAGCAAGTGTGAGAGCTATTTCCCATTTTTTCAGCGTGATGCGAGCTCGAGATTGATTCATTTCCTTGATTCTATCACATGAATGGGAAAGTATCGGGCCCACAAAAAGGAGAAAATTATGTCTACTTCAATGAAAGTGGGAGCTCCTGCTCCAGATTTTAAAGCTAAGGCTTACGTGGCTGGTGACTTCAAAGATGTCACTCTGAAAGAGTTTCAAGGAAAATGGGTTTGCCTCTATTTCTACCCATTGGATTTTACTTTTGTATGTCCAACTGAAATTCGCAGCTTCGGCGAAAACGAAGCAAAATTCAAAGACCTCAATTGCCAAGTGCTTGCATGTAGCACCGACAGTGAGTTCTCACACAAAGCTTGGTTTGAGAGAGATCTTCCGACTGTGAAGCACCCTGTGTTGGCCGATACTGCTCACCAAATTTCTCAAAGCTATGGAGTGTTGATCGAAGATAAAGGCATCGCGTTGCGCGGCACATTCTTGATCGACCCAAAAGGGATTCTCCAGTACGCAAGTGTTAACGCCTTGGGTGTTGGCCGGTCCGTCGAAGAAGTATTGCGAACTTTGCAAGCGCTTCAAACCGGGGAGTTGTGCCCCGCAGATTGGAAGCCAGGTAAGGCTACAATCAAAACCTAATCCTTAGGAAAAGCATTTCTTCTTAAAGGCGCGAGGATCAGACCAGATCCCGCGCCTTTTTTATTTTTGTGATTATGCGTCGAAAATTTACTCCGTCCTCCGGCACAACCCTTGCTCTGCGCTAGTGTCCGCAAAGGTGGGGACGAGACATGTCAAAAGCTACAATTTCAAATCGTGTACTTCCGGTTTTTCTCATTGGCGGTTTAACTGCCGGGTTTTTCAGTATCCCAGTCGAGGCTCAAGATGACTCTTATGATCTGTATCTTGAGTCTTTAAAAATTGCAGATCGCCACGTTCAAAAACAGAAGAGCGTTTCAGATCGCGCTGGAGCACTTTCGACTTCGATGCTGCGAAGCCTCTATGGAAAATATTATAAGATCGGTGAGACGTGGAAAGTTGCTGCACTTAGGTCTGACTCGACGATGGCGCGAAAGGTCTCAGATGCTGAGCAACTCCAGCCACGTGCTGACCGAGTGATAATTTTGCAATACGAAGTCGTGGACATGAAGAATGGTCCAAATCCTAGAGCTGTTGTTGAAGTCACTCAGCTCAATGAAGAGGGATATCCGATTGTCGATGCTAGTGTTGAAAAAATCATACTGACTATCGACGATCAATTGGCCGAAAGCACTGCAAAATACATTTTCAAAGATACTAAAAAAACTGCCTCATCACTCGAACTTTTCCCGATCGAAGTTCCTACACTCGCCACTGCGGATCAACTCACTCGAACAGCTGCGCCGGATCTACCTTCCGCACTCAAAGGTGTTGCTTCGAAGCATGGCTACAATCCTAAGCTTTCTCAAAGTTCTTGGTTTGAAGAAGACGATGCCTTTGGAAGAGCCGTAAAAATACTTTGGCAGCATGGGGATCCATGGCCTGCCTATCTCAAGACTTCAAACGGAGTCTCAATCCTTTTGAGTAAATAAAGCTTTCGGAGGGGACGAAAAGTGATCAATTTAAATGGATACAGAAAATATGTAATCGCTACTCTCCTGGCGGGCAGCCTATTTGGCCTCAGTTCCTGCGGAAATAGTGATGGTGACCCAATCGATGCAATCGGCGTTCGAAAAGGTGGCAGGCCTGGTGAGTTGGGCGGAGAAAAAAACTTCGCGTATTTAATGAATAACCATGCTCAAGGTCGAAGTGATCCTACGCCCTGGGCTGGATATTGGTTTCCGTACACTGACAATGGGATTGCTTCGAACAAACATGGAAAGAAGAGTCCAGCTGGAAAATACGATGCAGCTCGCGGATTTAAAAAAGCTCAGCAATGGGAAATCTCTCACCATGGTCCTAAGGTCAAAGGTGTGAAGGGGTGGTGGGGACACTGCAATGGTTGGTGCGTGGCTTCTGCACTTTATCCTGAACCGCGCGAAGCTAAGAAAGTAAATGGGATTACCTTCGAAGTTGCAGATATTAAAGCGCTCCTAAGTGAAGCGGGAATGCTTGCTAGCTATGACTTTTTTGGAAATCGTCCAGAACTCGAGATCAGCGGATTANNGGATTAAATGCGAGCTTGGCGGCCAACGACGTTATCCCAGACCAATATTTCTTAGTACTCACAAATTACGTTGGCATGTACAAAAAGCAGGTTCTCATGGATCGCTATACAGGTGATCAAGTGTGGAACCAACCTATTGCTGGATATCAGTTTGATTATCCAAAGCCTGAGGATTATCTCGGCGCACATCCAGATTCGCCAAACGTTTATCGCATCAATCTCACCAGCACACTTTGGTGGTCAGAGGATGCGGTTCCAGCTGGCGTGATCTCGGAACCATTTGAATTTAAGCCTTCTCCTCCGGGGATTGGATCGGGCGATGCGCGAGAAGGAGTGTACTCNNATGGTCCTGTGGAGTTTGATGCCGAAGGAAAGATCAAATCAAGTGGAAACGTCATCGTGACTCGTCACCCTGAAATCGACAAGTTTGTTGTGGGTGGGGCATGGAAAAACGGCGGAAATGGACATCCAGACTACATGTGGATCCCATACTCGATTGAGGCTCCAAGAGAACTGAATCACGACGGGACCCCTAACACTGACGCAAATCCAGCGGTAGATATCAATTGGTTGGAAGCCTATCTCCTCAAAGGACAAGATGATCCAAACTCTCGTCCGACAGAAGTAGATGATGCGCCAAACCCAGAGCCGACACCGTCTTCGAGTCCAGCGCCTAGTTCAGGAGGCAACGACGAGAATCCACCGTCGACGCGCCGCCCTAGGTCTGATCGGGAGTCACGTCCTGAACGCCGCTCGGATNNCCGCTTCGGATCAGCCATCCGCCGCGCCGGGTTCGTCAGGTTCATCGAGTCCGCTCAGACCTTAAGCCTAGGATGTTCTTAAGCATTGCTTGACGAGATATAGAGGCGGGGAGATGATTGGATTATCCATGACGCTCCCCGCTTCCCATACTGTTGAGTCCCCGTCTCAGAAGCGGGTCATAGCTGCTTTAGTCGTAATCCAGGTCCTCTTTGGACTGAATTATGTGGTCACTAAATCAGTCGTTGGTCATTTTCCACCCTTAGTGTGGGCAAGCATTCGAATCGCAATTTGTTCTGTGATCATGTTTGCAGTCGCACAAATTTCCAAGAGGCCCCATCCTCCTAAGACACGCGAGTTTTTTGTTCCGCTCGTTGGACTGGCCCTTTTGGGATCGATCATCAATCAAGGTTCATTCCTGGTCGGTCTTCATTATACAACCTCAACCAATAGCGCTGTACTTAATACGCTCATTCCGGTGTTCACGCTTTTGATTGTGACCATCCGTGGTCAGGAAAGATTAACTCTCAACCGAGCGATTGGTTTTGTACTTGCTCTGGCTGGAGTGTTGGTCATCCGTAGAGTTGAAGAGATCTCGTTTTCAGATGCAACAGTGTTGGGCGATCTTTTGATGATCGTGAACTGTCTGAGTTACGCTTTATTTTTGTCGGTAGGTAAGAGCTTTCTCGAAAAGTATGATCCGATCTGGACTACTGCATACCTCTTCCTCTACGGAACGATAGGACTCACGCTGCTTGCCGTTCCAGATTATATGCGCCTGAGCTTGCCGCCTATGACATCAGAGCTTGTTGCAGCAGCTCTTTATGCAGTACTGGGTGCGACCCTAGCTACTTACTTTCTCAGTAATTGGACCCTTCGGTATGCGAAGTCATCCCAAGTGGCCTTGTTTATCTATATACAGCCTGTCATCGCGAGCCTAGTCGCGTGGTCTTGGATGGGAGAAGTCATTACCTTGAGAACTTCGATCGCTTCGCTGCTCATCTTCTTAGGGATGCTTTTTGCCTTAACAAAACCCAAGGCCCAAGTTACACCCAGATAATGGAGCACACTCCAAAATACGCCGGTTTCTGGATTCGATTTGTGGGAGAGATCCTCGACAGCATTCTTTTAAGTATTGCTTCGTGGCTTCTTGAATTTGGCTTGTTATACCCATGTTATTGGGTGTGGGCGTTCTTTCAAGCACGCTCTGGAGTAACAGTCCCACCCTTCTCAGAAGTGTTTAACGCGTTTTTTTTGCAAATCGTAAATACGGGACTCTATCTCGTAATCTCGTTTCCCTACTATGTTTGGGGCCATTATAAATACGGCACGACGCTGGGTAAAAAACCCCTCAAAATCTATGTGGTGTCTGCAAAAGATGATCAACCCATTACTTTGAAGCAATCGATTCTCAGATACTTCGGCTATGGCGCTTCCTATATCATCTTAATGACGGGATTTTTGATGGCTGCTTTTCATCCGAGGAAGCAGGCTTTGCATGACTTGATCGCCGGCACCATCTCGATCCGCAGGTAGACGGAGGCTTTTGGGTTTATGCTTCATCATCTTTAAAAAAATAATCCTCACATACTTTTACGTATGCTCCGGTTATTTTTTTAAGCTTCTTCGCCTAAACCCAAAATCCTCTCATCTACTCTCTGGTTAAAATTCAAAGAGTTAATATTCTGGGCTCTTGGGTTTTAGCTATTTCCGGATCACGTAGCGATTGGGAACGTACTCAAACTGATGGGCTCGCGGCAAAACAGTCTTGGGATATTCAGTCACTTGAAAGCGCCTCGAGAGAGCTTCTAGTATCTGCACCGACTGTGGATCGGATTGTTCACCACGCGCATTCACGTAGTTCATTTCCGCAAAGAAAGTACCACCCGGCGGCATCGCATTCATGATTTGGATTAGGATCTCGANNTCCACCCAGTGGCTTACGAGTTTGCGAGATCGAATCGAGGAGTTTTGAGATTGAGGCTGGGTTATTAAAGTCGAGGGAATGAAGAAATACATCTCTGTTCTGAATGCCGTACTTCGCACTAATCCATTGAACTTGCCACTTGAGAGGAAATTGGCCTTCAAATGCTTCGCTTACTTTTTTGAGCTCAGTGCATTTAGTGTGGTTCCGCGGATTACACGAAGAAAGAGTCACCTTATTTCCTAAGGTATGAAGTCGAGCATGGATTTCACGTATGATGTCTTTTTTCCCTTTTCCCCAGCCTAAGAGTATATCGACAAGATGATAGGTCTCTGCGAGAGGGTACTCGTACATCGGTAGGAAAATATCAGGCCCAGAACCTAAAGAAATGACATGACCACCGTTTGCTGATTTGGAATCAAAATCAACGGCACGCCCTTGGATGAAGTTGGAAAAGTCTGCGAGATCTCGATCATCATCAATACGGTCAATGAGATTGGCCGCGGCGAGCTCTTTCCGGAGCGCCTCCTGTTTTCTTAAGCTCCCAATTCGGGATAGGGAGGTACTGCAGTTCTTCTTAACTCCGTCGGATGCGGTCGAAAGAGTGATCGGTAGGACAGTGGTGGCGATAACGGTGATGGAGATGAGTTTGAGTAAAAATCGCATGGCAGGGCGATAACACGGTGAAGCAATCTGCTCAATCTAATCTTCTTCGGGTAGAGTTTCGGGCTTCTTTTGTCCCACTAGGTAGGTAACTCCCGAACTTCTTGGAACAATGGCTGTGTGTGGAGTCTTAGCTGGGATATAGAGTCGATCCCCGGGTTTCAGGGGATACTCTTCAGAGCCTGCTTCTGAGGTTACCGAAAAAGTGATCTCCCCTTTGAGGATCCAAAGGCACTCATCATACTTATGTCGATGAAGTGGATAGGTCGATCCGGGGACATCGTGCCACCGAAAGCTATCGTAGCCTTCTTGATGTAAACGAGCTTCTGCCTCCTGCTCCGAGGGCAGTGAGGGCTTCTCCCATCGCTGAACCCGAACACGTTGAGGAAGGGGCGAAGGTAGTGTCATTAGGATTGTGGTCTAGGCCTTATTCGGATTGCCTGGGTTTTTTAGGACCTCTGGATTAGCCAATGCAATGTCCCAGAGCTCTCGAGAAAAGGTTCGAATCTCTTCCAGTTCTTCCCAAAGCTTAGGTTGGTATCCGTCTTTACCTTCGAAGGTTTCATACTCAACGGCGCCCATTTCTTTATGCAGCGCGGTGACGGCCGCAGAAAGCCCTTGGGTTTTAGCAATACGAATGTACTTCTCGCGATCTAACTTAAGCATGCTGCCAAGTTAGCACAGGGTGAGTTGTGGAATCAATCAAAGGGTAAGTCGCTCGTGAGTTCAATCGACTCTTTACGGACCCCCAGCCGGATCCTGACAAAAGGGGAGTCAGGGTCCGGCTGAAGTATACCGCCAGAGGAAAGCTTGAAGTTTAAAGGGCCGTTACTCGAATGACTGATAGAGACGTAGCAGCTCTACGATTGGCATTAGGTGCGCCCTCAATCATGACGTTTCTCACGCCATCTTGGTAAAAACGCATGAGCTGAGACGTATTAGAAAGCTCGAAGATACGACCGGTATTGTCTTCTTTGATCTTCAGAGTACAAGGTTGGCCATTATTCTCTGCTGCCATTGCACAGCTCAGGCTGCCCTGAACTTTGACTAGATCAGCTTGAAATTGGTTTCGGATCGAAGAAATGGATCCTTCGCGTCCTGCAAGTGCCATTGACGTCTGACCTAAGGCGCTGATTGAAATTACCACTACTGCCATGAATGTATGAATACGGTTCATATAGTTCCTCCTTGAAACTAATGATTAATCGATGGTTCGCTTGCGATCGATTTGTGATCGGAAAAGAAAGAATGAGCAGGAAACTGCCCATTACCAAAGGACCTGATTAGGGTCGGTATCCAAGACTGGACAAAGTAGAGAAGCCAGAATGGAGGGTAATCATAAATCGGACCTCCTTGTCAGACGTTACCACCGAGGATCATTCCTCGGTCTTACTTATAAGCGTAGGCTGTTTTTTCAAGCCTTGTCAACAGGGGTAGATGAAAAATTGAAAACTCTCTTTATCGCGGTTTTATCGGGGTTTTGGAGGGGGTTGACGCCATGGTCCTTGAAGTCTCGCGAGATTTTTGACAGGGCCCCAACGTCACGCTAGCATACAAGAACATTTTAGAATGAATGTCCTGGGGGGGATGATCATGGCAGTCTATGGAACGACTCACGATGAAGTTCGTGTGGGCCAAAGCAGTCCTTTGATAGCACTTCAAAAAGAACTCGAGCTTTCGTTCGAACAAGAGGAGTGGCACCAGTTTTCAGAAATGCTCACGACCGTTGCACAGATAGGTGAAGGCTTTGGTCAAAAAGAGCTTTGTTTAAAAGCACAGACTCTCAGGCATCTGATGAATAATCACTCAGGTTGCAAACAGCTCAGTGAACTTTTTCAAGAACTTAAGTTTCATCTCAATCATTTGAGCTGGAAGACAGATAGCGAAATGGGACAGTTTCAGATTTAATGGGTCTAAGTAGTATAAAGGAAAACAGGTATGCATAAATCAATCTTCATCATGATCGCCTTGTTGGTTTCTAGTTCTAGTGCATTTGCTCAAACGCCGAGTGGAATTCATCGTATCAATTTTCGTATTCTGAAAGCGCATGTCGACAATGATCGCGATGTAGAAAAACGATTGTTTGGATATCTCAAGGCGAGCGGAATAATGAGTAGTTGTATCGATTTCAGAGAACTGTCAGGTAAGGTCTCTCAAGCTGTTTATAGCGGCGGCTTTGCAATGATCGCAAAAAAGACGCTGACTCCTGAACAAGAAAAAGAAATCTCTAAAGCTATTTGTGCTGACTACTTAGGTTGTACAGTGACTGTCGGAAGTGTCACCTATGATCCAGCTTCGGTAAAAATAGGAGCGCAAACTTTGAATGATGCAAAGATCAAAAAAACACTCACTCCAGAAGTCCCTTCACTTTCGAAGTCCTGCGAGACGGGTGCATCATCAGATTCATTTAAGGATCCAGCTGACTCTCCTGCCGCAAAGAAGTATTTGAAGAAAATTGGAATCGACGTCAATCAGTCCAAACGACTCGTGCTTTTGGATGGCACAAGTCCCCAACCTGTCTGGGACTTCGGCATTCCAAAACAAGTGACTCCACCGAGTTCAACACTTGGAACTGGATCCAATTCAAGCAAATCAAAAGCGCAAAAAGCACACGAGTAAATAGCCCGTGCGAACTGGTTATTGAAGCAGTTCTCCACACTGACTTCCTGCTTCAGATAGATTTGCACGAAGGGAACTCAAAACCTTTAGGATGTCGTCTTTTGCTTGAGATGCTCCTTGTGCTGAGACACAAGCAGTGCCGGCACGCGAACGTCCACCCAGTCTTTTGAGACCGCGTGTCTTCAGATCAGGGTAGACGCGATCAAATGAAACATCAGGACTAAATGCACGCATTTTGATGTGATAGCTGCCGTCTGTCTCAGGCAGCATCGCGATGAGCGCTTTTCGGCCAGAAGAAAGATCAGGTCTTCGTTCAATAAGGTATTGATAGACTTTAGAAGCATGTATCTCAGTCGAGTCCTCAGGAAGAAACGCCACGATAAATGCATCGTCGACAATAACTTTTCCTGGGTCAAAGCTTTCAGCTGACAGATTCTTAGTGGTTCTCAGATTTAAAAATACGTTTTCAATCTTCAAATACTTTTGAGTAAGAGCTTCTTGATAGGTATGAACACGCGCCAGGATTTGGAGTTCCTTTTCTGACGTTCCGGCTTTGGCAGCCTTAACACTTAATTTGAGAATGTCTGTCTGTGCGTTCTTTTCTTTTGATAAACGGTCTAAGAGTGACAATGCTTCGCTGACGATGTCAAAGGATCGTTCATAGGTCAGTTCTTGATTTTGGATCTGGTGTTCGATGGAGTCTAACACCGCATAGAACCATAAGATCTGAGATCGTTCGAGTGTTGAAGCATCGAGTGGCAGCTCGATATAATCATTAAATAGAACCGTCTTTCGTAAGAGCCAACCTTGAGTCTGCAGAAGGTGAGGATTGGATGCATTTCTCGCAACCCAATTGGAAAGTACAATATCGGCATCAGCATGGTCCCGAATAGCAAATCCATCGGTAAAGACCTGAATAAAGCTCTTTGCTTCTGCGTTTTGAATTATCCCCGCAATTTTCACTCGATACACCCACTCTAGGAGATCAAGGAGGAGTATTGTGGTGCTCGTGTCCGAAAGAGCTTTTAGTGGAAAGTGGTGGTCAATCACCACGTAAGCTCGTCCAGTTGATTTAATTTGATTCAGTACGCGGTGAAAAAAATCATTAAAGAGTAAGTCTTTTTCGGTCTGAGTGAGTTCGTGATAAGTTTTGTTTTGCACAATCTCTGGATGGTTACCGTCAAAGATGTTTTGTGCAAGCATGGGTTCGTGGCTCGCATTAAAGTCCATCACTAGAACGCTACCCGCGTTTTTATCCTTCAGGGCGCTTTGCACGATTTCCGAATAGATCTGATCTCTGTCTCGATCTGGAGTGATGCTAAATCGGTTGAAATAGAGAACCCGCTTTGAAGGGTCAAACGAATATTGAGCAGAGCCGAGAATTTGAGAGAGTTCAGCTTCAATGCCTCTACCTAAAGTTCGTGGATTGATCGCTTCATTCAGGGCGCTCTTCAGGGGATCAATATCCTGGAGTGGAACAATAACAGAACCAAACATCATATGAATCAGGGTTCGGACTCCATCTAATGTCTGGTTCATTTCGTTACGAAGAGACTCAACTTGTTTTGACACCTCAGCGTATCCTGGCAACTTGATTTCTGTTTGTGCCAGTGGGCTGAGTTCGTAGGTGTACTTTACCTTCAGCCATTGATATTCGAGTTGGGTCAGTTGATCTTGTAGCGCTCTGAGGCGATTTTTACTTTGAACTAATGCATCTGCAAATGCTGCCTGCGAGCGTGGATGTTTCGGTCGATCTGCGAGATAGAGACTTGCTCGATCAAAGGCGCTTTCTAGCACTTTGAACTGTCGATCCATATCGGATTGTAAGAGTTGCATTTCCCAAACCAGATGACTGCGATCGGCGAGTAGGGTTCGAGTAGGTAAGATCTCAAATCCTTCATGGGGCTGATAAGACCAAGCTTGCGGAAGCACAAAAGCAGAGCGGTTCTTTTCTAGATAACCTGCGACCGCTTCTTCATACCTCAGAACTTCTATGGCAACTTTCCGGCTCGGGTCTCTTTCAGAAAGAAAGAAGAACATCGAGTTCTTAAACAAGTTTGGAAACTGAGATTTCAGACCCTTCTTCATGAGAGAAAAGGGTGAGCCGGCCTGACGGAGTGCTCTGATGTTAGCTTCGGAAGCTTTTTTCCCGGGATATCCCGTGGCCATCAAATTGATTAACGTTACCCAGAATCCCGACTCTTGTATGAGCTGAGGTTCAATTTGAACTAGCCTCGAAACTGCATAATAGAAAGAGACTACATCGGCTAATTGATTCAGCGAACTCGCAGGGAGCGAACGAGTAATCCCCTCTGAGTACTTTTTTAGTGACTCTAAGGCATTTCGTTCTTCCGCCGTCAGACTTAATACAAGCTCTTCGGGTACATCTCCGAGGTAAAAGCGT
This sequence comes from Bacteriovoracaceae bacterium UBA1018, assembly GCA_002291495.1. GTDB lineage: Bacteria > Bdellovibrionota > UBA1018 > UBA1018 > UBA1018 > UBA1018. The sequence continues at coordinate 10,836 of DBAE01000195.1, read as the reverse complement.
TTGAAGTAACGGTGAGTAATAAAGAGCTCAAAACTGATACGTTTATGAGGATTTTCTAAAACCGCAGTGAGTAAAAGGTTGCCATACAAACCATGATCTCCTCCCGAGGCAGCTTGTAACCGCGAAGCTAATGAATCATTAGCAAGAGCACCTTGAAGTTCATTAGTTGAGATATTGAGATCATGCCAGGTCACTCTTCGATCATCCCACTTGCGAACGGCATGCGGGATCCACTTAGGTAGCCGACTCTTTACAATGTTTAATACCGGTTGTGAGCCATGCAGTCCCAGGGCTTTTTTCAGTTCTACTCTCGAGACGATTGCGTCGGGATCACCTCGGGTGAGTCGATTTCGATAGTCGGTCAGTTGACGATAAAGAGCATGGTCTCCCGCAAGGCGGATTTTGTGTCGGTACTTAGTCATCACGTTCCATGATAAAAAAGCAGGTACTGCGATGAGCTCACTCAAATAGGAGAGTGAGGGCAAAGCCAATGATTCAGCAATTTGTAACGCGATATACACGGCCGCGAACTCGCCTGCTCGATACTGATTTGCAGTCGCTCTGATCTTTTTACTGATTTTCTGAATCTGGCTCGGATCTGATAAGAGTGCGCCTATGTTTTCATACACGTGACCCACCAGCGCAATTACCCAGGGGCCATGATTTTGAGCATGAGGATTATTTTGGGCTAGGGTTAGATCTGAAGCGGTGTCGATGAGTACTCGGGACATTTCATGAAAGTCTTTCATGACGGCAGGACTCAGTCGGTCTTCCGCATTTCTTTCGATGCGTTTAAAAAGCCATCTCAAATAGGTTTCAAGATTTTTCTGGGTAAAAACTCTGTAGTCTGAACTCTGTCTCTCGTTCGAATAATATCCCTGCTGGACACATTCTTTAAAAACACTCGGCTGGAGACCCGCTTGCGCATGATGGTGTCCTATTTCTTCCGCCAAAGATTTCCGATTTTTGGAACTGCTGTCATCTAAGACAGGTTGGTTGAGGATAAAGATTCCAGGCTTTTCAGGGTCCTGATGTGTGTAAGCATGGATTTGGTGGGCCTCATCAAAGTGGTAGTTGTACTGTGCAATGAAGTCTTCGCCTAAAACTGCTTTGAGAGGATTATCTTGGTAAAATTTAATGTCTTTCTCTCCTTGATCAAAACCCGGCCGACTGACAACGATCCAGTTGACGTGATCAAAGAGCTCTTTCCATTGAGGTGTCCAAGTAGGAATACTCGAAAAGCTATCACCTCCAGATATCCAATAGTTGCTCCGCGCACTTTTGCTCTGTGCGTGGAGATGGGCAAGAGTTTTTAAAGTGTTTGCTCTGTTTTCGGTTCGAATTTCGAAATCATCGACTTCGACTTTGAAAACGGTTCCTGCTTTTCCGGTCCAATGAGCGGCGCCTTCTTCAGATCGGAAATTTTTAAAATCTGTGCCGCTGATTTCGAGCACTTCATCAAAGTGCTCAACAGCAGTCTTGGTGAGTCCAAGGCTGACGGACGCGGGGGCGGCTCCCGCTTTATAAGGAAGCGCGACCATCATCTTGGCATTTCGAAATCCAAAGCGAGTCATGATTCGAGACACGATTCCCATGTGCTCGAGCGTGGGTGGGCTAAAGCTCCCACCAAAAACGAGGGTTTCGTGCTGGATGGTTGTCTCACCTAGCGGATGAAATTGAGGAGTCTTTTGAGTTTGGGAGAAGGAGTTTGAGACAGGTAGGATGAGGGCGAGGAAAATCAATAGGTTCAGGGACTTCATGATGCGGGTGGTATAGGTGACGTAAGGCATAAAGTCAAACAATCCCCAGTCTTTAGGAAATCGCTTTGACCTCGGGGGAGTGTAAAGATAGACGTGCCTGGTGAAAATCCTTTCCCTAGTTGTAGCATCTGTTTTTACCTTTGCGTTTTATTTGAACCCTGCCACTGCGAATGATTGTGGCCAGCTGGTCGAAGGTCAATCTGACAGTCAACCTTGGTGGGATAGAGATGCTAACGGTGTAAGGGCCGAGAAGATGTCTACCCCCTATGAAAACGTCTACATAGGAACAGATCCTCGCGACGGGCTAAAGAAGGAAACCGCAGAAAGCTTTGACGTTTTTATCAATGTAGCTGATTCACCTTCGGTAATCTTCGAGCCTTATCCCCATAAGCGCCATTACACTTATTGGTTTCCGATCAATGAGATGGGTTACTGGAGTCATTCTTCATTTTATGGAGCGATTAAAGCACTCGATTTTCACATCCGTGCGGGACACAAGATCTATCTCCATTGCCACGCGGGAGCTCACCGTTCTCCTTTAGTCTTTCTGGTTTATTTACTCTATGAGGGAAAAACCATCCTCGAGGCGAGTGAGATCCTGATGCCGTATAGTCCACTGACTATGGGTAAGAAGTTTGTGTCTTCGGTGAAGAAGGGACATATTCCGAACACGATTTTTCTCTTTCTTCAAAAGATGAGAGAAAATCCCCACTCGTCGATCCAGGATCTGATGAATCCACTCTATCCAGAAATGTATGATGATTTTGATCAGGGTGAACTCGATGCCGATATATTTGTCGCAAAGAAAGATCCCTCAAAGACTTACATCGAGGTCATTGAATCTTTAAAGGCCACTCTGCCTAAAGCATCACTAGATATTATTTCGGGACAGCTCGAAGAGTTGGCTAGTGCAATTGAGAATAGTGGAAAAAAATAATCCTTGTACTATCTCCACCCAAGTTCAATCTCGCCCGTGTCTTGGCCTCTATGGGGTTTGACAGGCTGGCTCCAAGAATAGGTGTAATGAAGAACGATTCCTTTTTCATGGATCTTCATTAATACAAACTCTGCATTATAGTGATGATCTCTTTTTTGAATAAAGCTTTCGCCGACAGAAATGAGAAAATCTGTTGAAAGGGATGAGTCATTTGTAAGGGGTCCGTATTTTCCTGCGCTGATCATTCGCACCTGTAAGCCTTCCCGTTTGATAGTAGTGAGGTCTTTTTGGAGTGCGTCTTTGAGGCGAACCGACTGTTCCCCTTGCGTCACCTGTGGTTCTGGTAACTTAGGTTTTGATAGTCCCACCAGACCTACAACTATAAGTAATAAAGTCAGAAGGGTAGACCCAATGAGTAAGGCTTTTTTGTTCCATCTATTCATCTGAGACCTTCGTCTATTTCAATCTTGAGCCAATCTATTGACAGAATAATTTATCTTCGACTCAGCGAGAAGCTTAATGTATCTTTTGAAGTGTCGGTCCTGGAGGATCTATGAAGCAAATTATCTTTCTAGTTTTATTATCGTCTCTCTCACTTACTGCGTGTTCACACGCGCCTCGCTCCAATCGAACTCCGAGTTCGACAAGGGATGTCGGGGTTTTAGGGCCGGACGGACAAGTGAATATCTATTATCAGGAGGGTGAGAACATTATTGTGCGAAAGTGCCCACCTCTGACGATTCTTGGAGCCAGTGTGACAGAAGCCCGCCAAAAATGTCAGGCGGGCGAAGTGAAGATCTCTGTTTCAAAGTTTCGGCAAGCGATTCGAGACAGTTTGGCAGTTGACCAGCTGAGCCGACTTAAGCCACTTATAGTCGCAGAAGCCAAGACTTATGTAGAAAAAAATTTCAGCAAAGCAGACGTTGCAGCGCTCGAAGCCGAGTTTAAGAGAATCGATGATTTTATCAAGGCATACGGCGATCAGAAAAGTCTAGGGAAACTAGCGTCCGATTATAAAACTTTAGATGAAAAACTTAAGGTCATACGTGAAATTGAAAAACAGATTGATGCCACCATTACTCTGATTGCAGATCAATCGAAGATTGAAGTGAAAAAACTAGGTCCAGATGGAGATCAATTTATTTACACCGTTCTGCTTAAATTCATCGATGAGCATCTCGACATTTGTGGCCAAGAAGGTTCTATCGAACAAAAAAAGGCTAGCTGTAAGGAACTGGGACAAAAGTATCCAAAGCTTGAACTGATCACTAAGGACGATAAGGGGCTGAAATTTTTAGACCCGGTCGCCAAGGTTTTTTGGGCGGTGTCATACTCTAGCGACTTGATGAACTTTTACGAGGCGGAGAAAGCTTGCAAAGCTATTGATCCGGAATCTAGTTCTGGTATCTATTGGAGACTGCCAACTTTAAAAGAGTTTGCAGACGCGGAAGATGCTGGGCTCGGCAAGATTCTTTCTTCAGCTGCTTCGCCCGCCTTCGGCTATTGGTCGTCGGATATTGCCGAACAAAATACGTATTTTGCTTATTACCATACACCTAATACTAAAAATGCAGTCCTTAAAAGAGTCAATCATACATCAAAAGCGCAGGGTGTGAATAACGTCGCCTGCGCCGCACACTACAATGACTAATATGCGTCTGCTACTCAGCGGAGTCTTGATACTCCTAACATGCTTTGAGCCTTGCTCATCTTTTGCTGACGAACCGGAGGAAGCTCAGGCTTCTGCTCGATCAGTGATTCGATTAGCGCCGATGGTATCGACGGTATTTCCGATATTTCTGGGCGGCGGTGCTGGAGTGAGTCTCTGGAGTCATTTGCAGGTGAGTCTCCAGTATGGGGTCACTCCTCGGCCGTATTATTTGACCATTGGACAGGTGGCTAGCGATTTAGGAAATAACGCTTCTTATAAAAATGTTATCTCCGCCGCGTTTGCCGGAAATCATTCTTGGCGCGCTGGCATCGATTATAGTTTTAAGGAAGAGGGTGGATGGAAGTTCGGCTTTGCACTTTCATTTTTAAGCGCGTCCGGAGTTTCTTCAATTAACGATACGTTAGNNGGTGCGGCAACAGGACGAGACTTTACCAATTTGAGTAATGCATTGGCGGCGAGGGGGCGAAGTAGCGAGATCTCTCTCGAGAGTGATCTTAAGCTTGCTGAGTTTCACGTGGGTTACGGATTTGCTCTGGGTTCAGGTTTCGTCTTGGATACGAGTCTGGGAGTCGCAAAGATCGTAGCAAGTGAGATCAGTCTAAAGACGGGCCTTCCTAATTTTGAAGCTTCAAATATTGGAAACACTCTGTTGCGCGAAAGTGAATCCGATCTGGAGCGCATCCTGCTCGATTACGGAATAGCTCCGACCCTTGCTGTTAGACTGGCGTATTGGTTTTAAGGGCGGCGATAATATAGCCCACTTAATATGAGAGCAAAAGGACAGAGAAAGACATTTGAGTTTCCGTTCATTTTTGATGAGCTAGAAAATTCGCGCGTCGGACCTCGCATCTTTACTAGGCCGATGTTTGGATGTCACGCAATCTACGTAGATGAAAAGATTGTCTTAATCATGCGCAAGAAAGAGGACCGTAAACGTCAGCCAGACAATGGGCTGTGGGTAGTTGTGCGCTCAGAGTTTATTGAAGAGATTCGGAAAGATTTTCCAAATCTTCAGCCCATCGAGATGTTTGCGCACTTAAAAGGACAGGCTCTTTCGAAGTGGCTAAACCTGAGAGAGGATGACCCTCAGTTCGAAGAGGATGCACTTCGAATCTGCCAACTGGTCATTCAGGAGGATCCAAGGATTGGGAAAGTTCCTCAAAAGAAGAAGAAGACTAAAAAGCCAAAATCCAAAAGCCCAGCAAAGAAAAAGTAGTCCTGTTTTTCACTCTGGCACTTCTCACGCACAGTTTCCTACGCAAACCGTATCAGTTACTTTCGACGTCGCAACCGACCGTTATAGTCAGGTGATGGACCTGCTGTGACTACGCCACTATCGCTTCCGCTGTATCTAAACAAAAAGGCAGGATTCATTTTCACAAATGAATCCCGCCCAATACCTCAGAACACAAACAGGAATTTTTTTAGAACCGCGGATGAAGGAACCTAAGGTGCCGCTCTAAAAAAATTCCTGTTTGTATTGAAAAATCGATGGTCGGGGCAGCAGGATTTGAACCTGCGACCCNNTCTGCTCCCAAAGCAGATGCGCTAGCCAGGCTGCGCTATGCCCCGTCCGAGGTCGACCTTAGACCAAAATTTCTGCCAACGCCACAGTATTTTTAAAGATGGCTCCCTGCTTGCAATTACGGCCCACCAAAGCAGCAAGAACTGTTTACAAATAAAATTACAGACAGATAACAGAGGAAAATATGAAAAGATTACTTAAGAAGTACTTGGCTTTGGGACTCTTTGCCCTAACGGCATCCACTTCAGCTTTTGCAGCTCCCGCTGGCGGCGCTGACTTCATGCATGAGTTCACAGGCGGTACGAACAGTACCATTTCTTTCTTTGGTGGCAGTACTTCGTTCGGTATCGACGTTGGATATCGATACATGCTTTTGCCTGAACACGGCATTCAGGTTGGATATACCACCCGCTTAGATTACCTTTCCGCTAATGATGCTAGCACTACGAACTGGACCAACTTTTTCGCGGGCCGATACAATTTTCAAAATGATCCAAGCATCCTCAATCAATACTTCCTCGATGCAGGATTGGGTTTCAGCTTAAGAAAGAACTCGATCGCTTCGGTATCATCTAGCGACACAGCGTTCCTCTTTGGTGCAGGTCTTGGTAAACGATTTGCCCTTTCTTCGAACGTCGCTTACTCACCCCAAGTTTCTTTTGAGAAAGTCCAAGACCAAGACATCCGTGTTAACATCACATTGCTAGCTGTGTCAGTTTTCTTCTAAAATCAAATTTCAAATCAGCACTTCAAAAGGAGCTCAGATAACGTCTGAGCTCCTTTTTTTTGATCTCGTGCGGCAGCATGGTTTTTGCTGTTCGCTCAGCCGCGCTTTATAAAAATGAATAAACTGCGGAGATAAAAACATGCTCTCATTATTAGTCTGGGCTCTACTGCCTAGTGTATTGGCTTCTGAACCTCGTATCCAAGTCGAGGTCATTCCTGATGGACACTCAGAAGAGGAGCTACAAGTTCTGACACAGCTTGCACTGAACGAAAAATCGATTCAAAGACGATTGCAGGTTGCAAGACATCGACTCATTAGCTCGCAAGAAACGTCTGATCAAAAACTCAAACTTCATATTTATGATTATGATCGAAATGAACTGATCACCGTAACCAAGGACTTCAAAGAGGTCTCTCAAGCACCTGAGATCCGAAGTAGCTTCGAACAATTGCCACCTAGCGAAGAAGAGTTTGATGAAGCGGTAGAATTTTTGAAAAAGGACGCAACTTTTGGAAAAGCACTGGTGGAAGGTCGCATTTCGGCGGCCCAAGCAATGCCGGGAGTGATTCAGCAAGACACTCTATTTTCGAAAGGTGCACATGCACGGATATTGACCGTATCCTTAGTTCCGACCAAACCAGATGACCAAGATTTTCCACGCGAAATTGTAGGTGTAAATCTCAGCGAGATGAAACTCGTTCGATACGAAAAGAAAGCACCACCGACCGCTATGGTCGATATGCCGGATTGTGGATGGCCCAATGCCTACCAGGCTAATACTCGACGAGGTACTGCAGGAAGTTCGACAGTTATCATTCGGGACGGAACAGAAGTTCTTTGGGAGATGCGTGTAATTCGACCTTCGGCGTCCTCGGGATATTGGGGTTCCGGAATTGATCTGAGAAACATTACCTATAAAGGCAAAAAAATCCTTACTCAGCTGAACGTGCCGATCCTCAATGTAAACTACCTCAATAACGTGTGTGGTCCTTATCGAGATTGGCAATATGCAGAAAATCCTTTCAACGCAGTTGGAACTGATCGAGCAGCTGGAGTAAGGATTGCGAGCTCAAAGCCTACGACGATCTTAGATGACGGAGTCGATCGAGGAAATTTTCGAGGAGTCGCTATCTACACGGAAGGAACTGAGACTGTTATGGTCTCTGAGCTATCTGCAGCTTGGTATCGATATATATCGACATACCGATTCTTAGCCGATGGAACGATTAAGCCAGAGTTTGGTTTTTCCGCTGTCGATAATACCTGTGTTTGTCGAACTCATTTTCACCATGTTTTTTGGAGAATGGATTTTGATCTGGGCACTGCGACCAATAACTCGATGGACGTAATGAAACAAGGCGTGTGGACAGCAGTCGAACGCGAGCAAGTGGCAAAGCGTGGAAACTCCGCACAAAAATGGCGAGTCTTCGATCATGACACACGCCAAGCTTTCGAGATCATACCAGGTGAGCACGATGGAACAGCTAACACCTACGGTAAAGGCGACGCTTGGATTCTCAGATATCGATCAGGGCAATTAGACGATTCGAGAGTGTATCAAGGCACATCCAATAACCTCAACGCCTTCGTCACTGGCGAAGATGTACGAGGTGCAGATGTCGTGTTTTGGTACGGTGGTCATTTTACCCACGAAGTAAATGATCACAGTGCCGTTCACGTCGTCGGTCCTACGATTAGACCGGTAACTTTAGATTGATAATTAGGAGCCAGGCCGCAAGGTCTGGCTCTATTTTTTATGAGTTTTTTAACGGTCCGGCTTTAAATGGATCTTGCAGCGGAGCGAGGCCGATTGTCGATTTCACTGGGTTGAGGACGATTTGTACGAGCCTTGGCATTTTCATCCATAGTGATCAGGCGAGCTCCACGCTGAAACGTAAAGTAAGACCATGCCCACTGAATGATAACCACGAGGCGATTTCGAAAGCCGATCAAATAGAAAATATGAACAAAGAGCCAAGTAAACCAGGCGATAAAGCCACTGAGTTTAAATTTTCCAATATCTGCAATGGCCGAGGATCTTCCTATTGTCGCTAGATTGCCTTTATTTCGATACCGAAATGGATTTTCTACAGGTGGCGTCTTCTTTTGTTGAGCTGCTTTGATTCTATTTGATATCAGGTTAGCAACATACACTCCCTCTTGCATCGCAACGGGTGCAACTCCGGGAAGAGGTTTTCCTTCTTCATCTTTGACTAACGCCGTATCGCCAATCACAAAAACGTTTGCATGGCCTGGTAACGACAGATTGGGTTCTACAATCACTCTTCCTACTCGGTCGGTATCAGTATGTAACCATCTTCCTGCGGGGGATGCGACCACTCCCGCAGCCCAAATAATGGTTTTAGCAAAAATACGTTTTTCACCGATCATCACGCCGTTCTCATCAATATGCCCGACGCGTGCACCTGTAATGACGTTGACACCGAGTCGTTCCAGAGAACGTTTTGCATTTTCTGAAAGCACTTCTGGAAAGCCTGCGAGTATACGAGGTCCGGCTTCAATGAGGGTGATTTGAGCTGCAGTAGGATCGATGTGCTTAAAATCAGCGGCCAAAGCTACGCTGGCAAGTTCGGCAATGGAACCGGCCATTTCAACCCCAGTCGGACCGCCACCAACGATGACAAAATTTAAATAATGTTTTCTGATTTCTGAATCGGGTTCCATTTCCGCTTTTTCAAAAGCGATCAAGATGTTTTGACGAATGGCCGTAGCATCTTGAATAGTTTTGAGACCCGGAGCAAACTTTTCCCAATCATCTTTTCCGAAATAACTATGTCTCGCTCCAGTCGCTAGCACTAAGTAATCGTACGCAAGAGCACGGTTTTCAAAATAGACCTCTTGTTTTACTGTGTCGACGCCAGTGCCTTCAGCTAATAAAATTTCGCAGTTTGGAAGCTTTCGGAGGACCCCACGGATGGGTGCGGCAATATCGGCTGGAGACAGTGCAGCAGTAGCCACTTGATAAAGCAGGGGCTGAAACAAGTGATGATTACTTCGGTCGATTAGAGTAACGGCTGCAGGAATATTTTTGAGGTGTTGGGCGGTGCGAAGCCCACCGAATCCACCGCCAATGATGACCACTCGAGGTAGAGTTTCAGACATGCTTCTAAACTCTCACAAATGGCATAATAAAGCTATGAACATAGATCTCTTTCTTGACTGCAGCCACAGATCTGAGGATGATCGGCGACATGTTGCATGAACTTCTAAAGACTTGGTTTGTTTGGGTAGAGCAGTGGGGATATTGGGGTGTATTTGTGCTCATGGCGATGGAGAGTTCGATCATTCCAGTGCCATCTGAAGTTGTCATGCCACCTGCTGCTTTTTGGGCAGCTCAAGGTAAAATGAACTTTTGGGGAGTTGTGCTTGCCGGGACGGCAGGAAGTTACGTGGGCTCAATATTGAGCTACCTAGGCGCTCAGTGGTTGGGCTTACCTTTCATCAAGCGATACGGAAAATACTTTCTTCTTTCTCCTGATAAAATCACCATGGCTGAAAAGTGGGTTGGCCGCTACGGCATCATGGGGATTTTTGTGGCTCGCTTGCTTCCAGTGGTTCGACATTTAATTTCGATGCCGGCGGGAATCTTTCGAATGCCCATTGGTAAATTTAGTATTGTTACGTGTGCTGGTGCATTTATCTGGTGTACGATTCTGTCCTGGTTCGGACAAGAAGTCATCGGCGGCCATCCCGAACTTTTAGATTCTCCTGCAGACATGGTCGCAGTGATGAAAGCAAAGTTTCAATGGTTTGTTCTTGGGATTTTTGCGCTAGCTGTTCTCTATGCGTTTGTTCTTCGATTCAAAGAAAAATCTTTGGCAGCTAAGGCNNAGCGCCGCGCTTTTTTGAGCGGCACTTTCAATTGATACATGTCAGATCCGTTGAGGTCGGATTCTTTCAGAACAAGTTTGTTTCTGTAAGGCGTGTATTGATTTCGGCTGACAACAAGCTCTAAGGGTTGATCAACTTTCACGATCACAATAGGATTTCGCGCGCTGATACGCATACCATTAATCATCACTTGGGTGCGCTCGTCACGTAGTGCTGGATCTAAGAGTAGTTTGAGCCGAACCCGAGTCTGCGGGACTGATGCAACTGTGCGTTGAGGCTGTGGAGTAGAAATAGCTTGGCTCGGCGCTGCTGCGGGCGCTTGTGCTCTTTGGATCGCTTCTAATGCCTTACTCAGTTCAGCAA
>DBAE01000130.1 GCA_002291495.1 Bacteriovoracaceae bacterium UBA1018 | reverse complement strand
GACTATAAAGAGGTCTTGGCCCTTTTGGTAGCGCTAGTGCGTTATCAGAAAAGTTTCATCGCACTATTGGGTGCTATGCGTCATGAGCTCAAGCTAGTGTCTAATTTGGCCGAAAAGCTCATTAGATATGTCTACTTGGATCAGCTTCACCTTCACGCTTGTGATTACTTTTGTCCTTCATGCGCGTGCATCTGCAGATACAGCATCCTGCCCTTCTACCTCAGATGAATGGCAAAAATGGCGAGATCGATTGGTTGCGAACTTGTCCACCCCTGCAGATTTGAGGTCCCACTCGATTAAGCTCCTGAGGGAGTGCCAAAGTCTACCTTCGCAGCGAAAGTTTTTTGAGAACCCAGAATTTCTTCAATGCATGAAAGGAATTCAAAATTTAAGTGCGACGTTTTCAGAAAACGAAGGTGAAGAGGCTCACGCGTTTGGTGAGCTGCCAGAAGTATTTCGAGAGCAGGAATTTTTCGAACTGATTTCGAATCCAAAAACTTCAGTGAGTCAGCTCGAGACATTTCTTGGACAAATTAAAAAACGGTATCCCGAGTCCAAAACTCTGCGAATGCGTTCAGCAATCATTGAAGGGTTAACCTATGTCTCTTTTCTCCCTGGTAAAACTGAAAGCCGATGGACCCATGTAGTACATGACCAACACGAAATTGAGCCTACGGTCTTATTAATTACAGTTCAGCATCACCGAAAGGATGGCACTCCGATCCGTACTCCGAAAGTGTGGTTTAAGTCCTTTTCTCCACCGAGCGAAAAAGAAACGATCCTGATGAAAGATGGAACGATTCTCCATCGAAAGGTCGAATTGCAGGCCAGTGACAAGAAGCTTGAGGATAATGGACTCAGCCAGCGGTTTTGCTTGAGTTGTCATCGTACGGGAGCAATGCCCTTAGTTCCTCTCCCAGGTACCGAAGTCAAAGTTTTTGGAGAAAAGACTGAAGGCAAAAAGATTATTGAAGACCTTCGACGAGAAATTATTCAAACAGCGAACGCAGAGCCTGCTCCACAAGCTCTAAAAGGGCATGGTCCTTTGATGGGACCGAAAGATTCGCCAGTTCGAACCGAGAAATTTATGAAAACCTGCACGGCACCCTTCCGTCTGACTCGCAAACAAATCGACAAAGTAAAAGCATCGATGAACTGCGCGAGTTGCCATGACACTACGTTTGCAGGACCACTTTCGTATCCGCTAGGTCCAGATGATACGGCTGGTACNNACTCTTCCGAAATCTACGCTCCACTGGATGATTGAGTCTGGCCATATGCCACCTCATCCGGCAGGATCGCAACTCAACACTCAGGAACGTCAAGCTCTCTATAGGTGTTTAATCACAGAGTATTACGGCGGATTTAAAGATCCGAAATACTTCGGAGCGAAACAGCCGGGCTTGCTGATGCGGAGTTTGACTACTTATTCATGTCCGAAAGACTTGCCGGAGATTCAGGCGATCTCACCACTTGGAATTACACCCAAGGGGGACAGCATAAAAAACGTCGACGATCTCTCGGTGCATCCTGGAAAGTCTCAGTCGGGTGAGATCAAATCTGAATAGTCTTTGCCAAATAATTGACGATGGCTAGCACTAAAGTTTGTTTCGATTTCTTCAGATAAGTGAAGGAGATGAAAACAAGACCTTGGCCCATAATTTTATTAGCTCTCGCTCAGATGGCTGCACCTGCATTTAATCTTTGGATCAGCTCTGTCGCTTTAAACTTACCTGTTTCAACAATCTGGGAAGATGTAATGGCATCAGGCCCTCTCGGATGGATAGATGCATTTTTGCTCTCTCCGATTTTGGGTTATGCAATATTTTCATGTAAAAGGTGGAGCTACCCAGTCTTTATCGGGGTTACAGTATGGGTGTCGGTATCTAATTATCTTTCTTGGAAAGAAGTTTCTTCTGTTACAAGCCCCACATTTTTTATCGTGGCGACTGTTCTAAATGCAGTATTGGTCGGATACTTTTTAATTCCTCAAGTACGAATCACATACATGAATCCGCGCATCAGATGGTGGGAAGCTCAAACGCGCTATCTAGTCGATTTTTCCGGACAGCTTTCAAAATCAAAAATTTTTGAAAACACTCAAAACTTCTCGATTGCAAATATCTCTGAAGGTGGAGCGATGATATACACCTCAGAAACTTTTGAGTCGAATGATGAAATATTTCTGAGCTTTAATTACATGAATAAAGCATACTTCATTCGTGCTTTAGTGGTTTATCGGCTCAATGGACAAGCGTCGAAAAGACTACACTCTTACGGAGTTCACTTTCAGTTTGATGAAGGTGAATACTTCATGGCAAGGCAAGTTCGAAATCTTATCAAGGCATTCCGGATCCTAGGTGTTGAATCCAGAACTCCGATTGAACCTTGGCCAAAAAGATTGCACCAGTGGGTGACCACTTTATTATCTACGGGGCGCGGGTTAATTCCTGAATTTGCTTCTCAGAATGTGATCGAATTTCCGAAAGCAAAAAGCAAAAGGAATCAAGACACCTCAAAAGCAGCTTAATTCAAAAGATTATCTTTTAACCAATTGTGGAAAACGGGCTCGATCTTCCTAGACGTGCCATCCAGTGCGTGATTGTAGCCGCTGAGTGGATAGGCTTCCTTCTTTATATTTCCTGGCGCCTTATCAAATAGGAACTGCGATTCCGTATAGGCCACATTTTCGTCGTCATAAGAATAGAACACTAAGAGTGATTGCGACTGCCTGAGTTGTGCGATCGGTTCAGCATATAGGCCCTGAGGGGCAAATCCGATCACCGTGGCAATTTCGGGTACCTCAGCCGAAGTGTGGCTAATGACCGCACCTCCAAAGGACCAGCCTACAATTGCCATTTTATTTATACCTAACCCTTTTAAATGATCAATTGCAGACCTTGCATCTGCGACTGACATCTTTACATTGCCAGGTACATTGCCAGGAGCTCGATAAGTGACAAAGATTGAGGACACACACTGGTGGTAAAAACTTTCAGCTGTGCGAGTATAGATCTGATCTGCGGGTTCCAAAAATCCGCCATCTATTCCAGTTACAAAGATAATTCCGTGCCGTGCTCCAGGAGCAATCCATGCTTTCGCGGATGTCGTGTCACCAGTGTTATCGTTCACTGCAAGCTCCAGGTTTTTCATGACGGGGCCGTTTTTCAAGTCCTCGGGTCTGCATCCTCCACCCGAGTTCATGCTCATTGGGCTTGGGTCTGAAGAAGAACCACAGCCTTGAAGGAGAGGCATGAAGGTTAGACAGATGATTAGAAATAATCGACGCATTGCAGTTAAGGTGCTCATTCGGATCTCCGTGGATGTGCCGTCGCTTCGCGGAGCACAGTTTATGCCAAAGCTGCGGAGTGTTACGTTTGATTGTTCACAAATTGAGCTTGGTAGAGTGAGACCGTTTGTGAGAGTTTGATATCGTGGATAAACAAGAAGTTGTTTCTCAGATTAAAGAGTATCTCGAAGAAGAACTAAAAGAAGCTGATCAGGAAAGATCGGCCGAGATTCAGGGTTTACTCTTGATGTATCGATTTCTTCCTACGAGAAAGTATACTTCCGAAGATGTCATTATTCCTTCCGCGCTAGTAGAGTTACAACTCGGCAACACTCACGCGTATTATTTTGTAGCGCCTCAAGGAGGCGGTCTTGTCACTCGAGTTCAAGGCCAAGCAGTTCAGGTTATCACTCCTCAATCACCCCTGGGCGAGGCACTATTAGGAAAAAAAGTGGGCGATCAGATCAACGTACGGGTGCGCGACTCTGTGCGCGAGTATAAGATTGTCTCTATTTCATGAAATTTTACGAATTTTTAAATACAAATAGTTTATTTATTTTGTGAGCTCTTTTTGCTCAACTTAAATATAAGTGGTGTATAAAAGATTTTTTCGAGCGATTTCTGTAAAAATTTCATGACTTAAACTAGGTCAGTTTAAAATACCTGAGTAATATTATTGTTCTTTGGGTGTCTCCTGATGTATTATGCGCGCCGTCGTAAGGAGATGCCCCAATGTTATTCACCAAAAAGAATGTTGCTCAAATTTTAAATGTGATGGCTATGCTCAGCCTCACCACTGCGTGTTCCACGGATCATAGCTTTTCCGGCCCAAGTGCCGAGACTGAAGCGAACTCAAATGGATCACCAGAAACTACTCAACTCCAACCTGAAGTCGAGCCTCAACCCGAGGAGCCACGCGTAATGCATGCTTCATTGGGAAGCGTCGAACGAAAAGGTCTTCCGCCTCAAGAGCGTGTCGAATTTGAATTGAAGCAAGGCGAGATCCCAGATCCGGTGCCTTATTTCAAAGCGAAAGAAAATAAAGCTTATGGAATAGTCACCAAGCCGGCAATTACCGGTATGAAGCTTGGAGAAGTTCAAGCTCCGGATTTGCGTGTTCCGTTCAATCCTGTATCTAACACCATCCGTGGTGCGGATTCTAAGCCAGCGATCACTGGTATGAAGCTTGGAGAAGTTCAAGCTCCAGATATGCGTGTGCCTTTTGTAGCAAAAAATAACACGATTCGTGGCTCCGATATTCTTCCTGCTATTACTGGTATGAAGAACAACACCACGGTGAAAGCCCCAGAGTTGCCTAAGCCAGTGGTTCCTCCGCGCCAAGTTGTATCATTTGATGCTTCTAAAGGAGTACCTACTACTCAATACGTGCCGTCCTCGGTCGACGTGTTAGTCGTGATGGATAACTCCAAAAGTATGGCAGACAATCAAGATAAGTCTGTGGACGATCTCGTTCACACCTTGGTTGAAAAACACATCAAACAAAAGAATGTCGAAAACGACATCGACGTTCAGTTTGGTCGCGTAACTACAGACGGCTTTTTAGCTACTTCAGCTGACCCTAAAGCTGCGCAGCTGATTGCCGGTGTAGCAGACGGAACCTTTCCTCGTGTAGATGTCGACCCAGCTACGGGCAAATCTGCGCTGCGCACTGGAAAACCTGTACTCAGCACAAAAATGCCAAGTGGCTACACAGGATCTCATGATGAGTGGATTGCAGAGCTTTCTCGAGATTTAGAAATCAACATGAGACCTAATCTCAAAAAGCCTGGAACTAAAGAGTTTACCAAAGATGGACATCATGAAGAACGAGCGATGGAATCTATCTATCGGTTTGTCGAGTTAAACGAAAAGCATACTTCTTCAAAGGCTCAACAGCTTTTCAGAAAAGGTTCAACTCGCTTGATTCTAGTCGTTTCAGATGAGTTCGATAGCACTCGCTTTCCTGGTGCACCGAAGGGTCTACCAGTTTATCATCCAAGCGTTGCTCGTCATAACGGCGAATATTTGAAGAACCACTTAGATAAGTTCTTCATGTCGCTGGACGGCACAACGGAAAATCCTAATTACTTCGTTGTGACTATCTCGAACAAACGCGATGCCGAAGGTAAAGTAGAAGGGTATGATTGTAATGCACTAGATCGACTCGACTTGGACCGTCCGATCACAGCAAGTGCTATTGATGCACTTCATTTGGCGGATAATCTGAAAGTGAGCGCCAGTGAGAAGGTTCAAGTCATTAAGAATCGCCTCAACTGGTGTCATGCAAGTACCGCCTATGATGTGCTTGTTGATGTAGTTCGCGAAGACAAGTCTAACAAAGCGGCTTATGCTTCGTTTACTGCTGATACAAAAACGCCTAAGTATGATGCTATCTTTAATGACATTGGTCTCTTTGTTGAAAAACAAGTTACCGAAATTAAGTATGCAAAGGTGATTGATTTGCCGGCTGATAAAGCAGGTCAGACGATCACAAGCGTGACAGTTACACTCAAAGATACAAATGGTAACGATGATCCTTCAACTGAAAGATCTTTAGTCTTGAAGAAGGATTACGATATCAAAGGTAATAAATTGAGGATCATCACTGATCTTCAAGGTATTGCAAATATTTCTAAAATCAACGTGATCTACAACTAGAGGATGGGATGGTAGAGCGGAGACTCTAATTTGAGAAATCAGGTTAGGGTCTCCGTTATACTGAGTCTTAGAAGTTACCGTGGTCCGGAACTTCCAAAGAGTGCGCGAGCAACCATTCTCAGGAAGAAGAGTACGAGCATAGTAGCCAAAACGACAGCTGCTACGCCAAATCCGACCAACNNTGGTAATTCCACTCACTAAAATGAGTTTTGGAATCCAGCCTTTTGCATTCCAACTGATCGATGTTCGTGAAGAAACAGAGCCTGGAGTATCGTCGTAGACCACACGGCCATGTTCATCGAGTATAACGCCTGTTTTTGCTTCAGGAAGTCCCATGTCGAATGGGATATCAAGAAATTAAGCGCTTTTCAATTCGGAGCGTAGCAGGGTAGGACACTCGTTCCATCGAACTAAGTAGACCCAATGATCTTTCTCACGTATTGCTTGAGCCAATCGAGCGTGTACTACAGTTGACTTGCCGGTTGATTCGTTAATGATGTCCAAGTAGATCTTAGATTTAATAGCGAACACTGGATCGCCAGAATGAGTATCAGCGATGAGCTCTCCGCCACTCTCGCTAATTTTAATGAAATTGGCAGCGACTACGTGGTGGTGGTCATGGCAGATCACTCGAAGATGAGATTTTTTGCTCATATAATTACCTTCTACGTTTGATTGCTAAATATTTTTCTTTACTCGAACAATTGTCGTAAAGGTTCGCTTTGAATGAGCCTAACTCATCTTCCCAAACCTCGACCTTGTCACCTTCATCGTCATCGATTTGAGCTGGAGCGCGACCCCAGTCCCAAACTTTCTCAGCTGAGTTCTCTTTTCGATCAGTATTCATTTGCTGAGCCATCTTTTTGTACTCAGGATGAGCGTTTTGCCAAATGATGTCTTGGCTTGCTCCGTTGTAGATTTCGATTTCGATCAACNNGATCAACTGATTGTTCTCAGCAATTTCTTCGATCTGAGACAGCATTTTGATATTTTTATCTGCAAGATGTTTGTTCATTCGAGTAACTAAACCTTTCTGCAGACCAGGAAGGTTTTTGTTGTGATTGCCCAAGATCGTGTGCCAAGGTGCTGCAGCAGTTCTAACGCGTCGATAATGAGCCATTTGTTCTTTGAGTTTTACAAGATCATTAATAATCGACTTAGGTAGCATTTGACCTGGCTTAAGAGATGCGCGAGCGGTTTTAATCTTTGGCTTAAGCGCAGCAGCCATCGCTTTGATTGAAGCCCCAAGTTGTTTCTGTTCAGCTGATCCTGATTTACCTAGAGATTCAGAAGCAGTCTTTTCTTTAAAGATAAGATTGATTTCATCTTGATGAGAAATAAAAATTGGAGAACGAACCCATTCGGTACCAACACGGTCCGGCACTTTAAGTTCCTTTTTTAAGAACTTCACTGCCATAGGGTAGACATCGGTCTGTTCAGACTTCCACTTTGCTAGCCAACGATAAGGCTTTTCATAGTGCTTCTTGAATTGGTCAATCGCACGAATAGATTCTGGATATTGACAAAGTTCATTGAGGGCCATCGCCATTACCATAGGAGCTTCAGGAGCGAACGTATGTCTAGGCCCCCCAGCCTGAAGGTTCATGGCTGTACCGATTGCTTCTCTAAGTTTTTCATCCATTAAGAAAGCCCAGGATAGTTCAGAAAGCGCAGTCGCAAGTTCGTTAGAACTCTTTTTCATCTTTTGAAGTTCTAATCCTGCTTCATTATATTTGCCGACTGTGTAGAGCGAACGAGCGAGTAAGAGTCGTGCATGGTCAGTAAATTTGCTTAAAACTGCCGGTATAGCTGGATTATTCAAGAAGCTGTTGAGCTCTTTAATTGCAGCTTTATGACTGCTATGTCGAGCGGAATATAAACCTTGTGCGAAAGACTCGTAAGCGCCTGCTCCTTTGAGGAGTGCCATTGTTTCCATCACTTGAGATTTGGGCGCACCCTCAGCAAGCTGAACGCGAACTGCATTTTGCGCAAACTCCCAGAGTGGTTCTTTGCGGGTGTCTGGATTGGAAATCAGCGTCTTCAGATTGCCTTGAACTGCCTTGGAAACCGAAAATGAAGGATAAAGTTCATAGATGCGGTTTAAGCAGTCTATCGCCGCGGTTTGAATACCATGTGCTTCAGCCCCGATTTCTTTTGGGTCGTAGGAAGCGATCTTTGTGAAACCTGCGTAGGCGATATGGTGGAGCTTGCCTTGAAGCAAAGCACGTGAAATCCAATACTCAGCAAAAAACTTAGGTTCTCCGCTTGCGAACTGACGGCGTAGCCCTAGAGCTTCAGAAAATCCACGCACTGGCGAGCTACTTCCGGAAAGAAATTTGCTCCATTCTTCGCGCCATTCGCCGGAGATCTCATCACTGAAAGTCCATTTCTCCGAAGGAGTGCAGGCCTTATCAGCTTTTGAACCTTTGTAGGTGCTGACTTTGACAACTTCATTAGATACTGGAGCTGCTGCAACCACTGGGGCCGCGGCTGTTTGGCCGAAGGCTTGAGTTGCAACCAGCGCAGTCGAAATCGCCGTAAGAGTTTTAAAAAGGTGATGAGGCTTCTTCATCATTTTTTATCCTCCTTCGGGCCAGGACCGAACATGAATCCAATACCGATCATAATGACGTTGTTGTAGACCGTTCTTTCGGCAACAACTTGTCCAAGCTTGGTAGGAATGTTTTCTTCGACGATGTCTTCATTGTAACGATGAAGGCGATAGTCGAATTTAAGAGAAGTATTTTTGGATAGATAGAATTGCTGGCCAATGCCGACGTTCGGAGTGATGTAGCTACCATTTTTAGATCCAGTAACACCGATACCACCAGTAAAGTGCAGATCGTAATAGATGATCTTTTTACCTAAGAGACTGAGCTTACCATAGAGAACGCTGGCGCTCACTTCTGGTCCAAAAAAGTGCTTTGGAATATTAGTATTCGTGCGACCGCCTTGAGTACGGTCAGAGAAAAGCTGACGAGCGCTTGAGTCACTCACGAAATACTTCAAGGCAACCAAGTTGACTGCAATGTACTCATTAAAGTGAAATCCAAATACGCCGCCTACTTCCTTGACAGATAGGAATGGATCTGGATAGGCAATACCGCCCATTAAGCTGAATTCAAACTTACGGGCTTTCGAATACAGACGGTTTTGAACGACTCCAAGTTCGGATTCTTCACCGCGGGCCCAGTACTTTTCTTTGATGTTGTTAACGTCGACTTCTTCGGCGATCGAGCCTTCTTTTTTCGGCTCTTCGGCTTTTACTTCAGCTTTTGCAGCTGCAGGTTTGCCGTCAGATTTTTTTTCATCTTTTTTGTCTGCAGCAAATACGGTCGAGCTGCTTGTCAAAGCGAGGACCAAACTAAGCGATGTAAGCTTCATGTGTTTTTTCATAGCTATCTCCCCAATGTTTTAAAGATGAACGGGTAACTGACGGCGACGTCGATGCCGCCTTTAGGCAACGGGAACTTCCACGTGACTAAACGTCTTAAGATGCAATCGTCTAAGCGAGGGTCAGGAATAGTAGAGGTCTTAACTGCCGTAGCTTTGACCATTCCGTTTCCACCAATAGTGAAATCGACAATGAGTTTTCCTTCGATATCTGGAGTTCTCATCATGGCAGTCTCATAGCAGTAGCGAATTTCGCTCATGTGCTTATGAATGACTTCGCCAACTTCGTCTTTGGTCAAACCTTCTTGTACGTCGGCACCTAAAGAGTCACCGGTGATCGAAGAAGCGTATTTGACATAGTTTTTACCTTGTCCTTCGACTCCGGCTTTATCTCCCTTACGGTATCCAACGCCTTTGCCGCCTTCTCCACCGACTGCTGCTACTTGAACATTCGGATTTGAATCGCCAGTTGCACTGGCTGATGCGTGCATCGCATTGGATTTAGTATTTAAAATGTTTCGCGCATTGAGGCTTTGGTTATTACCGCGAACAAAGTCAGACTGAGCCATGAGATTGGTCATTCCGCCTTTAAGAAGTTTACTCACTGCGCTTTGAAGAGCCTTAGCGCGGAACGCTTGAACGACAGCAGCGTTTTCAACTTTTTTTGGTAAATTTTGAGCGCTCTTTGGAGCTGTCTCACCACCAGCAGCTGGAGCAGGGGCTTTGGTTGCTGGCTGTTTAGGCATCACGATTTGTGTAAATTGTTCTGGAATAAGTTCAGCTGGCTTAGGTTGTGGTTTTGGCCAGAAGTAAGCCATCACGAGGAAAGCGACGAACGCTACGGCTGTGTATTTGCCTGAGAGAACAAAAAAATCTAAATTTGAGTTATCGAGAGCAAGCTCCGTCGCCGGTGGTTTAAAATCGAGCGGAGTAGTGAGGTCATTGGTCATCTTACGAATCTTGAGCTGTAGGTTTGGCTCTAGGGCGATGACATTACCTTTGTCGAGTTGCTCTTTAGGGACTTGCTTCAAAGAAGCATCTGCAATTTGATTGACTGAATGAGAGAGGTGACGAACTTGAATTCCTTTTTCAGTTCGTTCAATCACGTATCGAAACGGATGACCAATCCCCATAGGAGACTTGTCGTCCCAGATCAAGCTACGTTGTCCACCTTGTGTAACTGTGGTGACTACAAATCTGCTCATTGGACGTACCTAATTTCAGAAATGGTTTGTGCAGTCTCAGTACGGAATCCCGCGCGCTTACGGTAGAGATGTTGTTTCTTTTTCTTTTTGTTCGCTTCGGAGATTTGATTGAAAGAGTCGAGAGGACGTTTATTCATCCNNACTTCATCTTCAAAGTCGATTACCTTCTGACGTTTGGAGACTTCAGCTCCAAATGCACTCGGAAGGGAAAACGCTTGAGCAAGTGAAGCAGAGTCTCCACCGGCTGCGCCCAAAAAGATAAAAAGTAAGGTTGTAATCCATACGATGAGTTTAGCGGTCATACATCACCATTTCGGTCCATTAGTTAATTTTATTTAACATATTAAAATAATGCAAATAATTTGATTGATTGAGTCGAGTATTAGGTCGTGACCGCGTAAGATCTTGAAATTTATAAAGAAAATATTGACGATTTGGTGACGTTCTGGAGAGAACTTTAGATCTTAAGTCGAATGTTAAGATCGGTCCGGCAGGCTGTGCAAAAAACTTTGACCGGCCACTCGGCGCTGACATTTTCGAGGACGAGGGGTTTTTGGCAAGACGGACAAAGACCGGTCCCTTTTGCGATCAGCTGGTTGGGTCTATAGAAGAAATAGGCCACTACTGGGCCTGCGAGAAAGAGTAAGGGGACAGATACAAAATGAATGATTGGAATAACTACAGATGCGACTGCCAGTATCCAGCAGACAGCCAGCGCCTTTAGAGCGCGAGCGAGGCGCTGCGTAGAGGTTATCGTCTGCAGGTCAACTTCACCTAAGTTGATTTTTTCGTCCGGTGCTTGGATCACAATAGGTACTTGCACGGTTGTAGCTTACTCGAGTCATAGACAGAATGTCGAGTCGATGATTCTTGTTTTTACTTTAGTCGACACGTGAGTTAATTTTAAGTTCCTCATGCCTTCACCCACGACAAATAAGATGACCAAACAGGAGCGTAAACTGCTTCTGGTGCTTGCTGCGATTCAGTTCACGAACATCATGGATTTTATGATCATGATGCCTCTTGGGCCGCAACTTATGAGAACTTTTAGTATCACTCCAGCACAATTTAGCGTGATCGTTTCCGCTTATGCATTTAGCGGCGGTATTTTCGGGTTTTTGGGATCATTTGTGATCGACCGCTTTGACCGTAAGACTTTCCTTTTGTGGACCTATCTCGGATTTTGTATCGGCACATTAGCATGCGCTATAGCCCCATCCTATATCATGTTAGTGGCGGCAAGGACTCTCACTGGCTTTTTTGGTGGAGTTCTTGGAGCCTTGGTCCTTTCAGTTGTGGCTGATGCAATCGTTCCACAACGTCGTGGTCATGCGATGGGAATCGTTATGACGGCGTTCTCAGTAGCGTCGGTTGTCGGAGTACCTTTCGGCTTATTTTTGGCTAATAAGTTGAGCTGGCATGCGCCATTCTTCTTTCTGGTATTCAGCTGTCTCATTGTCTTGGTAGCAATTTACTATGTGGTCCCGGAGCTTAGATCGCATCTCGTGGAGAAGGGGCCGCTGGTAAATAGTCCGATTAATAATTCCAGTCCGGCGATTAAGAAAAAGCGGATTTCATTGAGCATGTTTTCCATCCTTACTGATATCGCTAAGACTCCAAACCAAGTTTGGGCACTTGCTTTAACCGGTTTCCTAATGCTCGGGCAATTTACTATCGTACCTTTTTTAAGTCCTTACATGGTGTCTAATGTAGGGTTCAAAGAGTCTGACTTAACCTACATTTACCTCTTGGGTGGCCTTGCTACGATCTTTACATCTCCTCTAGTAGGTAAGTTCTCTGATCGGCGCGGAAGCGCATATATTTTTCGGCGATCAGCGGTGTTGGCACTGTTCCCGATCTTAGCCATTGCCCATCTCGGACATGTTGGGCTGCCGATAGCTCTGGCGCTCACCACTCTCTTTTTCATTCTCGGAAATGCTCGTTTTGTTCCAGCTATGGCACTTGTGTCAAGTACAGTCTCGCCGCAGAAACGCGGTGGATTTATGAGTATCAATTCGTGTTTTCAGCAATTGTTTGCTGGGCTCGCTAGTTTTCTAGCCGGACTCATCGTGAGTAAGAATGCTGCTGGTGAGCTCGTTCATTACGATCGGGTCAGTTATCTCACTGTGGTGGCAAGTATCATCTGTATTCTAATTTCGTTCAGGGTAAAACCACTCGCTTCTGAGAGATCTACTGATGCAGCGACCGAAACTATGGTCACTCATTGATCTCGGGCTCATTCCCATTTAAATGTCAGTGCTCCAACGAGTAAGAAAACCACGCTCATACACGTTAATACAAGGAGATGAGGCCCGACCTGAGAGAGGTCCGCACCTTCTGTCATGATGGCGCGCGAGGCGCCAATGACATGAGTAAGCGGAAAAGCCTGAGCCGCTGACTGTACAATCGGATGAGCGCCCTCGAGTGAAAACCACACTCCCGATAAAAACATCATTGGCCACGAGATCAAATTGAGTACTCCGCCCGCAAATTCTTCACTCGCTATTCGAGAGGCGATCAAGAGGCCGAGTGATATTAAGCAGATCGATCCGAGAGTAAGTACAAGAAACAAATTCCAATAAGTGCCAATCACTTGAAACTTAATTAAGAGATGACATCCATAGAAAACTACTACTGACGTACCTACTAGAAGAATGAGTCGCGAAAAGACCTGAGCGCATAAAAACTCGAAAGCGCCTAGGGGAGTGGCTTTAAGCCGCTTGAGGACTCCGTTCTTACGATATCGTACGATCGTGTAGCCAACTCCAAATAAGGCGCTGAACATGATGTTCATCCCTAACAGGCCAGAAACTAGCCAATCGACGTAGCGGATCTCCTTACCTTGTACTGTTTGTTTAGACAGAGAATTAGACCGAGAAGAACTGTCTGAGACTGTGCCCTTAAGTATCTTCTCGAGGAGGTAGCCTTTAGGTGAGGTAGAATTAATCCAGTAAGATGCGGTGTCAGATACGATCATATCGATCTGATGACGCCGGAGTTTTCCGAGTGCAGCATCTAGGTTATTCTGATCAACAAACTGAATATAATCTGTTTTCAAAAATTCAGTAATTTGTGATGGAACGCTCGGATCCTTAATTAATCCAACTTTAAAAACATCTTGGGATTGTCCCGAGAATGCAAACGAAAAGCCTAGGATCACTAATATTGGAAACACTAGATTCCAGGCCAGGGCTGAGCGGTCTCGTAAGAACTCTTTATTTCGTGCGTCTAATACGGCTAAAAACTTTCTCATGTACGTAGCCCCTTACCGGTAAGCTCCAAGAATAAGTCTTCCAGTGTGTGAGATCTCACTTTGAGATGTTTGAGTTCGACTTTTTTTGAAATGAGATAAGAGAGGGTTTCATTTACTTCTTTGGTCCTGATTTCTACCCGATCTTGCTGGATACTGTTTGGCCACGGAAGTTCCTGAGTTGAAATATGAAAATCCGAAACAGGAATTTCAATCGATACGCCTTCAAAATATTGTTTCAGGAGATGATCAGGAGCGCCTTGAGCAATAATCTTACCTCGATCCATTATCGCGATTTCGTTGCACAGTGAGTACGCTTCTTCCATGTAATGAGTCGTGAGTACAACAGTCTTACCGCGCTTTTTAATCGCTTGGATGAGATCCCAAAAATTGCGACGAGCCTGAGGGTCTAGACCAGTAGTGGGTTCATCTAGGAAGATTATCTTAGGGTCATTGATTAAAGCGACGGCGAGAAGAAGCCTTTGACGTTGGCCACCTGAGAGCTTGTCATGGTCGCGATCTAGGTACTCTCCGAGGCTACAGAGCTCAACTAATTCATCTATACTGGTAGATTGTTGATAAAATTTTGAGAACATTTTGAGCACTTCTCGGACAGTCAGATAGTCCTGTAGGGAGGTACTTTGGAACTGAATGCCGCACTGTTCACGAAATTTGCTGCCTACCCGCTCACCTTCAAACAGGATCTCACCCTGGGTGGGGGTAGTAATGCCTTCGATCATTTCAATAGTGGTTGTTTTACCCGCACCATTGGGTCCAAGTAGGCCAAAACATGTACCTCTTTTGATTTGAAAGCTCACGCCGTTGACTGCCTGAACTTTTGGAAAATGTTTTACAAGATCTCGAACTTCTAGAATTGCGTTATTTTCGGAGAGCATTTTGTCAATCTTAAGTTGATTTTTGTCATGTGTCGATAAAACATATGGTTCGTGAAAGACTTATTGGTGCCACTTTGTCTAGGACTGATGTTCATGGCCCCCGGCCGCGCTGTGGCGCGTCCATTGGTGGTACAAGAAATGATCAGTCAAGAGATCAGCCAAGAGAAAATGGAAGAGTCCCGTTCTGAGGCACTGCCAGTGGATGAAGTGCCTGAAGTAATTTCACCTTCGACTCCTGACATCAAAACAGACTGGGCAAAAGTACTAATGCCAAAACCCAGTAAAGCGATTTTTTACGGAGTCCAGCTTCAGGGCCCGGAACCATTTGCCTTAAACGCCACCACTTCAATGGCTCCAGCTTCGGTGAGCAAGGTTTTAACTTCTGTCGTAGCGTTGAAAAAACTTGGTCCTGATTTTCGATTTAAAACCACTCTTCAATTTGTTCGCTCTGAGCAAGATCCGTCTATTGCCACTCAGATCAATGTGATCGGTGACGGCGATCCCACTTGGGGCATGGAAGTATATTCGGAAGCCGAATCATCGCGAGTAAGCTGGCTAGCCGAGCAGCTTTACGTCGCAGGCATTCGAACCATAGATGGTCCAATCACCTTTACCGCAGCTGATGAGCGATGGAACAAACCTGTTTACCCCCAAGGTTGGAAGGTAACTGATCACACAGTTTGTTATGGTGCTTTACCGCAAGCATTTAATTTTAGCGCCAATTGCGCGGTGTATACGGTCAAGAGTCAAACGCGAGGCCAATGGGAAAGTTCAGATATTCCTGTACCGGTAGTTTTTGCGTTAAAGAAGGGCAAATACACTCGGATAGCGGTGCAGCCCCTTGAAAATGGAACTCGGTATCGTGTCTTAGGTACATGGGCATCGGGGTCAAGACCTCGCTCCTTTGCCCTTCCAATTCACGATACCCAAGGTTGGTTGAGATCGTTATTTGTTCGCATCTTAAAGATGAGAGGCATCGACATAAAAACTAGAAGCCTAGCAGCGGCACATGCTGAATCTTCAGGTGCAGTCGAAGAAATCGTTTTTGAATCTCGGCAACTCAAAGATATTTTGATGCCCCTCATGAAGGATAGTATCAATATCATTGGTGAGTCTATCTTTCGTAAAATCGGACAGCTCACACCATCATCCGAAAACTCAGACTTACTCAACTCAGCCCAAAAGTTAATGACAGCCTTTTTACAAGAGGCAGGGGTGCGAAGTACACGGATACTCGACGGCTCGGGGCTATCACGCGAAAGTCAAATCACAACTCAAGGGCTTCTAGAAGTTCTTGAACAGACGAAGAAGGAAACGTTCTTCAATGATTTTGTAGAAACACTTCCGATCGCTGGTGTCGACGGTACTTTGAAAGCGAGAATGAAAAATAGCGCTGCAACGGGTCTCGTTTTGGCCAAGACCGGTACGCTGAGTGGAATATATAACCTAGCCGGATACGTCGCTAAGAAATCCGCAGCAGGTGTAGTATCAGACTACTTTCCATTTGTTGTCTTTTCTAAAACGACTGTGACGAAACGCTATGAAGTTAAGGCCGCGCAGGATCGTGTAGCAATTAAGCTCAGTACCTTAGTTAACCCGAAGTAGTCTTTCTTACTTTTTCGCTGCTTCTGACTTCTTTTCAGTCGTTTTTTCTGTAGCGATTTGTCGAGCTGGTGCCGCAGACGGAGCTGGCGGTACGAAATCATTCTTCAGCTCAATGGCATCTGCTGGGTGTGTACTTTCTAGACCCTTTATGAGTTCAAATACACGTTCCTTTGCATAAGACTTTTTGTAGAATCCAATGAGTAATTCGGTTGCTTCGAGCTGCTCCGAAAGGCTTAAGCCCTTCTTAGACTCTTCGATCTCTAAAAGAGCTTCAGCTTGGGCGCCAGCAGCTGCTAGCGACACTGCTTTAGCAAGTCCGAAGGAACCGGACTTTAGAAGCTTCTTTTCACCCATCTCTTGAGTAAAGAAAGCAACCTGCTGCCAAGACTGATCTTGGAGAGCTTTTGCCCATCGAGCTTTCACAATTTCTGCAGGTGTATCTTGGTTTCGCTTGTCGGGACGTACATCATCCCAATCTCCGTCAGAATCTAAATTGTCGAGAAACTTAAGATCAAACTTGTATGCTTTTCGCTTATTCAGACGAGACTTTGGATTAAATTGCGCCCATAGATTTCCAAAGGCCTTTGCTTGTGAAGGATTCGCTTTGAAATAGGGCTCAGTGATCGAGTTAAATGCAGAGTCTTCAATTGCAAACAGTGAAGCCATCTCAAAGGCTTTTGCTCTGAGTTCGTTTCCTTTTTCTTCAAAAGGTATAGTGATCTTGCGAATCATGTCCTCGTAGGCCAATTTATCTTCGTCAGAAAGACCTTTTGGAGCAGGTAACGCAGCCAGGCCTACTGATAAGTCGATATAGAGACCGGCGATTTCGCTCAGTGCGCTAGCTCGGATACGCGCCCAAGGCAATTTCATAACTTTGGTGATCGCGTTTTCGATTTCTCGAATTGCTTCGATACGTCGGGTGATGTATTTTTCTTCAGCTCTAAGTGGAGCTATCGAAGCAATTCCGAGGCGATTGAGTTCAAGTGCTGTCGGGATATGTTTCGAAATTAAAGGTATTAGTCTAAATCGGATAATTGGATCCACTTCATCCCAATGAGATACAACTTGTTTGATTAGGATCAGACGATCGCGGAAGGCAAACTCTTTTGCATCTTCCAATGCTAACGCAGCCCATACGCCTCGATTCTCTTCAGGTCCTTTTCGAGCTTGCTCGTATGCGTGCTTCGCTGTGTATTTAAGCTCGTTGCGTCTAGATGCGGTCGCTTCAAGTAGTTCCAAAGCTTCGTAGCGATTGCAGTCATCCTGCAGTTTTTCGGTGCAGATATTTTTGGACTGCAAGGTACCACGAATTTCGATCGGATCGTTCGAAAGCCATGACATCATCAAGATCTTCTTTCGAAGAGCATCTGCATTCTTTTCTTTCGATCCGGATGGCGAATTGATGTAATTTCTTAGATCTTGTGTTGCTTCTTTAAATTCATACTGTTCCTCTGCAATAGCAGCTCGAGCAGCGTAAGCAGAACTAATTAATGTGCTATTTGAGGATCCGTTGGTACTAGAAGGTGAACGTGATGCATTTACGGCGCCCACTTCTTGAATGAGTCGAGAGTAGTAGGCTCTTGCTTCCTTTTTTTCTTGAAGTGCTAGGGCTGCACCGCCCGCAATAGTCAAACACTCAGCCAATCTTTCACTCTTAGAGTAGAGTTTGAGAAATTTCTCTGCCTTCTTGATAGCAGCTTTGTATTCTTTTGCCTGATACAAAATCTCAATCTGTTTGTAAAAGGAGTCGGCTGCCACAGCAAACAATCGCTTAGAAAAGTCGCCTGACTTCCACTCTTGAAAACCTTGCAGTTCGGTCGCCAACTCGTAAGTATTTTCCCAATCTTGGGAAGTGATATAAGTATCTAACGATAGACTCGCCGATGGCAGTGCTACAGTAGATTTTGGATACTTTCTGACAAAGCGGATCATGCGCTTGAGTGAGTTTTCTACGTCTCCAGCAGCATACAAGCTTCGGTTTGCTTCAAAGTAAAAGTTGTCGATTGGATTATTAGTCTTATCTACGTGGGTATCTACCCAAGTAATCCATTCAGCCAAAAGTGGGTCTAGTTTTGGTTCCGCATCTTTTACAATCTTTGTTGCCTTAAGTTCGGTTGGAATTAGGTTCTTTTTCTTTAAGATTTCGTACCGGCTCGAAATAGCTTTCAAGCTCGAGTCGATCACGTTTCCAGTCTTTTGTTCTTTTTCCCATTTTCCGTGTTCGACCACCCAACGATAGTGCTGGGTTGCTTGTTGGTAATCTTTAATTTCAAATAAAGTTTCGGCCAAGTTGTAATGGACTTGCGGAATGCGAGGGTCCTTCTCATCGACGATCTTGGTAAAGACGTCGTAGAGAGATGCCAATGTCGTGCTTAATTGTACGACACCAGTCGAGGATTTATTTTTGACGATAAGTTCTTGATAACTTTCGGCAGTATCAAGAATGAGCTTATGCGCTTTAGCGAAGCTATACTTTCCTTCGGTTTTCTCGTAGAGAGTCAGGATGTTTTTAGTCGATTCCATCAATTCTGGATATCGTCGTTTGTTGACTTGATTCTCAAAGGTGGTCAGAACGACTTCAAGTGCTTCTGGTCTGAAGTATTCCTTCTCCATGATCTCGTTTTTCCACAGAGTCAAATCTGCCTCTTGACCGTGAGATCGGAGCAACTTGGCGTATTTCAAAAACATCCTACCAATAATTGGACTCTTCTCAGCCTTCTTTGAAATGGGGTCTAAGCCGACTTTTCGAAAGTAAGAAAGTGCTTCACCAATTTGATATTGAGAAAGCTTTTGTTCTGAGCCTTCCATATGAAAGACTGGGATGTCGAGCAATGCATTTTCACGGAGTGCTTCGTCTGAGGTCAACTCGTTTGGATTTTCTTGCGCACGGCGACGTTCATTATAAAATTCAACGTTTCGTTCGGCAAAGCTCAGAGCCTTTGGAATGTCTTTTAGGTTGTAGTGAGACCAAGCCAATTTGTAGAGAGCAAACGGGTAGTGTGGACTCTCTGGTCTTTTTTCGACTTCGTTGAGGTACACGATCGCTTTTGCATGATCGTTCGCAACGATAGAAAATTCGGCGAGCGACATGTATGCTGAGGGACTCTCTTCTGCTTCAGGAAAGTTTTTCGTTAAATGGATATAGTCGGATGTAGCTGCTTTGACGTCTTCAATTTCTTCGTACCCTTTACCCCGCATGTAATAGACTTGTGGGATACCGTCGGTGTCTGGAAATTTTCTGATAATCTCGCTCAGCGTATTGATCGATTTTTTGAGCTCAGCCTTATAAGCCGTGAGGTTCAGGGCTCCGCCGGCGCTAGCTGCTCGACCGTGTGCAATTCGGAATAGGATAGCTGCTTTTTCTTGTTGGATCTCGGCGAGTTTCTGAAGAAAGATGGGTTCCTTTGCGGTTCCACGATATTTCTTTAACATGTTTGTTAAAGTGGACATCGACTTGTCAAGTGCTGCCATTGCAGCCCCGTCGACGTTGCGCTCTTTCTTCTCCATTGCTGCAGCACTTGGCTGAGCCGCTTGAGCAGGAGCTACGGCGACAGAAGCCAGAATGAGCGTAAGAGTAGTTGCAGAGGCCAATAATGTCTCCGAAAGTGATCCGCTGTTTTTCCGATACTTATTAAAGAAAACCATGCAGAACTCAGATCGGTAGAAACAGAACTAATGTTTAGGTAATTAATGTGTCAATAGCGCGACGCTGTCATTTGAGTAGTCC
>DBAE01000030.1:10868-29008 GCA_002291495.1 Bacteriovoracaceae bacterium UBA1018 | reverse complement strand
ATATATATCTACAATCTTTTCAAGCGCGTCCTCTACAGGATAAGCAAATTGTCTCCACTCAGTAACAATTACATCTATAGCTTGACTGTCAGATTGTGGTGTGTTTTTTCGCAGCAGGTTACTTATTTTTTCAGTGATTTCGATCATGCGAGATGAATTGGCTTTTGCTGGCTTATAAACTTCAGAGGCTTCTGATGTAATATTTGTTGATTCAAATCGTTTTTGTGCCTCCTGAAAATCTGCGACTGCGGTTTCGACCCGTTTTAATAGCTTCGTTCTTTCGTCTGGATTTGTTCTATTCCCAATGATGGTCCAAATAAATCGTCCCATGTTAGATGCTTCTGTATTCATTCTACCGAGGGAGTCCAAACTGACTGCTAAGTCCTTATTAGAACGCTCCAAAAGGTTGCCTAATAAGTTCACTCCGTTGGAAGTAAAATATGTCACTACTCCGAAGGCTAAAACCGGCATCACTGCTGAAAAAAGAAGTTTTCCCCGAATCCCACGGAACCATTTCATTGATGAACCCATAGACTAGCTTTTCCTTTAATGAAAATTTTATGATTAAATATTCATAGAATATGTCGGACGGAATTATTTAGGCCTTGATGAATTTTAAAAATTTAATAATTGGAGTAGACGTCGTTGAAGGAAAGTTTCAAGCGGTAACAATATTGTTTGTCGATTGTTATGCCGCAAGTTTATTTGCGAGACTGATTGCTTTGATGACTTCATCATCCGTGGTTTGATCAAACCTGTGATACCATTGACCAACAGAACTGAAGTTATCGGGAGTGTGTAAACAAATGATCTCATCGGCGTGTGATCTGAGTTGAACTATGCTCTCTTTTGATCCTACTGGAATTGCCAATGTCAGAGAACTTGCACCTTGAGCTTTCAGCCAGTCACAGGCAACTTGAGCAGTGGCTCCAGTAGCGAGACCNNTCTGAATTCTGCGTGCGATTTCGAGTGTTTCGTCTTGAATAACTTGTTGGATTTGATCTTTATTGTATCCAAAGTACGCGACCGCGCGTTCATTCAGCCAATAAGAACTGTCTTCGGCAATAGCACCGATGCCATACTCTGGGTAACCAGGGGCTCCTATCTTTCGAACGACTAAAACCTCAAGGGGGACTTTGAAGGCAGCGGCAATCTTTGCCGCCACAGGTACGCCGCCTCTGGGTAAGGCGAAGACCAGTGGGTCCACGTAAGTCCTTTGCATCAGGGCCTCAGCTAATTTTTCACCTGCATCGGCTCTATCACGAAAAATCATCGTCTTATCGGTGCTGCAATTGCCAAACCTCTTTAGGATGAGTAGAACACTTTTGATGCTTAAGGCTAATCTATTCTGTAATCCCGAGTGTAGTGTATGCCACTATAAAGATCTCGCATATCCCGAGCAGCTGGAGCGAAAACAGAAATGGGCGACTTCGCAGCTTTCTCGTTGGGGGCAGACGCTTAAGCGTATCATTGCAGCTCCGGATAGCGAGCGTTTAGGTTATCGTTCAAAAAGCTGGCTAAGAAGCAGTAGTGCCGAAGGGGGACTTTCTTTTGGAATGTATCGAAGTGTCAAAGTAGGGGGCAAGTGGGGCGAAGAGTTTATCTCCTGGGATACTTGCCCGCTTCACCTCGAGTCTATTCAAAAAATGATTGCTAATCTACGGACCTTCCTTCTGACGAAGTTTCCTGAAATTGTTCAAACCTCTCTCGAGGGAGTTTGGATGGGTAATCCTCATATTGTCCTAGTGACTAATCGGGATCATTTTGAACTGTTTAAGAAGACAGATTGGACTGAAGTTCTTGTGGCTCCTTTTGACAAAGTTTGGGTCCACTGTAATCCCCAGGTCGGAAGAAAAGTTTTTGGCCATCACCCGATTCTTCTGCTGACGGGTGATACTACTAGCAAAATGTCGAATGAAACTACGGCCCACCCGATACGAGCTTTTCGACAAGTAGCTCAATCACTTCTAAGTCAGGCCCGTTCTGCAGGAACCCAGGCATTGCTTCGCCATTATCCAAAACTGATCTTAGATCTCTATTGTGGTACGGGTGACTTGTCACTTCTCATTCCAGGTAATGTCGGATGGATTGGAATAGAGTCTTCAAAGGAGGCAGTTCAATTTGCCAATACCTTACGAAATTCGCCTAGTGCAGTTCATCGTGCTTTTGTTGGAGCCGTTGAACAACGACTCGATGACTTAAATGTTACGGATTTGGTGCAAACCCCTTATGCCGTGTATGTTAATCCACCTCGCTCTGGACTTACACGAGAAGCTTTAGAAAAATTGCTGAAAATGTTTCGAACTAAACGACCTCAGACAATCGTATATCTCTCGTGTAGTGCATCAAGCCTTTCACGCGACCTGATTCATTTTGAGAATGAAGGATTTAAAATTGAGTCCTTACAGCCGTATGATTTTTTTCCGCAGACTGAACATTTTGAAACGCTGGCTGTGCTCGCGTCGGATTAAGATCGAATTAAGAGTAGAGGGTCACCACAAATGCGTGACCCTCGGTGCGATTTAAGAACCTACTTTACGCGACCTTCTTATTTTCCTTCTTAGGGCGAAATACCAAATAAGTGGCTGCTCCAATTGCAGAGAGCAATATAATTTGGGTTTGCCATCGCTTTGTATCTGCGCGGCGTTTACCAAAACGGCTCTTTAATCCATTGTACTTGAGCTCGGATTTGAGTCCCTTATCAGAAAAGGGGCTGCGAAGTTCACCGCGCACCAGGTCCGAAAGAACTCCCTCTGCTACATTGACTCGATCAGCAAAGAGAAGGAGTAACCAATGGACTTTTTTTCCTTCACTATAGGTATAAGCATATNNTATGTTCGGTGGACACAAAGATTTTTACCTTTGGGATTTGCTGTTCGGGTTTGTCCCAATGAGCTCCAGTCCCGTTCACCGGAGTTTTTTCTTTTTGATTGCCTGGGCGGAGATTTGGATCTAGGTCCGCACCCCAGCCCTGAATATCGGTTCTTAAAGCACTTGAACTAGGCATGTGTGTCGCTCCTTTGTTACGCGGCTTTAGGTGGAATAAGAATGGTCTTTAAGCAGTTGCCTAACTTGCTTGAAAACATGTGGTATCCCTCGGAGACTTCTTCGAGTGGAAGTCGGTGGGTGATAATCTCTTTCGGATTGAGTCGGCCTTCTTTGATGTGGTCAATGAGGCGAGGCAGATGTCGTTTGACACTCGCCTGATTGGCGTTAAGTCTTAGCCCCTTATTTAGCACATCTCCGATTGTGACCATGTTGTAAGTTGGTCCGTAGACACCTACGACAGAGATCACGCCACCTTTTCTCGCAGAGTCGATCGCCCAGTTGAGTGCAGTGGGTGCGCCAGCCTGAATTGGGATTTTTACGCCAGTTAGGTGATGAAAAAAACTTCCATCAGCTTCGGCCCCAACAGCATCGATGCAAACGTCTGCACCAAGTCCGTCAGTGATCTTTTTCAAGTACCACACCATGTCTTTGTGATGCATGAAGTTGATAGTTTCGACTTGTGCGTAATTTTTAACAAATTCGAGCCGGTAGTCGAGATGGTCGNNACTACAATGACCCGTCCTGCTCCCATTAGCCATGCGGACTTGGCAGCGATAATTCCGATGGGGCCTGCGCCAAATACAACGACGGTATCGCCTTCTTTAATCTCGCCCATTTCAGCTGCTTGATAGCCAGTAGGTAAGACGTCGGTGAGAAGTACTGCATCTTCGATATGCATCCAATCTGGGATTTTCCATGGGCCTACGTCTGCATATGGTACGCGAACGTATTCGGCTTGTCCCCCGTCGTAACCACCAGTCGTATGTGAGTAACCGAAGATACCACCCACTGCAGTCGCATTTGGATTTGAATTGTGGCAATTCGAATAGAGCTCTTTTGTACAAAAGAAACAAGATCCACAGGAGATGTTGAATGGCACTAGAACATGGTCACCGGGTTTAAGGTTCTGAACCGATGAACCTACTTCTTCAACTATTCCTGTAAATTCGTGACCAAATGTCATGCCTACCCGAGTATCAGGCACCAGACCGTGATAGAGATGGAGATCCGAGCCGCAAATTGCTGCGCGTGTCACGCGAACAATTGCGTCATTGGGATGTTCAATCTCTGGTGTAGGTTTTTCGACTGCTCTAACCCGATAAGGACCTTTATAGACCATCGCCAACATGAGTGAACTCGCTTTCTACAAAATCTGTTAAGGTTTTGTAGCTCTTGTTGCAAGACTCACTCCGAGGCGATTATCTTTTAGGGCATCCTTTGCAGCGTTTTCCTTTTTTGAAAGATTTGCAGCATTTGTCTTTTTTCTTTTTAAAGAGAGCTTCAAGGAGTTGATTGATTAGGATCATATCAGGGTCAGCTTAACCTCAATATTACCCCGTGTCGCGTTCGAATATGGACAAACGTGATGAGCTTGATCGACGATGCTTTGAGCTGTAGCTCGGTCCATACCAGGGATAGAAATTTGAAGCTCAGCTTCAATACCAAAGCCGCCAGGTATTGGACCAATCCCTACAATACCTTTGATTGAGGTATCATCGGGCAGCTTAATTTTTTGCTGGGTGGCAACAAATTTCATAGCGCCAATAAAGCAGGCTGAATACCCAATTGCAAAAAGCTGTTCTGGGTTTGTGCCATCACCTCCGGGGCCGCCGAGCTCTTTTGGCGTGCTCAGTTTTACTTCAAGTCGATTATCTGAAGTTGCTGATTTTCCTTCTCTTCCGCCTATTGAGGTAGCACTTGCTCGATATACAACTTTTTCTAGTTTCATTAGTTTTTCCTTTCAGAGTTATCCACTGACTTATGCACATATCCACTTATCCACATATCCACTTATCCACATTTACCCGGTCAACGTCTGTAAGGCAGGAAGTAAAGCAAATCCTAACCCGAACTGAGCCGATGCTACGCGCTTAGCCATGCCTTGGTCACTTTCAAGCAATTCGACGAAAACTGAGGTCATCATAGCTCCGCCTGCAAAACTAAGGAGTAAAGGCAAAATGCCGTGAAGGGATTGCAACAATATGCCAGCAAGAATCCCACCAATCATTTCGACTGCCCCAGATCCGATGCCTCCAAGTAAGGCATGAACAGGACTCCAGCCTAGCGCTCGTAAACACATCACCATCAAAGCACCCTCTGGGACNNAGGGACATTTTGAAGTGAGATGCCGCTTAATATGGGAAGAGATGCGCGAAGGCCTAGTCCTGCCAATGCCGCACCACTCGCGAGTCCCTCTGGAAAGTTGTGTAACATCAGAACAGAGGCGAGTAAGAGTTGATTTGAGTAGGCTCTTGAGCGGTTTGTTTGCGAATTAGTCGCTCGCACGCTAACCTTGATAAGTCCAACAAACATCGCACCCGCGATAGCCAACAAGATCACTTGAAAAAGTGAACCCTGTCCTTGTTGCGCCTCAATTGCTGCTGGCCCGANNCAGATGCTGAGATCATCAAACCCAAGGCAAAATCAATCGAGAGGCTCCATCGAGAAGTTGCTGAAGTACGCGATGATAGTTGGCTCAGGAGTGCACCTGCAGATGTCGATGCAAATGAGATAAATCCACCTAAGCTAGCTGCGACGATTGCCGTCATATGGCCTCCTAGCTTAGGATCGCCGATCTAGTCATAGTAATAAAATATCATCTATCTATTATCAAATAGGATTAAACTATCTTATTTATAACTAAGCGTACTAAGCCTATTTAGGCGTCAAACCGATCGGTTTTAGGGGTTATAATCCGAGCCTGGTTGCGTGCGGATACGGGGATTAGCTTTTTTGGGAGATGAGTTGTTATTGCTTGGGTAACGGCATCAATTAAGGGACGTTTCAGATATGAACGATGAAATACCAAACTCACCTTTCGTGCGGGTTTTGGTTCAGTAAAATCCATAAAAGATCTTGGGTGAGATTTTTCAAAGGATTCTCGGGCTAGGATAGGCAGTAGTGTGTAGCCACCTGCCGAGCTTACTATTTCAACGAGAGTTTGTAGCGTACCGCTCTTAATTTGGATACTCGAGTTGATATTTTGACTTGCTTTGCAGATCTTTTCGACCTGATCCCGCATGCAATGTGTGTCGTCTAACAGATAAGGTATATGGGTATCTAAATCATCTGGTGAGATACTGCGTTTTTTTGAAAGTGGATGATTGTGAGAAGCGAAAAGTACAAACGGTTCATAGTATAAAACCTTTTCTCGAAGAGTCTCGGGGGCTGTAGCCGGCGTCGATAAAACGGCCGCATCGATTTCGGCTCTTTCGATCATTTCTAGAAGCGTTGAAGTTCGTTGTTCGTGTATTTCGATCCTCAGTTGTGGGTAACTCTTTTGTATTTCGGGAAGAATATGAGGCAGTAAAAAAGGCGCAATGGTTGGAATCATTCCAAGTCGAAGTGTGCCCTTGATCTCACCTTGATGGATGGCAACAATATCCTGGATTCGGGCCGCTTCATTGAGAGCTACTTTAGCTTGTTTAATGATCTCTTTACCGACTTCAGTTACTACAAAAGTAGATTGTGTCCGTTCGAAAATACGAACGCCCAGTTCTTTTTCTGCCTTCAGTATTTGCGCACTTAAGCTCGGTTGGGCCACATGGCATGCTTGTGCAGCCCTGCCAAAATGTTGGAATTTATCTACAGCTACAATGTATTCAAGCTGCGTGAGAGTGATCATGCTAATACTGCTATCAAAATCCGATATTTAGAAAGGGAGCTACGGCAAAAAGTCCTGTTTCATTAAAGTTCAAGAGACCAATTTGAATACCGTGCAGAGACTTAGCAGAATTAATAAGTCCAATCTGAAATCCATACACTTCTAATGCTTTGTTATAGATACCAGCTTGTAAACCATAGATATTGGTAAAAGGGCTATAGTTGCCCAAAGCAAGCTGAAGTCCAACAACTTTAGCATTGGCCGTATTTGAATTAAGACCTAATGCAATCTGAACTCCATAAACGCTGGTTTGCTGAACGTTAATGTTTGCAATACCTGCAGCCTGAAGACCTAATATAGTGGTCATTCCGCGCGTGTAGTTAAATACACCAGACACACCTAAACCTAAGAATCTTTGTTGGGTCATGTTTCCGACGACGCCGAAATCAAAACCGTATACGTCTCTGTGATGTCCCCAAAGCAAACTCGTCCTTAAACCAGTTACAGAAAAATCACTGGGTGGAAACTGAACTGGAGGAATGATCGCGAGGGATATAGGAGATAGAGCTGCCTGAGCTTGTGTGGATAAAAAGAGAAATAACCCGACAACGATAAGATTTATTCTTTTTGTTTTAAACATAGTTTATTAAGTCTATGCATCAAGAGCGTCCGGCGCAAGAAAAGATGCCTCATATCTCTGTTGAGTCAAAATATTGTCGAATATCTACTTCGATTCTAATTACTTTTGATGAGGCGTTCTCACCAATGCTTCCAGATCTTCATCGGTGAGATTGGGTAAAGTGACTTGCAAGCTTGAACCGTTTTTCATGGCGCGTTTACAAGCAAATACGGCACCTTCATTTCCTGCCCAACTTCGGCGTGCAATTCCGTTATTGACGTCCCAAAAGAGCATGGATTGAATGCGCTCGTCACACTCTATGGAGCCATCAATGACCATTCCAAATCCGCCATTAATGACTTCGCCCCATCCTACACCGCCTCCATTGTGGAGTGAGACCCAGGTTGCACCTCGAAATGCATCACCTACAAAGTTTTGAACGGCCATATCAGCTGTAAATCGGGAACCATCATAGATATTTGAAGTTTCTCGATAAGGCGAATCGGTACCGGAAACGTCGTGATGATCTCGGCCCAAAACTATAGGGGCAGAGATCTTTCCTTCTCGAATCGCTCGATTGAATGCGAGTGCAATTTTAATTCGTCCTTCTGCATCGGCATAAAGTATTCGGGCTTTAGCACCTACGACTAACTGATTTTTCTTGGCTTGCTTTACCCAAAGAAGATTATCTGCAAGTTGTTGTTTAATCTCAGTCGGAGATGTCTTAAGCATTTCTTCGATGACTTCAGCTGCAATTTCATCGGTCAGATCGAGGTCGGTCTGGGTATTCGAAGTACATGCCCATCGGAAGGGGCCAAAGCCATAGTCAAAACAGAGTGGACCCATAATGTCTTGGACGTAGGAAGAGTACCTAAAGTCTCCGTTTGCTTTTAAGATATCAGCTCCGGCTCTGGACGCTTCGAGCAAAAAGGCGTTTCCGTAATCGAAAAAGTACATGCCACGATTCGTGAGAATATTGATCGCAGTGACATGTCGAATGAGCGTCTTTTGCACGTGAGACTTAAATTGGTCTGGATGCTCGGCCATGAGAGATTGTGATTGTTCAAGAGAGAGTCCGACAGGGTAGTAACCTCCGGCCCAAGGATTATGGAGTGAAGTTTGGTCAGAACCCATGTCGACATGAATCTTTTCTTCTACGAACTTTTCCCATAGATCGACTATATTGCCCTGATAAGCCAGGGATACAGCTTCTTTTGCATGAACGGCTTTCTTCGTTCGAACCATGAGTACATTCAGATCTGTGTAGACTTCGTCGACCCATCCTTGAGAGTGGCGCTTTTTGACTGCACTTGGATTTACTTCGGCAATCACTCCGACAGCGCCAGCGATGACAGCTGCTTTTGCTTGGGCTCCAGACATGCCTCCTAATCCGGAAGATACAAAAAGTCGGCCTCTTAGGTCAGCGTTAGCTCCTCCTAGCTTGCGGCCGGCATTGAGAATGGTAATCGTTGTGCCATGAACGATGCCCTGTGGTCCTATATACATAAATGATCCAGCAGTCATCTGACCATACTGGGTGACACCTAATGCATTAAATCGTTCCCAGTCATCTGGTTTAGAATAGTTAGGAATCATCATCCCGTTTGTGATCACGACACGTGGAGCATCTTTTCGTGAAGGAAAAAGTCCTAGCGGATGTCCTGAGTAAAGCACTAAAGTCTGCTCATCTGTCATAGTCGCTAAGTATTTCATCGTTAAACGATACTGGGCCCAGTTTTGAAAAACTGCCCCATTGCCACCGTACGTAATGAGTTCATAGGGATGCTGTGCGACCGCTTCATCAAGATTGTTCGAAAGCATGAACATGATTGCAGCAGCTTGCTTTGATCGATGCGGAAAATCATCAATTGAGCGTGCGCTAATCGAATAACTAGGACGATAGCGATACATGTAAATACGACCGTACTGCAAAAGCTCCTGAAGAAATTCAGGTGCTAATGTTTTATGGTGTGATTTCGGGAAGTAGCGAAGAGCGTTCTTAAGTGCCTGAACTTTCTCTTCCGGCGATAGGATATCTTTCCTTTTAGGGGCGTGATTGACACTCGAGTTTGGCACTCTCGCTTCACGAGAAGGGGGAATTGAGGCGGGAATTCCTTCTAGGATCAATTCTTTGAAATTGTCGTTATGCATATTTAGCTTCCTAATTTTGAGAGCGCTAATTTTAAATCTCTATCTACCGAGGGCTCATTAGGGGAGTTAAAAGGAGCTGCCCTCACTTCACAATCTAAAATTTCACACTTTCCACAAGTATCACCAACGATTCGTTTAGGTATCCCTGGATCATTGAGAAAGCGTA
Organism: Bacteriovoracaceae bacterium UBA1018; assembly: GCA_002291495.1. Classification (GTDB taxonomy): domain Bacteria; phylum Bdellovibrionota; class UBA1018; order UBA1018; family UBA1018; genus UBA1018. The sequence goes on along the minus strand of DBAE01000030.1, from coordinate 19,420 downwards.
TTCGTTTCCCTAGCTCAGCGTCAATTTTGATTCCAATAGTTACGCACTCAGTCTGGTTTGGATGAAGCTCTCTTGGATAGGCTACGGAGAAACAAATATACTCTTTGTCGACTGCAAAAAACTTGGATCGTTGGATGCCGACTCGAAGGGGAGAAGGGGATTGAGACATTTCTTTCAATAGATTTAAAGTCACCCAGCGACGGCAGTAGTGCCCTTGATCTCGAAGATCGTGAGGGGCATGGAGTTCGGTGAGATGCAGCTCACGCAAGAGATGATAGCTACCTTGAGCTGAATCAAAGTAGAACTTGAGAAAAAACATCTGCTCCAGATCAAAGTATTGTGGAATAATCTGAGATAAACGATGAAAAAAAGCTGAAGGAGGAGACGGATATTTTTGAATCCAATTCAGAAATGTTTCTTCACTCCATTTTTCCTTATTTAAGAAACTTTTGATCTCATCAATAAACTGATCTTTAGGAATTAGTAGTGCACTTGCAAAGTAAGCGGCCCTGAAGTTATTGAGCACTTCATCAAAGCTATCGATTTCTTTCTGCAAGTTCGAGGTGAGTCGTTCCTGGATTTCAAGAAAACAAAACCCTGCTTCTTTTGCTAGAGTGAAATGTTTTTCACGCTCGGTGAGGAGGTGGCTTAAGTAGAGCTTTGGTCTATCACCCGGTACAAAGTAAGAGTGCAATCCCTTGAGGGCTGGATCGAGACTGGAAAAGTCTGAGGACTCGATTAAGTATTTATTTTCTTCAATTAGATATTCTTTCAATCCATTTNNGTCATTAGATCGAGAGAGTTTTTTTCTAAATTTTGAAGCACTTTTTTCTAGATCATCAAAGTAATTATTGTTTGAGTCGAGGTAGGCTCGTAGAGCAGCGTGAAATAGATCTTCGACACGAATATGATGATTGCGAGCAAGTTCTAAAATGGTTCCTACTAAGGCACTGAAGTTTTGTGGTCTCTCGGCCATGAGTTCAAAGAGAGTCCGAGAAGGAATGCCGAAGATGTCGAAGGGAAGGCCTCGCACCATGTTGTTGCCCAACACTTGGGCGATGATGCCCAACTCACGTTTCAGTTTGATTGAAGTGAGTTCATCGTAAGAAACTCCAAGCGCTTGTGCGAGGAGGAGGATCTTGTCGCTCTTTGGATACTTTTTGCCTTTCTCAATTTCGTTTATGTACGAAGGAGATAGCCCAGTGAGTTGAGCTAAAGTTTTGAGCGAAAGATCTTTTTCTTGTCTCATTCCACGCAATTTAAAACCAAAAATGAAACGTAGTGTCTCAGCATCTAGGTGCATAGCGAGCGGCCTCTAATGTGTTTCTTTACAACAACTTCCTGCATAGCGAAATATATATAAAATGCGAATATTCTTTTCTAGCGAATATTCGCTTGAGAACAGATGGACTCCTGTTATTTTGGATTCATGGAAACACGGAATCAGTTGCCTGAGGTTGAAGATCAAATAACAAAAATAGAAGTCATTCAGCTGACTCAGGAGNNCTCTTAGAGCACTTGCTAGTGCTTCACCGTGAATTAGAACAAGAACGACAAAATCTTTTAGAGGAAAGAAGAGTTCGTCAGAGACTTTATGACGAAGGACACTTGCCGCAATACCTAGATGACCATCCGGCTCACCGAGAAGACTGGAAAGTTGCTCCTATCCAAGAAGATCTCCTAGAAAGGAGAGTAGAAATAACCGGCCCGGCTAACAACGCCAAAATGGTTATTCAAATGCTAAATGGTACCGAAGAAGCGCGAGCCGACATGGCAATGCTCGACTTCGAAGATTCTATGAAACCTACTTGGACCAATGTGGTTGATGCGATTCATAATGTGATTGGCGTCGCAAAAGGTACGCTGACCTATCATCAAGAAGCTACAGAAGACACTCCTTCAAAAACTTATCGCCTTAACTGCTCCATTGCACATCCAATGGTGAGGGTAAGAGGTCTTCATCTCAATGAAGAGCATGTCAGAGTCTTAGGAGAGCCGATTTCTGCCGGGCTCTTTGACTTGGTCACCTGTGCCTTTCATACGGCGGACCTACTCTGCAATCGAGACAAAACTCCAAAATACTATGTTCCAAAGTGTGAAAGTTACNNGGAATAAGCTGTTTTCATTGCTTGAAACTCGACTGGAACTTCCACCCGGTACACTTCGGGTGACTTTACTGATTGAAACCCTCCCCGCTGCCTATCAAATGGAGGAGATCCTCTATGAAGTTCGTAGTCGAGCATGCGGACTCAATGGGGGCCGCTGGGATAAGATCTTTTCGGATATTAAAGTACTCAAAAATCATCCAGATCGAGTTCTTGCTGATCGTGCAGCAATCGATATGCGAACTCCGTGGATGGATAATTACGTGAGGCGCATGATCAAGATCTGTCATCGCCGGGGTGCTTTTGCCATGGGTGGCATGGCTGCATTCACACCGGGTAGGACTGATGATGTTCGAGAAGTTCAAACCGAGAAGGTCAAATCAGACAAGGCCCGTGAAGCGCATATTGGTCACGACGGATGCTGGGTATCTCATCCCTATTTTGTCTCGATCGCTCGAAATGAATTTAAGAAACAGAACCAATTAGATTTTCAGTTACCTGACTTTCCTGAGCGCCCTGAGCTCTTACCTCAAGCCATTGGACCTAAGACGCTCAAAGGTTTGAGAACCAATGTGCGTGTTGCAATTTTGTATATGCACGGATGGATGATGGGTCAGGGTTGTGTCGCCATTGATAATCTCATGGAAGATCTAGCGACTCTTGAAATCTGCAGAGCACAAGTCTGGCAATGGCTCCATCACCGTGTGGAGTTAGATGAGGGCATTGAAGTAACAGAACGGCTTGTCGACCGAGTCTTTGACGAAGAACTCTCCAAAATCTTAAGTTCGACTAAGGGAGAAGGTGCGCAATACTACGTTGAAGCTGCCAACACGATCCGTAGAGTTTTTCTGATGAAAGAACTTCCGCAGTTTTTAAGTGATGCATTAGAAATGGAGGATGACCAATGGACTCAGCAGCTCGCAAGTTAGAACATGAATGGAAAACCAACTCTCGCTGGGATGGAATTCGAAGAAGTTATACTGCGGTAGATGTGTTGAAACTGAGGCCCTCTCTGGTTGTCAAACATACGCTGGCCGAACATGGTAGCGAGAGGCTCTGGAAGCTCTTAAGAGAAGACGAGCCTGTTCGTGCTCTAGGAGCGTTGACTGGCAATCAAGCGATCCAACAAGTGAGGGCTGGTCTTAAGGCAATTTATCTTTCTGGATGGCAAGTTGCAGCTGACGCAAATCTGGCAGGTCATATGTATCCAGATCAAAGCCTCTATCCGAGTAATAGCGTTCCAAGTGTGGTGAAGCGTATTAATTGCGCTTTGATGCGTGCAGATCAAATCGAGCGTTCCGAGGGCAAGAAAACTGAAACCTATTGGATGGCTCCTATTGTCGCAGACGCCGAAGCGGGTTTTGGCGGGCCTCTCAACTCCTATGAACTGATGAGCTCGATGATTGAAGCAGGTGCAGCGGCCGTACACTTCGAAGACCAATTGGCGAGTGAAAAGAAATGTGGACACTTGGGGGGCAAGGTTCTTGTGCCTACGGCACAGTTTATCAAAACGTTGACAGCTGCCAGACTGGCTGCCGATGTTCTGGACGTGCCGAGTCTCATTATTGCGAGAACTGATGCTAATGGCGCAAATTTAATCACTAACGATTCAGATCCTTATGACCACGCATTCCTAACCGGCGAGAGAACTAATGAAGGCTTCTACAAAGTAAGATCTGGAATTCAATCTGCGATCGCACGTGGCCTAGCCTATGCGCCGTATGCAGATCTAGTTTGGTGTGAAACATCTAAGCCTGACTTAGCTGAGGCACGTGAGTTTGCAGAAGCAATCCACAAAGCTTATCCTGGAAAACTTCTCGCCTACAATTGTTCTCCCTCTTTTAACTGGAGACGCAATTTGGATGATTCTACGATCGAACGTTTTCAGCTCGAACTTGCGGCTATGGGTTACAAATTTCAATTTGTAACCTTAGCTGGATTCCATGCACTCAACTATTCTATGTTCGCTTTAGCAAAGGGCTACGAACAGCAGGGCATGAGTGCATACGCCAACTTGCAGGATCAAGAGTTTGCATCGGAAAAGCTGGGATATACTGCTGTCCAACATCAACGAGAAGTAGGTACTGGGTACTTTGATCTCATTAATACGATCGTTTCATGTGGAGAGTCGTCGACACTGGCTATGAAGGGTTCAACGGAAGAAAGTCAGTTCAAAATTCCTGCTTAAGAAGCCTTCGGTAGCTCTATACTGAATTGCGTACCGTGANNATCTAAGGTTCTTGAGTCTACATTGATGGTGCCGCCATATTGTTCGACGAATCGTTTTACAATAGGCATTCCAAACCCGGTGCCTTTTTCTCCGCTGGTTCCAAGACGCGTAGTTTGCTTTCGCGGATCAAAGAGTTTTCCAAGAATGTTTTCTGGAATTCCAATGCCCGTGTCTTCGATCAGTATCTTCCAGCCTCGTTCACCATCCTTGATACGCAGAGTAATGCTACCACCGCGATTGGTAAACTTGACGGCATTTGAAATGAGATTATTGAGGACTTGGTATGCAATGCCGGTACGATCGCCTCTCACCAATATTGGGACATCTCCGATTGGTAGATCTTCTCTCCATTGGATGCCTTTAGTTTGCATCGCTTCTTGCTGTAGAAACGCTACTTCTTTGATGGTGCTTCTTAGGTCCACCTGATTTTGGTCCATGCACATTTCTTCAAATGACTGCTTTTCTAGTTGATCGATGTTGGTAACAATATCGACGCAAGCCTGTACCGCCTTTTTTGCAAACCCGATTTCCTTCTCATCCGAATATTGAGCGAGTTTAATTTTTATTTCTCGTAGTGGTACTCCGATGTCTCGGCTTAAGGTTTGGAGTAATTCGGTCTTTTTCATTCCTTGTTGCGTTGTCAAAACACTGAAGCGACGATTTTGCTTCTTGAGATAATAGAGTGCGCTGACGACGAGAACTTGAACCACAAATAGACCGGTGATCTTTATTTGGGCTTGTGCAAGTGGAGAAACAACGGGCGTGTATTGGACACCAAGNNGCATAAAAGATCGCAATACCGATATAGACACTTGTCCAAAATCCGGCGACTCGCCGGGAAAGCAAAATCCCACTAAAGACAGAGATCAATGGCCAGACAAAAAAGGCTGGCGAATGGATACCGCCCAACATCTTTGCTCGCAAAAAACCAGAGAGAGATCCAAAAAATAGAATGAACGATCCAGATATATCGAGGGATCGACTATGATGGTAGAGTAGCCACGCAAGTAAGCTAACAGTGACTACTGCTGTTTGCAAAGCCGCCACGACGTTTGCACCAATGTAAAAGTAATAAATAGCAAAGGCCGAAAATGAGATCGAAACTGTCGCAATGGTGAATCGAAACATCTGTTTGCTGAGTTCTCTCTCAGGGTCCTGTTCTTCGAATCCGTGGACGGAAGCGAGCTTTCCTGCAACCTGGGCTTCATAATTTTTGACTTCAGTCAGTCGCTGAGTAATTTCTCCAAGAGTGGGGACCAAGGACGCAAGTTCGTTGTTCCGATCCAGTCCTTTTTTGATAGCGACTTGAATCCAGTGCTTTAAAGTCATAATAGGACTGCTGAGATCGTGCGAAAGGGTACGAACGAGGTCGGTGATCTTTTCACTTTGCTCTTTCATAGTAGCCCGATGTTCGTCGTTCAACTTTCTGATGAAATAGACAGACGCGAAAAGGATGATCTGAACTGTGACAATCATGGCAATGCGAACATTGCCAATGACTGACTCTGGAGCGCTCATTGGCAGTTCGGTGCCATTGAGAAATATTACAAAAAAGTAAGCCGAAATACTGAGCTGGACTACAGTCCAAAAAAGTGTCCAGGCTACAGGTAGGGTCATGAGCGCTAAAGTTGAAATGACTGGCCAACCAAATAAAATGGGAGAGTCAATGCCACCCGTCACATACACCCTAAAAAATCCTGCTGGAGCGCTCAAAACAAGAATGAGATTAACTGCAGATGTAACCGATTTTGTGCGTCTATAGAGCCATGTACTGAGAAAAATGGACAAGATGATCAGGGCCTGTCCAAGAGCTAACTTGTAGATATGAAGATAAATTGAATTTGCTAAGAAAATGACAAAGAAGAAGACAATAATACTGCAGAGAAATTGATAGTATTTTCTGACTAGTCGAAGTTGTGTATCTTTCGGATCACCATATTGGGGGATCCAAGCATCCACTATTTTGAGTATGGTTTGTAGTCCTCGACTCGCCATAGTGTTACTCTTATGCTGCCTGAGCTGCTTTCTCTAAAAGGGATTGTAGGGCTTCAATCACCTGATCGATATCCGCAGGTTTAGTGAATGCCTTATTTACTTTACCAGCAATCGTTTCAACAATTTCTTTCTTCAAATAGCCGCTCAAAACTATGATGACGCTTGCCTTGCAAGGACCACCAGCACGGATCATAGTGATGACTTCATGACCAAGCCTTTTCGGCAAATTCATGTCGATTAGGATCCCATCAAAATGTTGGTTTTGAGATTTGATTAACGCTTCTGAACCATCGACAGCTGCAACGACTCGAAATCCTGCCCCTTCAGCGGCTTCGACCAGTGCTGATCGCAGCATTTCGTCGTCTTCAGCGATGAGGATATTAAATTTAGAGGTTTTGTTCTTTATGTAGTCAGTCATATTCATGCACCTTGCTTCAGTTTCGCTTGCTTGCGCCAGAGAGGTAGTTCCAGTACGAACTGTGTATTGTCAGTTAAGGGATTAAAAAAGAGCATTCCGTTGTGAGAAAAAGCAATGGCCCGAGCAATACTCAATCCAAGACCAAGCCCTTGATTGACTTCTTTGGTGGAGTAGAACGGATCAAAGATGGCAGATCGATGTTCAACAGGAATACCTTTCCCATTGTCTGTCACTTTGATGCGGAGATGATCTTTGGATGCGTCGAAACTAATTTTGATGCATGGATCGAGAACAGGGTGTCTTTCAAATGAATCCAATGCATTTTGTACAATAGCCATCAAGACGTGCTCAATTTGCCCAGATCGAGTTTCTATTTGGAGGTCTTCAATCCCTTTAGTGTTGAGGAAGAGAATTTGTGTCTGTTTGGTGCTGACAGTAACTTGGGCTTTAATCTTTTTGAGAACGTCCGTAACCGGAACTGGTTTAAACTCTTCTAAGTCTCCATCACCAGTAAATGATCTAAAGCGATTTAAGGTTTCTCCAATGCGCTCTGCCGATAGTCTAATCTTTGGGACATTACCGCTAGAGTCACCATTTTTTTCCAGTGCTTTTAGAAAAAATAGCAGAGTATTGAGTGGTGTATTGAGCTCGTGAGCGATGCCTGCGGAGAGAGTGCGGATCGAAGAAAATCTGCGGAGTTCTTCTTCACGACGATTCTTTTGGAGTTGAATAACGGCTTGGTTGACCAGTTTTGCGCCTTTGGCGATTAACTTACGTTCAGAAAGAGAAATGATCTTTTGATTTTGGCCAAAAAAATCGATCTTAATGAAGGTGAGCTCACCATCGAAAAATCGGACGGTCATCCATCTTTTATGAGCTGCCGTCCTTTTAGACAAATTAGATCCCAGAGTTTCGGTTCTAATTGCTTTCGAAAACCCTTCAGAAGTGTCTGGCCAACTGAGTAGTGCTTGGTTTGCAGAAGTCGCAGCTAAAACGTGGGACCCAAATGCACGTACCATATCGAACGCATCGTTTAGGGCAAACAGCTCATGGCTCAGATCTAGGATAAACTGATCGTCATTTACTTTAGTCTTAGGCATTCAATAAGACATATCGGTAATGGATTATTCAAAAATTAGATAATCCGTGGCATTAGAGATGTTATATGTCTGGAGTTTTCTTTTGGTAAGGCCTGCTGATGGCTATTTGAGAGCGCCGTACACTGAGAACAGGCTGCAAAGAATGATTCCGGCAATTGATACTGCAGATGGTTCAAGTCGACCATCGAAAAACTCAAATGCCATCGTGGTAGCTGGGGTTAAAGCCAATAATATTGAGACAGTATACGCTTCGGTCTTCTCAATGCCTTTTTGTAGCAAGTAGATGGGTAGGACTACTGCGACAATTGCGAGAATGATCATCGTAGTGACAAATCGAGACTGATCGATTGGAAACGGCAAGTCCATGATAAGAATTAAAATTCCCGATATGAGAGTAAGCGCTACAAAGCGAAATGCCATGACACTTGCCGTTTTAATGTTTCTATCACTTAGACGCTTAGTCATATAGGTGTTGATTGAAATGCCTACGGCCGACACGCAGGAGAGTGCAGTCCCGACGAGGGCGTCTTGCCAAGAAACAGAAAGAACGGATGATTTTCCTGTCAGGCTAGCCCATATGAGTACGACTAGTGATGCGCTCGTTCCTAGAGCTGAAATCCATTGATGCTTTGGAATTTGGATTTGGGGTTTAAATGAACGTATCCAAATTGTCGAAATGCTTGGTGCAAGTGAAAATGCTACGG
>DBAE01000030.1:0-10861 GCA_002291495.1 Bacteriovoracaceae bacterium UBA1018 | reverse complement strand
GTTTAATAGAGTCGTAATATTTAATAATAAAAAATCTCTGCGTGCGCTCCAAACGATCGAAAAAGCATGAAGGTTTTTTCCAATCAGAAGCAACTGAAAGATAATCAGTGCGACAAAAAACGTAGAGAAAGCTACAACGATAGGATGCTGGGTCTGAAAATAACTTCCTAAATACACATCTTGGATCGAGCCCAAGATCACGAAAAGCAAAATGAAAATGCGACCCATATTATCCTTTGATCCGCAGGATAATTTTTCCCATATGTGAGCTGCTTTCCATAAGTTGATGGGCTTGGCTGACTTGATCCATTGGAAAAACCTGGCACAATACGACCTTTATCTTCTTTGTTTCGAAAAGCGGCCAAACATTGGCTTCTAGATTACTCGCAATTGCTGTTTTTTCTTCGTTTGTTCTTGGTCGTAAAGTAGATCCGGTGACTGTGGCACACTTATTCATCAGCTGTTTCAGCGAGAGCTGGACTTGTTCCCCTTTTTGAGTAGCAATTTGAACGAGTCGACCTTCATGCGCAAGAACTTCAATATTCTTAGGGAAATACTCCCCAGCAACCATATCCAGAATGATGTGCATCTGCGGGATCGGAAATAGCTTATTGAGCTCTGACACAAAATCGATCTTGCGATAGTTGATTGCTACTTTGGCTCCTAGACTGAGGCAGTAGCCACATTTGTCATCACTTCCTGCGGTTGTGTAGACTTGCGCGCCAAACGACTTTGCAAGTTGAATTGCTGCCGTACCGATGCCGCTGCTGCCCCCGTGGATCAAAATGTTTTCACCCGCTTTGAGTTTTCCTCGAGTAAAAACATTGGTCCATACGGTAAAGTAGGTTTCTGGAATTGCGGCGGCTTCTTCCATGCTAAGCCCTAAAGGTATGGGAAGACATTGACCCTCGGGTGCTTTGCAATATTCAGCATAACCTCCGCCATTAACGAGAGCACAAACTTTGTCTCCCACTTTCCAGCGTTTTACTTCACTTCCACACTCAACTACGATTCCGGCGACTTCCAATCCCAATATAGGCGAAGCACCGGGAGGAGGAGGATATAAGCCTTTTCGTTGCACAATGTCCGGCCGATTAACTCCTGCAGCATGGACTTCAATGAGTACCTCGTCTTTACCTAGACCAGGTTTTTCTGTTTCACTGATCTCAAGTACTTCGGGCCCGCCCACTTTGCTAAAAGTTACTGTTTTCATACTTTAGAATAAAATTTTGGATTCAATTTGGCTGACTATTTCGCGAATAGACGTCTGAAAAAATTCATAGTTGATACGTCCACTGGGTAATCGGTATTGCGACTCCTCGAGACTTTGAGTGAAATCCTTCTTCATCTTCTTGACATCAATTGAAGCGGCGGTTGCCTCTATTTTTTTAACATTAAAAGTGTATCTGAGATGCAGCGCTTTATCTTCAAAGCGAAAGCCGATGGATAAATCATCGAGCTTAGCGAAAGATTGCCCCGCCGGAGGCAGTAGTTTTACCTCAGTGCCCGTCTTAGTCGCTTTTTTTGTCTTTACTACAAATCGAAAATCGACTTCGAACGTTTTAAGAAATTCTTGGATGACGTTGTGAGGAGCAACAGTCAATTGAAGTTGTCCTAAATTGAACTTTTGCGAAGTAGATCCATAGAGAAGAAAGAGACTCCCGGAGTTGTCAGTGATCGGCACATTTTTATCGGTTACAAAGCTCCACTCTAAAGTGAGTTGCGACTGGGGCGCTACATTTGTCTGAGAAGAACCTTCTGAACTATGATCTGATCTATGATCTGAACTATGAATAGTCTTAAAGGCGTCTTCTGATTTCAGTCGTACCTTTTTGAGTTCTCCATGGGCTAGCTGCACTCGAATGTCCTGTACGGAGACAGAAGAGGCGCCGTGATTTTTGATCACCAGATTACCTTTGATCGGATCTCCCTGATTCCAGGTTTCACCATCCACGTTTAAGACGAGTTCTAGGGGTNNGGGCCTAGCCCGAGCGGCCAAGTCAAGTGGAACGGCTTCTGCAAGCAGGCTCTACTATGACGAACTCAAAAGCAAAAAAGCCGCTACCCAAAGAAATTCTTAAAGCCATCGATGCTACTAAACGGGCAGAAGAGCTCTTATCTAAGCAGCCTAAAGGGGACGACCATTTTCCGGGGGATCATGTATTGGAACGCCAAGAAGTGAAAAAAGTGCTCCCGTTTAAAAAACGCTCTCAGGTGTAGTCAGTTTTTTAAGAGAATTGAGCTGTTCTGGAGTTAATAGCTTAAGCCCAACCTGGTAAGATGCATTGGTCCATCCGAACCCTTCGCGGGTAATATACGCAAATTTACTTCCAACATTTCCATATTCAACAAAAGCTTCGTGCGAACCTGTCACGACATCGTACTTTTCGGTAACCATCCCGTTAAAGTCCCGGGCATTTTTGGTCATCGCATAAAGCCAACGATAGGCGAGTCGCTGTGCGGGTGCTTCTAAGCCATACTTGATCAGACCTTCCCAAGCGATGATTTGGTGAGGCGGCCAGCCGTACGGATAATCCCACTGGCGCTGAGGTCGATCTGGGTTACTAATCTTGCCACGCGAAGACTCAGCACTAGCGGCAATTCCACCCAACGTTTCTAGGTGTTTGGCTGAAAAGGCTAAGACCTTCTTTGCTTGCTCAGCAGTACTCACCCCAGCCCAAAGCGGATAAAATGCAGTCGCACTGATGTAATCGGATTGAGACTTGTTCTTAAAATCGTAGTCGAAGTAAAATCCTTTTTCTTCGTCCCAGAAGTAGCGATTGATGAGCTCTTTACGTTTAGAGGCTAGTGTTTTCCAAGCAGAAGGTTTTTCCTGGTCAAGGGCCCCTTCAAATTCAGTTTCAATGAGGTAAGCGATATCGGACTCATATTTATAAAGAAGTGAGTTTAAGTCCACGGTCGCAAAGTCATTAGCACGCAAATCAAAACGATAAGTCGTATCATGTCCAGTTTCACGTACAGTGCGATCTTGTTTGAAAAGATTCTCTAATTCGAGATTTTTGATCTGACCTTTTTGATAACGTCTGAGGTATTCACGCGGAGACAATTTCGCTGCGCGAGCGAAGGGTGCGACTAAAGCATCATATCCACCTGGCTCGACCTCGGGGCCAGGTCCAGATCCTTCATCAAAATATCGCGAGAGTTGCAGCGTAGGAATGAGTCTCGGTTCAACAGACCAAATCGTTTTATATTCGTGAATAGCCCATTTTAGATTTTGCTTCAGCCAGGCCTTGGTTTCATCAGTCTTAGGGAGTTGGCTATAAGTCTCGCGCAGCATGGAAGTAAAAAATGGAGGCTGCGAGCGGGTTAGATAATAAGTTCGATTGGCATTCAGAATTTTGCCATAATGCTCAATTTGATACGCTTGATTATCGACCATGGCTTTTGCCAGTTCGGTTTTTCCGTCGAGCAATAGACCTTTATTAATAAAGTAACTATCCCAACCATACATCTCGTTAAAGCGTCCACCCGGTACGACATAGGGAAGTGGTCTGGGGGATTTTGATTTTGGATCTGAAACAACCTTCAGTCCCAAGAGTCCATGGTGTCCGTCTAAACTTTTAAAAAAAGAAGCGGTAATATCTCTCGGAACAGGTCTCACTTCGAGTTTTAACTTTGGTTGTTTCTGAGCAATGTCTCTAAAGTATTTGAGGGCGATCTTATCGGCCTCAGGGACATAAAGGTAATTCTTTGCATTCTTAGTCGAAGTTTTGGAGTCTTTTAATATTTCTCCCAGTCCCTTTTCGTCAGTACTTCTGGTTAGACCATCCCAGAAAAGTTCTCGAATTAAACGACTCGTTCGATCGACGATATTTTCTTGGAGTTTAACTCGTTCTAATTGAGCAACTTGCTCTCCGCGTTGTTTTGCAAGAGTGAGTTCCTGCAAAAGGACTGACAGAGCATAGGTTCCTTGGATGGTATAAGATTTCTTATCTTTGTCCGTGAGCTTAAACTGTACAGACTTGTCTCTAACTGTAATTTTCTGATCGCGGTCTGTATCCGCCTGTTTGAGTAATTTAGGTAGATTATCCGATACAGATACAGTTACCGCAGCTGGCAGGACAGTATCTGCAAGTACAGCTTGACCGAGGAGGAGAACAACTAAGTTTAGGGGAATAGTCTTTCTCTTCATCAGAGTGTACCTATTTTGCAGATTTTCGTCGCATGTAATGGATGAGATCAATTTGTGTGATTAACCCCAAAAAACGACCTTGATCAACGACAACAGCAACTCTTCCTTGTTTAAAGAAGGGAATAAGATCTTCTGGCGAAGATTTAACTTCAACCGTCTGAACATCTTGGGTCATTGCGGTACTGACTAGATTATTAAAAGCGTCTGCATTGCCCATGGATACGGAGAGTATATCGGATTCGTCTAAGATGCCGACGACTCTCCCATTTTCAATCACTGGCAGCTGCGAGATATCGTAAAGTTTCATGCGGCGATAGGCAGCCTGAATAGTTTCGGCAGGACTAATTGTGACGGTCGCACCTTCCCAGTGACGTCTGGCAATCAGATCTCGAAGATCTCCAAAAGATTCCCTCTGAATAAAGCCTTGGTCGATCATCCAATAGTCGTTAAACATTTTAGATAGATATTTGTTTCCGCTATCGCAAATAAAGGTGACGACGCGTTTTGGCTGTTTTTGTTCTCGGCAATATCGAAGAGCTGCTGCTACTAACGTACCTGTAGAGGAGCCAGCTAAGATCCCTTCTTTACTTAAGAGTTCTCGAGCCACCTCAAAACTTTCAGCGTCAGGAATGCTGTAAGCGGTCTTAACTCTCGAAAGATCGCCAACTCCTGGAACAAAACTGCTACCGATGCCTTCTACTAAGAAGGCGCCAGGGGTTCCAAGTTTTCCTGTTTTAATCAGCTCTGACAATGCTGAGCCGACTGGGTCCGCTAAAACCATTTCGGTTTTTGGAGCAACTCGACCAAAAAATCTTGCAAGTCCAGTCAGTGTACCTGCAGATCCAACGCCGGCAACTACTGCATCTACCTTGTGCTCCATTTGTTCCCAGATCTCTGGACCGGTAGATTGCTCGTGTGCAAGTGGGTTAGCTGGATTTTCGAATTGATTGACGTAATATGCGCCTCGCTGCTCTGCGATCGTGCGAGCTAAGTCCATATAGTACTCGGGATGCCCTTTTGAAACGTCAGATCGAGTGAGAACAACCTCTGCTCCCATGGCGCGGAGATGGAATATTTTTTCTTGGCTCATCTTATCTGGGATAACGAGAACAATCTTATATCCCTTTTGTGAAGCAATCAGAGCTAAGGCAAGCCCAGTATTGCCCGCGGTGGCTTCGACTATCGTACCACCTGGCTTTAGTTTACCGTCTTTCTCGGCCGCTTCGATCATAGTGAGCGCCATGCGATCTTTAATAGAGCCGCCCGGATTTTGATTTTCTAACTTAACGTAGAGTTCGCAGGGACCCGTGTCTATGGCTCGGATCCGAAGCATGGGGGTATTCCCAATTAAAGTTAAAAGCGAATGGACGACTGGTGCTCGGTTACTCATAAGAGGAGAGATACACTTTTTTGGGCAATCGCGAAACCACAAGAAATGGTGCATGTAGTCATGGCGTCGAGTCGTGTAGCTATCTATTGTATGTCAGGAATTTCGGGAAGAGGCGCAGGTTCAAATACACCGAATCGCTTTGAGACTATTCATGTATCAGCCGAATTAGATGAATCTTTCGTGGACCCGGAAGGCCCACAACCCAGCCCTAAACGAACCCAGTATCTCAAGGATCATAGTCGGACTATCTTAACGACAAATAACAGCCCCGATATTCCGTTCGACGCAAGTATCAATCCTTATCGAGGCTGTGAGCACGGATGTATCTATTGCTACGCGAGACCCACGCACGAGTATCTTGGATTTTCAGGGGGGCTTGATTTTGAATCAAAAATTCTTGTTAAAGAAAATGCCCCTGAGCTTTTAAGAGAAAAATTATTATCGAAATCGTGGAAGCCAATTCCAATATCAATCAGTGGTGTAACAGATTGCTACCAACCCATTGAAAGAAAACTGAAGCTCACTCGTAGATGCATTGAGGTACTACGAGAGTTTCAAAATCCATTTACAATGATCACTAAGAATCATCTAATTACACGTGATATCGATCTCCTTTCAGAGATGGCAGAGCTCAACGCGGTAGGAGCTATGATATCAGTCACTACTTTAGACAATGATCTTTGTTCGGTCATGGAGCCTAGAACCTCTAGACCTCAGTATAGACTGCAAGCAATCGAAGAGTTGTCAAAAGCCGGAATACCGGTGGGAGTTATGGTTGCGCCCGTAATACCAGGACTGACCGATCACGAAATGCCTTCAATCTTAGATGCAGCGGCTCAGGCAGGAGCAAAACATGCGGCGTTTGTACCTGTGCGTCTCCCACATTCAGTTTTGCCACTTTTTACAGAATGGTTGGAGACCCATTTTCCTGATCGAAAAGAAAAAGTTCTGAACCGAATCATGTCCATGCGAGATGGAAAATTAAATGATCCAGACTTTGGTAGCCGGATGAGAGGCAGTGGGGTCTTTGCTGATCAGCTCCGAGGAATGTTTAAGCTTTATTCGAGAAAATACGGGCTCAATCAAGAAGAGCTTGAACTGTCTACAGCTCACTTTCAACGACCAGGCGAGCAAATGAGGCTCTTCTAATGAAAGGTATGGGGCAATTCGATCCCGAATTTTATTCGCAATATCGTCCACTCTATCCCAAAGAAACTTTTGCAGGGTTTGAGACAAAATTAAAAGAGCGTGGATTTTCGGCACCTTTCACGTTGGCGGATGTGGGATGCGGAACAGGTCATTCGATTATTTCCATTCTTCGGGGCGGCATAGATGCCCGAGTCTACGGAATCGATCCCGATCCAAAAATGTTAGATCGAGCAAAGCTCCTGCTCCAAGACACTGCCTACATAGGCCGTGCGACCCTCTCTCAAGGAACAGGAGAATCTACAGGGCTCAAAGAAAATTCTATCTCCGGCATCTTAGTCGGTTCTGCTTTTCATTGGATGGATCTTGAACTCGCACTTAAGGAATTTTTGAGAATCCTAAAGCCTGGCGGAATTGTTAGAGTCTTTGAATATCAGTTTCCAAAGGCAAAAGATCTCCCAGAGTTAAACGAGTGGATTCGTCGTCAGTTTAATTTGTATTGGAAAGCTCCAGGGCAAACTCCACGAGGCAGCCTATCTCAGTTAATGGACGTATTTAGAAAAAATGAGCAGTTTGAGTATATCGGAGAAGGTAAGCCCGAGATGGTACACGAACTTGGCGAGGATGAATTAGCAGGCTTAATTTTTTCTCAATCGCGTGTGATTCATTTTCAAAAAGACTTAAGTGACGAGCAAAGATTGAACTTTAGAGAAACTGTAAAGCTTCAGCTCAAGCAATATTTACGGAATGAAACGAAGAGTTTTGATTTTAAGCTCTCGTGGTTTGAATTTGGCTTACTTGCCCCAAAAGTCTGAGACTTCTTTTAAGATTCCGTCGGATACCAGTTCAGTGGCCGAACTTTCGAACCAATCTGAAGGCATCGAACCCGTGTAGCTTGGATGGATAAATCGGCTGTCCATGAGCACGATAAGACCACGATCACTTTCGGTGCGGATCACTCTCCCAGCAGCTTGAACCGCTTTTGCCATGGCCGGATAAGTGTAAGCATAATCAAAGCCTGAACCATAATGACGTTGATAATACTCCCGCATTTGCTCTCTCTCGAGATCAAAATTAGGTAGGGGTGGACCGACTACAAATGCACCGATAATCATGTCGCCTGGATAATCTACGCCTTCTGAAAAAACTCCACCTTGGACTGCAAAAATGAAGGTGGGTTCACGTTGCTCTCGTAAATGTTCGATGATTTCTTCGACTTCAGAGGGTCTCATGTCGCGCTGCTGTTTGATTACGGTAAAGCCTTCGGGAGTGTCGAAAAGATTTAGAACACGCTCTAAAAAATCAAAGCTTGGAAAAAAGACAAAGTAGTTTCCTTTTTTTAAGGTCGATATGCGCTTAATTGCCTCGGCGATGCGAGGGTAATTTCTTTCCCTCTCCGAATACTTTGTTGAGACTTGCGGAATGATCAAGAGCTTTCTCTGCGCCTTATCAAAGGGAGACTGAAACTCTGGAGTCTTCAGCGTTTCTGATTTTAATCCAGTCAACTGGGCGTAATAATCGAACGGTTTAAGTGTTGCAGAAAAAGCTACCACTTGGTCGTACTCATCATAACAGGCTTTGAGCATCTCTGAAGCATCACAGCAAGTGATCTTAATAATCCCGCCTGATGCGTGGTTATGAAAAGTGGTAAAAAATTCTTTGCGTTCGGGATCTGCAACGTACTCAAGGGCAGCTGTAAATTCGGACCAGTAAAAGCAGAGCTTAAGGACGGGGTCTTTAGGTCTAATCTCGACGTCTGACTCTAGATAGCGAGTCAGGAACGACCGGAGCTTTGAGTCTTGGTCCATAAAAGGATCACTCGGTGGAGTAATCTTGGTTCCTTTGACATTCTTTTCTGGTCTACAGCTTACGATAGTCTGAATGCACTCATCGATGAGTTCTAGAGCCTCTCGTTTAAAACGATGTGGCAGTTCGCTCATAGATTCTCTCATTTTTTCTAGCACGATGCTTGAGAGCGAAGGTGAATAATAATCCATAGCTCGTGCAGGCAAGTTATGGGCTTCATCGACTACTAGATTTGGATTTCCTTCCTGTCCAAGGCCAGGGAGTGTCATCCTTCCAAAAGCAGCTCGTGGAGCAAAGACATAGTTATAATCACAAATGATTGCATCAGCTTCTTGGGCCACATCGAGCTGGAGTTCGAAAGGGCAGACTTGAAATTCTTCTCCTACCTTTCGAAAGGTTCGAGATGTGAGAGACTTCTTTTTTGCAAGTAAGTCGAGTAGCCCATGTTCATGTACTTTTGTGTAATAGTCTTTGGCATATTCACAATAAGTTGGATTGCAAAGTGGCTCCGCTTTAAAGCAGATCTTACTTTTCGCGGTAATCGTAAGCGGTTTGATCTTAGATCCGGTGTCCTGAAAGCGAGTGACTGCATCCTCTGCGACCGAGTGCTGACTATTTTTTGGAGTAACATAAACAACTTTTTGACCGCGACTGAGGGCTTCTTTGAGTGTCGGATAGAGGACTCCAGCGGTTTTGCCAAGACCTGTTGGTGCCTGAACGAGCATACGGCTTTTTGTTTTCATTGATTCTTCGATGGACTGAATCAACTCGGTCTGACCAGGTCTTGGCGACTGAAATGGAAATTGAAAATTTTCTGCGATCTTTTTTCTTCTTAGAACTCGTTTTTCACTCTTCTGTGCCTCAATAACAAGTTCTGCCAGCCTTCGCTCTAGCCAGGATTCGTAAGTACTAATATCGAGTTCGATCTCTAGGTCCTCGGCATCGTTATTTCTAGTTGAGACCAAATGAAAAGTGAGCTCGGGTAGGGTTTGATTTTGTAGCCAGTAAAAGTACCCATACGTGAGTAATTGTAAGCAGTAGGGATGATCCATCGTCCCACTCGAAAGTTTTGTGAAGAGTTCTTTCAGGTTAAAAGTCGATTTGATTTCTTCGATTTTTGGAGTGTCATCGTCGAAAAAACCATCCATTCGACCACCGACTTTAAATTCATATCCTTCTCGTTCAAAAGAATGTTCAATTTTTACTTCCGCCTCATAGTTGTCGTGATCGCGAGTACGTTTTTGTTGAACACGGAGATGGATTTCTTGCCCTTCAGTCGCTTTTCCATAACCAGAATGAGCTTCGATACTTCCTACTCGAGGTACTGGAAGTGCAAAATCACGGATGGCAAGTTCAATAGTCTTCATGGATTTTATCAAAATAAAGAGAGATTAATGCCACCGAGTCTTTGATAATTTTCTGGTATCAAAGCCGAAGCGGGGTGTGCATCAAATCCTCTTCTTCGAAGATGCCTCACTAAAGCTCCATTTGAGCGATGCAGAACAAATACTTGTTTAGCGCCAGTCTCATCGATGGTGCGGTTGAGATCAATCCAGTCTGCATGATCGGACATGACAAAACCAAAATCGTAGTAAGTACCATGTGCATTATTAGAGGTACCTACCATCCATCCGGAGGCAAAAGCAGTTTCGTATTTACCGAGCTTATCGATCCAGTCAGTCTTCATGATCGAAGGTGGCGCTAAGATGAGTTCGCCTTTGATCGATTGCTGCTCGGAGAGTGAATTGAGTTCGACCGTTGGAGCCAGTTTTCTACCTTCAGCTCGATAACATTCTGTTAATTCAGCTATCGATTCATGAATGACTATCGGTCTCATTGCAAAATCTGCAAGTTCAGCCAGGATACGCTGTGCTTTTCCCAATGAGTAGCCAAAGAGCACGCTGTTTTTTCCAACCGAGGCGTTCTTAATCCACCACTCCGAGATATCTTTCCCGTGATGTCGCGACTTATCCCAGCGGTACTTTGGAGTGCCGAAGGTTGCTTCGGTGATAAAAGCATCACATCGAACTGCTTCAAAAGGTTCGCAACTTGGATCAGGATCCCGTTTGTAATCTCCCGATGCGACCCATACTTCAGATCCTAATTGGACACGTACTTGAGCCGAGCCCAAAATATGTCCTGCAGAATGAAAGCTCACCTGCACATCTCCCAATTGGAACAGCTCGCGATAGTTANNGACTTCGATATTTTTTCCGAGTCGACTTTTCATCAGACCAATCGAACTCGAAGTGCAGATATATTTTTTACATCCTTTTCGTGCATGGTCACTATGGGCATGAGTGACAACAGCCGTAGGTACAGTGCGGTGTGGGTCGATATAAAAGTCACCCGCCGGACAATAGAGT
>DBAE01000125.1:8159-33109 GCA_002291495.1 Bacteriovoracaceae bacterium UBA1018 | reverse complement strand
CTCCGTGCTGACGATGGTGTTTTGATCATTCCCAGAGAGGACGTTGAGAGTAGAGCAGTATCCAAGTTTTACAAGTTCGATAAATTCATCCATTCGGAATGGTTCTTTGCCGCTAGTAGCTTGCTCTTTGTTCTTAATCTCAATCAGATTGACTGTGGATTCACCCGTTTTCGGATCCATCGGATAATTTGACATGTGTTTTGCGATGAGGTTCATCACAATAAATCCACGCAAGGTGATGTCATGTCGTTTAGTAGGCTCGACTAGGTTTTCTTCGTTCAGATAGGCGATCAACTGCTCTAAGAAATCGGCATCTTTAACAATCAAAAGCTCTGGAGAAGGACCCGGAGCAAGAACACCTGCTTGGGTCAATACATCTTGGATGCTGGTCACCTTAGCTTCAGGCACACCCATGATTTGATTTCCATAACGTAAAACCAGCGCTGTCTTCACGACAGTTTCACCTGTCTCGTTAGGCTTGCCATTGCGACCCGCCACGAGCAGAAACGCGCTTAATGCTTTCAGAACATCCAGGGGTGAGAGATAAACATAGTGGGAAGACTTTTTTCCGTCCCGGTCGCTGTAATCATATGCAGCGCTCGCGGTTTCGAGTTGTTTAATACNNTGCTTGCTGTGCGCAAACGAGCCACGACGGTTTTCAGTAAGATCTTTAACCAGTCGGGCATGCGCAGCAACACTGAGTGGAAAACGGTTGCAGAGATCTCAGCTAATTCACAATCGACAAGTGCTTCGCCTGATGCCGAACGAGGATTACCATCTAAGAAAGCGAGCTCTCCTAAGATCGTACCCGCACGAATAGTGTCAATCTCGATGTCTGAATCGCCCTTTTTCTTATAGATCCGGATCATTCCGCTTTTAAGAAAGTACATCGAAGACGAGGTATCGCCTTCAGCGAACAAAAGTTCGCCCTTCTTTAAGCGTTTGATCGACGGACCTGGGGCAGCCGCTTGAGGCTGACCAGGAGGCGGTAATTTAGCTGCCGTTTGAGACATACATCCTTACTTGCTGTGCATTTCCCAGCTACCATCCCAATCGGCATTTGGAGGAGAAAGTTTGAATTCTTTACATCGCTCAATGTACATGACGGATGGACCGTCCGGGCCGGCTTCGGTTTTTAGTAGTTCATTCGCTTGGTTAAACTTTTCAATCGCCTCATCCCACTTCTGAGTGACATAAAATTGACGGGCTTCTTCAAACACTCGCAGACCTACTGGAGAATACTCACGCTCTAAGAGCTGTACGAGTTCAACAGCGTTCTTCTTACCTTTTACTTTAACGAAGTCGAGCACGCGATGCGCAGGAAGTGGAAGGCCTACGCCTGCAATGTCATTCAAGGTAAAGCGCGTCGTAACAATCCCAGAAGCATAGGTCTTGGTGAGGCCTTCTACACGTGAAGCGAGATTGACTTGGTCTCCGATGACTGTGTATTCGAAGATTCGATCCGAGCCCATGTTGCCGACGTTAACTTGGCCTGAGTTCACTCCGATGCCAATTTCGACATCAATGCCGTACTGTTTTTTGAAGCGGTCACGATGTTGAGCGAGGAGTTGTTGCATCTTGATTGCAGCTTTGCATGCGTTAGAGGCATGTTCGGGTTGGTCTAGAGGAGCACCCCAGAAAGCCATGACAGCGTCCCCAATGTATTTATCCAACGTGCCACCGTATTCGAACACCACATCGGTCATGATGCCTAGGTAGTCGTTCAGGAAGCCTGCAAGAGCTTTTGCATCCATCTTCTCAGAAAAAGATGTGAAACTTCGAATATCAGAAAATAGGATGGTGAGTTCTTTCTTCTCTCCTCCAACGGTGAGCTTTGTTGGATCTTTTAAAATGGAGTCCACAACGGCGGGAGCAACATACTTAGCAAAAGCTCCACGGATAAACTTTTTATTCCGTTCTTCGAGGACGTATTTGATGGCAAGTGTGAAACCAAAGATCGTGCAGAGTTCTAAGTACAGTAGGCTCGTATTCCAGTTGAGCTGGTTCTGAAACAACACTTTCAAGTCTAGAAATGAAATGCCACTCAAAGAAGCAACAAAGAGCAACAATGCTGGAACTGATTCGAGTTTTTCGGTCGTGTAAGCAAAAGCGAGAGCTCCGACCACCATCAAGATATACATCCAGATCATGCGCTGCTTGCCGCCATTATTGTCGACTGATGGCTTAAACATATCGTTTGAGAGAAGGTTGTCCAAAATGTTGGCGTGTCCTTCGACTCCAGGGGTGTTTGAATCAAACGGAAAGGCTCTCATGTCGAAGACGCCGATGGCTGAAATTCCGATCAATACATAAGCATCTTTGAGAAGTTCCATTTTTGAAGCCGATGCAATTTTGCGATCCTTCTCGATATTGATCTGATCTTCGTCTTGCATGACTTCGCTGGCGCGGACGTATTGGTACGACATGGCCGGACCACGAAAGTTAATTTCCATCACGCCGAGCGGAGTGACAGGGATTTTCCGACCACTCCGAGCCAGTCCGATTGAAGCCACTTTTTGCGACTGATCGAGCTCAATTTCGAGTTCTTCGTTGAGTCCTGTGCGCAACATTTCAAGTGCAAGTGACGGATATGCTTTTCCGTTTGCTGTCATGACAAGGTTGGTTCTACGAACATAGCCATCATCGTCTGGCCATGCGTTGAAAAAGCCGGAATGTTTAGCAGCCTTATTGTACATCTCGATGTTTGCAATGACTTCGGCGTTGGAGAGTAGAGTGGTCTTGTTTTGGTCAAAGCCATAAGGGGCTTTAAAATTTTGATAAGCAAACTTTTCGAAGTCTTTTGGAAACACTGAGAGCATCTCTGGATCAGATACGGGACACTCTTCAGCTGACGAGTAAGCCGGTTGACATGGACTTGGGCTCATCCATCCAAGCACCAGTCGTTCAGAGTTTTCATGAATCAATTTTTCTAAAAATAGATCAGTCTCAAAATTAGGGACCAAAGGTCCTAGGCCATTTTGCTCGAGGATTTTGACTAGCTCATCTGGCACACGCTGATCAGGCTCAGAAAATACCATGTCGAGGCCTACTACTTTTGCTCCTGCATCGAGAGTCTTCTGAATTAAGTACGCGGTTAAGTCACGATGCCATGGCCACCGTCCAAACTTGCTCAATGAGTCGGTATCGATCTCAACTATGACAATCTTATTTTTAGGTGCTTCTGGACCACGGATCTTAAATTTGAAATTGGTAAACCAACCCGAGATCACACGGACGACCGGAAATATTTTGACTCTCAGGAGCTCATTTTGGAGGTTACCTTGGATGCCGGCCTCGTGTACGTAAAACGCAAATGTAAATAAGACCACAACAGGAATTTGCAGGAGCCACAATTTGAATTTCACGCTTTGCTCCTTTCTGCGTTAAACTGAGAAGAGTGGATTACCAAATTAAGATATTGCTGATCGACGACATGCCGGCAATGCGGAGTGTGGTCAAAGGAATGCTCGAAGAGCTTGGTTATAAGCGGGTGCTTTTGGCCGAGGACGGTGAGACTGCTTGGAGAATGATCCAAGCTGCCCACGTTCCTGCGAGCGGCCAAACTAAGACAAATCCTTTTGGATTGATTATCTCTGATTGGACGATGGCCGGGATGTCGGGCGTTGATCTTTTGAGGGCCGTTAGAAATTTTGGACCGACACGAGAGCTTCCTTTTCTCATGATGACGTCGAAAAATGACCAGACTCACATCGCAGAGGCGTTGGGCGCGGGAGTTTCCAATTATATCGTTAAGCCATTTGGTGCTGCCGATTTGAAAGAACGCATCGAAGAGATCTTTTCGGAAGAGTAAATCTTGAGTCTTTGTTTTAGTCTTTAAGTTTTTCATGGGGAGTCTTCTCAGCTGAGGTACTGGCTGGTGCGCGCATCTCGGATTCTAAGTTTGTAGTCGAGGTCGACATCCACGCGATGGCTAGAGCAATGCCCATTAAAAACCCAGTCCACAACCAGCGTAATTCCATGATTGAAAACTCCGCGACGACTTCATCGTCTGGGCCTTCATCTGAAATGAGTGGCTGCTTCTTAGGTTCCATGCTTATATATCGGAGGTTTAAAATAAAACTTGACTAAATTGTTCAGAAAATAAGGTCACCTAGTCATACCCTCTGACGCACTCCATTACTGCAGGGTGGCTCAATTATTTTGGGGTCATACGCAGATTTTAGGGGATTCTCTTCAATAATCTCCATTTAACGCAGCGTCGTTATTGGCTTTTGATGGTATTTTTCAACCGTGGAATCTACCAGACTAGCTTCATTT
Organism: Bacteriovoracaceae bacterium UBA1018; assembly: GCA_002291495.1. Taxonomy (GTDB): domain Bacteria; phylum Bdellovibrionota; class UBA1018; order UBA1018; family UBA1018; genus UBA1018. Next base: position 28,831 of record DBAE01000125.1, on the reverse strand, counting down.
TATAAGACGATCCAACAGTGGCCGAGGAGCACACTGGAGCTGACGACAGTGACTGAACAGCTTCATAAGCTGCTAGAGTCACATGCCTTATTTTTGTGGATACCAGATGCGGGATTTCGGGCATCTGGATCTAAGGCCCAAGAGGCAGAAATCTTAGATTATCTCAAAAGTCAGATCCATCGGATCTCCACTATGGAAAGTCCCACAATCGCTCAAGTGAGGACTATCCAATCTACTACGGACCTACCCGTCGGGCTTGAGGCTGAAAAGATCAAACACTTTTCTTTTATGCCGATCGCAGGCACATACAAAATCAGTCGTTCCTCTGAACGTCGAACATTTGGGTGGATTATCGTCGGTAATTCGAAACCTTTGACTCAAAAAGAAGAGATCATGGTAACGGCCTCCGCGCAGCATCTTGCGTCTCTTGCCGTCCAGAATCAGTTTTCAAACGAGCTGGTACAACGAGATCAATTTTTGTCGATTGCGAGTCATGAACTAAAAACGCCGCTGACTTCAATCTACGGGATCCTCCAACTTCAAGAGCGTATGCTTAGGCCCAAGTCCGGAGTCACTCAAACACCCGAACAAGAGAAGCAGCGATCATTCTTTAAAATCGTGATTAGACAAGTAGAACGTCTCAACGAATTGATCGACGGGCTACTAGATGTCTCTCGCATTCAGAATAATCGTTTTATGGTTGAGCCTACCGATTGTGATGTAGCGCTGACGCTGAAAGAAACCGTCGAAGGACGTTTACATGTGATCGCCGAGGAGGCAGGTGTGCAGATCCAGCTCGAAGCACCTCCAACTCTAATTGCTTGGGTAGATCCTGTACGCTTTGAAGAAGTAGTCACCAATCTCCTGATGAACGCAATCCGCTTTTCCCCTGAAGGCGGAGTAGTCTGGGTCAAGCTCCGAGTCGACAGCGAAAAATTTGTACTCTCTGTTCGAGATCAGGGCCCGAGTGTGCCCGAAGCAGATCGTACACGAATCTTTCAGCCATTTGNNTATCTCGCGTGAGATCGCTCAACTTCATCACGGAAACGTGGTTTTGACCGAAAGCATGCCGGGTAGAGGAAATATGATGGAAGCCACTTTCCCGGTTAAAAACCGCGCCTACAAGGCTCCACACATGATATCAGCCTAAAGCGTTTTCGGGGGTTCACTCTCAGTCTTGATCTCAGTCGATGTGTCTGCGGCTTTCAATTCTTTGGGTCGTTTAAAGCCATAGAGAATGCAAGCGAACATCGAGCCCCAGAATGTAATAAAGCCAGGATTTGAAGCATGATGAAAATCAATTCCAGGCAAGCGCAAGGCCTCGACGATCAGCTTGGTACCGATAATCACTACGAGTAAGTAAGCTGTGGTTTCAAATTTTGGAAACTTGGCCAAAATTTTGAGAAATACGCTAGCCGCAAATCGCATCATGATGACGCCTAAGACTCCGCCAGTAAAGACGATCCAGAACTTAGGAGTAAGAGCCACGGCTGCCAGAATCGAATCGACAGCAAAAGCAATGTCGGTCAGTTCAATAATCAGAACCGTTTTCCAAAAGTTTCCATGTCCAGCGGGCTTAACGTCTTCATTTTTTTGTTCGCGTTTGAGGAGATGCTTTAATCCAACAAAGAGCAAATATCCGCCACCTACATATTTGACCCAAGTCATACGCATCAAATGGGTGACGATGCTGAGAGAAATCAGGCGAAACACGACGGCGCCAATCAGGCCGTAAAGTAGTGCTTTCTTTTGAAGCTTGGGTGGTAGGTCCCTCGCAAGAAGCGCGAGCACGAGAGCATTATCAATCGAAAGAATGCCTTCGAGAAATATTAGAAAACCAATTGCAAGCAAGTCTTGAGAAGAAATCATTGCGGTACCTTTGCAACTGTTTTGGCAAAGTCCGCTTGGGGACGCAAGTGTTTAGCGCCTGATAAGGCCAACACTAATCTGTTTTTTTTATGAATTCTTTTATTTGTTTTTTCCAATATCCATAACCACTAGCAGTAGGAATGAGATGATTTCGCGCGTCATTCTCGCAGAAGTCCCCATCCTGCTCTAGGGCTCTCAGAAGGATAGCTACGTCATTGACTAATGCCCCGCGTTCGAAGGCGGTGAGAGTCTTACGCTTAGCTTTAGGAAGTAGTTTGAGTACTTCACGTTCAATGGTTGGTTTTGGAGTCGCTTCGTCGTGGTCGGATTCATCAAGCATTTCGACTAATATGAGGAGATCTTCATTATAAAGCTTCGTAAACTCAGGTTTCTGAGTAACTTCGATGCTTTGGCCAGGATAAGCGTGGGTCGTTATATTACGCTCGAACTCTAAGTTTTCTTTGTATTCTTGCGTATCTCTCACGGCCCGTTTAATCGCCTCTCGACACACAAGATCGGGGCTCTCCGCAAAGGAAGGGGTAGCAGACCCTTTGAGAGCTGCAACTGCCGCCAAGGTCAATGCGATCACAAATATGCTTTTAGACCAAAGAGTCCTCATCGGTGGCTATTGAGCAAGAAAAAGGCCATTTCAGGTACAATAGAAGCGCTTATCGGAGGCGATGCACGCATCGAGGAGTTACACCTGTAAAAAAGTTATACGAATAATTACTGGTTCTCCCCGTGGTCTTTTTTGAGACCATAACGATCAAAAAAGGCTTGAGCATTGAAGTCCTGTCCTCTCCATAGGCGATAAGACAATGATTCACTTCGGCTACTTCCTCGGCTCAATATATGCTCGCGTAAGCCCAGCGCTCTTCGTTTCCGTTCTTCAGAATCAGGATGATTCAGGTAGGTAAAACCATCTACCTCAGAAAGCTTTGCGTAGAAATAACTGTAGTAACCCATATCGTATTCACCCGAAAAGATATGAGTAAACTCAGACGAAACGATGCGAGCTGGATAATTCGGAAAGAGATCGAGGTGACCGACTACACGTTCTTCAAATCGGGTCGCTGATTCATTTCCGAGGGGACCTTTCAAGTGCCACTGAAAATCGAGATAGCCCAAACGAGCTTGGAATAAGTAAGTCACACCCGATAAGAACTGGTCGGACTCCTTGATTTTTTGGATGAGCTCGAGAGGAATGACTTCGCCTGTCTCTGGGTGTCGAGCAAAGCTCTGAAGAAAACGAGCGTCAAACATCCAATTTTCCATGAGCTGTGACGGGAATTCTACAAAGTCCCACGCAACGTCCGTTCCTGCAACTGAACGATAGGTGACTTCAGAAAGTAAGAGATGTAGGGCATGCCCCATCTCATGAAAGTAAGTCGTCATTTCGTCGAACGTGAGAAATGTTTTTTGACCATCTACAGGCTTTTGGATGTTGAGATTAACTGTTGTCCAAGGGCGACGCATTCCTTCAGAAAAGGATCCCTGTACACCCACGTCCGACATCCATGCTCCGCCGATTTTTTTCTTACGGGCAAAAAGGTCGAGTGCTAATGTACCTAGGCTCTTACCGGTTTTTTTGTCAAAAACCTCATAGCCTTTTACATCTGAATGAAAGAGATCTAATTCAGGATTAAATCTAAATTCGATATCAAAAAGGTCGCCTAAGAATCCAAAAATCGCCTGAGTAGAGTTTTCTAACTCAAAATACTTTTTAAGTTCTTCATCATTGAAGGAATACTTCTCTTCTTTTAAGAGCGCTGCGTAGTAATTAAAGTCCCAGGGTTTCAAAGTTTGAACACCGTATTTGGATTCTGCAAATTGGCTAACTTCTTCAAGTTCCTGGAGTGCTTTCGCTTGCACTGCCGGTATTAGCTCATCGTAGAGAGCTTGGACTTTTGTGGTATTTTCAATGAGCCGACTTTTAAGACGTAGTTCAGCGTAACTTTTGTATCCTAAGAGGGCTGCTACTTCTTGTCGACGTTTAACTAGATCAGCAGCTATGACTTCATTGGCGCTTCTAAATAGGGATGAGCCATTATCCTCTTCGGGCCGAAGAACTGTGACAGCAAGCTCAGGCTGAGTGCTTGCATAATAAATACGCTTTCTGAGCGAAGCCGATTTGGCCAAGGTTCGAACTTGATGAACGGTCGAATCGGTATCGAATTTAAGTATCCATTTTCCTGGTTTGCCTTCGTCCTCGGCATTTTTTGCTAATATTTTGATAGTTTCGAGAGGAATGCCTTCTAGGTCATCAGGATTGTCGATAATGATCCTAAGCTTTTCATGACTGGCGAGTACGTTGTTATCAAATTGGGTGGATAAGTTGGCAATCTCTCGGATCAGGGTGAGGTAGACTGAAGTCTTATCTCCTTTAAGAAGTGCTCCGTTATGAATAAACTCGTTATACTTTTTCTCGATAACGGTCAGTTTTTCGTCCGGTGTCCGGTTCTTGGCCGCATGGATTTGCTCACTATAATTATCGTAAATCGTTTTAATACGCTCAAAAAGTCGATCGTTGAGTAAAGCTTCTTTGAGGTCATTTTTCAGTGCATTGATCGACGGCTCAAGTTTTTGAATTTTGTCGGTTCTTAAGTTTTTTGAATAGACATCAAAAACTNNGTGCGAGGATCGTATTTTCAAAGGTTGGATACTGAATTTGCTCTGCGATTTGGATAATCTTCTTTTTTGCATCTTCAAGCTCGGCTTGCAGTGTAGGCAATATTGTCGCAGGTTTGATTTGTGACCATTTGATCTCGCTGGAGGCTTCAACGAGGTGATTGTCTAACGCGTTTTGACAAGAGGCGGCGACAGCACTAGGCGCACTGACGAGCAGAACTGCGACTAATAATGTTGCGCTCAAGTCAGCGCGAAAGAAAATTTTCATCGGGACGCCTTATCTGACTTTTTTAGACTTTCGTCAACAAAACCTTAGTTTTTTACCCCAGTGTCCCCTTGAGTGAGTCCTTTGCTTCGGAAGAATGCGTCACGCGTAAAGTCTCTTCCACGAAAGTTTCGATAAAGAAGTTTCGGATCTTGAGATCCACCTTTACNNGCATAATAATAACTGTAGTAGCCCATGGCATAACCCCAAGAAAAGATGTGCATGAAGTTGTAAGAACTTGGAATAAAGGGAGCGTCCGGAAAGAGACGGAGATCTCCAATGATTCGTTTATCGAAATCGTAGACCGATTCGCCGGGGTTAGGCCCAGAAAGGTGCCAGTTGAGATCAAGAATCCCAAGTTGGGCCTGACCCAAGTAAGCCGTACCTACTCGAAAGTTGGCCGATTTCTGAAGTTTCTCAATGAGTTCATCAGAGATAATCTCTGCAGTCTCGGTATGCTTCGCAAAACTTTTTAGAAAGGTTTTATCGTATGCCCAGCCTTCCATGACTTGCGATGGAAACTCTACAAAATCCCAAGGTACATTAGTGCCCGCTAATGCACGATATGTCACATCAGAAAAGAGTCCATGAAGCGCATGACCCAGCTCATGGAAAAAAGTTTTGAGTTCACCTGAAGTGAAATGTGCTTTCTCATCCTGAGTAGGACGAGCGACATTCATATTCACGGTTACCCAGGGTCGTTGCATGCCGAAGGAGTAAAGCCCTTGATTGATAATGTTTGAGGCCCACGCGCCACTGAGTTTCTTTTCTCGTGCATAGAGATCTAACACTAGGGTTCCGAGGTATCGGCCATTTTTCGTGTCATAGACATCGAATCCGCGCGCGTCGGTAGAATAGAGATCCAAATATGGCGCCGGTTTAAAATCGATACCAAAAAGGACTTCAATAAAACCGAGGACGGCCTGGGTTGTGTTTTCCACTTCGAAGTATTTTTTGATCACATCGTCGTTGAATGAGTAGTGTGCCTTTTTCAGTCTCTGAATGTAGTAGGCGCCATCCCAGAGGTTTAATTCGGTAACTCCGTCCGTTTGTTTGGCAAATTCTTTGAGTTCTTTTACTTCGTCTTTAGCCTTGGCAAGTACTCGGGGAGTCAGCTCATCATACAGCGCATGGATCTCCTTGGGAGTCTTGGCCATTCGATCGGTCAAACCGTATTCGGCATAGTTCGGGTAGCCGACAAGGCGAGCTAACTCTTTGCGTAGGGCAGCGATCTCAAGGAGCACGGCCTCGTTAAATTTGTCATAGGCCCCATTGATCTCTTCCGGAGAGAGGACGGTCTTTGCTAAATCAAATGTGCTATCGGCGTAATAAACTTTCTTTCTCAGCTGAGAGGATTTTGCATTACGTAGAACTTTCGACTCCATCCCATTGTAAAAACGAATGACCCATTTACCTGGTAGGTTCGCAGCTGCGGCTTCTCTCGACATCTCTTGTATGTCGTTTTCGGAAACGCCTTCGAGCTCGCTTAAGTCATTTACGATCACGCGGAGACTTTCGTCTTTATGTAGGAGACTTTGTTCAAATTCAGTTCCCAGATCGAGAAGTCGCTTCGTGATTTGGATGTACCTTTTCTTTTCAGCCCCTTTGAGTTGGATTCCTGCTTTTATAAATCCGAGATAGCTAGATTCGATGAGATTAATTTTTTCGTCCTGAAACTTTCCTTGGGAAGCTTCAATTTGCACACGATGGTCATTGTAAATTTTTTCGATTCTCTTAAATAACTTCTTATTGAGCATTGCTTGAGTAAGAGAAGTGGACAGCGCATTGACCTTGTATTCAAGCTTTTGGATTTTGTCGTCTTTGAGTGCGCTTTTATAAACTGAAAATATCGATTGCACTCTTTCGTACCGCTCATTTGCAAAATCGAGCGCTAGAATCGTATTCTCAAATGTTGGCTCAGCTTCTTGATCTGCGATTTCTTTAATCTTCTTTTTTAGATCAGTAAGTTCTGTTTTTAAAGTGGGTAAAAATAGATCGGGATTAACCTTAGACCAATGGATTTCGCGAGTTGCTTCGACGAGATGATTGTCGAGATTTCGGCCGCATTCGGTAGCAGATGGGGTGCGTGCCGCATGAGCTTCGCTCGCAGTGATTGAGGCGCTATACAACGCCAACTGGATCATTAGTCCAAAGCCCACACCAACCCATTTTCTTTTGATCATTGCGGTGGCTTATCTGACGAATAGAGAAGAGAGTCAAATGCCAAGTCGTATATTCGAGGCGTGCTTTCGGCGTCGCAACCGACCGAAATACTCCGGCGCTACCTTGATCGGGGTGGCGACAAAGAGCGCATTCGGCCTTCGATCGACATCTGTTGAAATAAAACTCACAAATAAAAAAGGCTGCTAACCCTACGGTTATCAGCCTTTTTTTAATTAAGTGGTGAGCCCTGATGGGTTCGAACCATCGACCCTCACATTAAAAGTGTGATGCTCTACCAACTGAGCTAAGGGCTCTCATCAAGAAACGGCCAAAGGCCCATTCAAATGAAGTGAGTTAGGGGNNAAATCAACCCGCCGTGGCGATGCCTAAATAGTCCCGCTTACGCGCTAAAAGGATCCTTTAAGACTAAGGTCTCTTCTCGACCAGGGCCGGTACTGAGAAGAATAATTGGAATCCCTAAAAACTGTTCGATCATGCGCATATAGCTCTGAAGTTCGGCTGGCAGGTCATCAACAGACCGTACCGACTGAGTGCTATATTCTGGCCAGCAAGGAAGAACTTCGTAAACCGGCTCTACTCGAGCTAAGTCTTCAGCGCTTGAAGGAAGTTCGTAGATCGTCGATCCGCCCAATCTATAAGATGTGCAGACTTTGATATGATCAAAGCCCTGTAGAACATCAGCTTTTGTGAGCGCAAGTCCAGTCAGCCCGTTGGCTTCAACGGCATATTTAACAGCAACGAGATCCAACCAACCTACTCGGCGAGGGCGTCCGGTCGTTGCGCCAAACTCAGCTCCGATTTTACGGATCTTTTCAGCGGTTTCTCGCTCTGTGGTTTCAATTTCCGTCGGAAATGGTCCAACCCCAACCCGGGTGGTGTAAGCTTTTGTAATTCCGATTGCCTGAGTAGCTGCACCAATCCCGACGCCCGAACCAGTGAGTGCTCCTCCTGCCACAGTATTAGAAGATGTCACGAAGGGGTAAGTACCGTGATCAATGTCTAGAAGTGTGCCTTGTGCTCCTTCGAAAAGAACTGGACGCTTTTGTCTTAGAGCTTCGTTCAGGATGCTTCGGACATCCGCCACAAACGGCTTGNNCGCTCACCGAGCTTCATGCACTCTTCATACATCGGCTGGAGCTCAATTTCTGGGCCTTGAAAGTAATGCTTTAAGAGGATGTTTTTTTCTTCGATCGCACGCTCAAGTTTACCACGCAAAATTTCTGGCTTTAATAAGTCGCCGACACGAATGCCTCGACGAGAGACTTTGTCTTCGTAAGCAGGTCCAATTCCCCGAACTGTGGTTCCAATTTTAGATTGGCTGACACGTTCCTCACGAAGCTTATCGATCAATCGGTGATACGGCAAAATGACGTGCGCACGATCACTCACTCGAATCGAATCATGGGGTGCTCCGGTCAGCGCATCACTGTTGATCAGGCTGTCTACTTCCTGAAAAAAAACGGTTGGATCGAAAACGACACCGTTTGCGATCAAGCAGACTTTGCCTGGATGTAAGATCCCGCTTGGGATGAGATGCAGAACAGTTTTTTTACCGTTGACCACCAGAGTGTGGCCAGCATTGTTACCGCCTTGGTAGCGAACAATATAATCTGCTTTTGAACTGTAGAGATCGACAACTTTGCCTTTTCCTTCGTCTCCCCATTGCGCGCCTACGATGACTACGTTGTTCATTTCCGATCTCCATTTAATTGACGATTATCTGCAAAAGTTTTGAGTACGGCTCCAACACCTTTTCCAAACGTCACAGGATGCCCGAGATCGTTTAGCGTGAGTTCGAGAGCGGCTATGCCGGTGGTGATGTCAAACTCACCGCAGTATCCAAAATGAGATAGTCTAAAAATTTTTCCTTCGAGCTCATCCTGACCTCCCGTGATCACTACTCNNGTAACGATCACGCATAATTTTAGGTATCTTTTTTCCTTCTGCGATTGTCGAAGGAACGATGACTGAAGTCACTGCTGGCGATGGACTTTTTTTAGCCAAAATTTCTAGACCCAAAGCTGCGACCCCATTTCGCGTGGCGAGTGCCAAAAGTTCGTGGCGCTTAAAAGAGTTTTCTAAGCCTTCATCTTTGATCATCTGCAGACTTTCTCTTAATCCTTGGATCAGTGAAGTCGCGGGAGTCCAAGCGGTCTGGTTTTTCAGATGAGCTTTGAGTTCTTTTTTAAGATTGAAGTAAAACTTTGGAAGATTCGAAGTATCAACCGCTTTCCATGCCTTTTGACTGAGTGAGATGAAAGCAAGACCTGGCGGAATCATGAGTGCCTTCTGTGATCCGGTCATCAGTACATCGATACCCCATCGATCCATAGGAAGGTCAAATACACCACACGCAGTGATTGCATCACAGACACTGAGCATGCCGGCAGCTTGGGCGATTTCGCAGATTTCTTGAACAGGCATTCTTGTGCCGGTTGATGTCTCAGATGCTTGAAAGCAAATGGCCTTAGCATGAGAATGAGTTTTAACAATTTCTCTTAGAGCTTGCGGGTCAACTGCTGATCCACGCTCGAGCTTGATTTCGACTGGATTTAATCCGTAGGTCTTAGCCAATTCGGTAAAGCGCTCTCCAAATTTCCCACCATTGATAGTGATGACGGTATCACCGGTAGAAAACAGGTTGCACATGGCCGCATCCATTGCACCGGTGCCGCTTGCTGCAAGCGTAATCACTTCTTGCTCGGTCTGAAAAAGGTACTTAAGGAGTGACCGAACTTCTGAAAACAGAGCTTCGAATGCGGGTGTGCGATGATGGATGATGGGACGAGAAAAACTGGACAGAATCATCTCCGGAATCGGGGTAGGACCCGGTGTCAGGAGGTAAGTTTTTTTCATTTCCTTCTTGTCGCATAAAAACGGCTTAAGTGTCCACTATGGAGTCTGGCGGTTCGAGCTTTGTTGCGATGAGACATTTCGTCACACCGGTGAGCTCTTTTGTCATGAAATTAGCCTACAGATATGCATAACTAATTGAAATTATTAAGTTATGGTTTGGCTTGTCCCTTGTAATGTTTAGCGGGGGGAGGATCTCACATGAGCAACAGCAATGTATTTTTCAACTGGGATCAGGCGACCTTGAGCGTAGGAGTAGATCGTATGGATCAGGAGCATAAAGTCCTCATTTCTATCATGAACAAGCTTTATGAAAGAAATGCCGCCAAAGCGCCCAAGGCGGAACTTTTTACTACTATGGAAGAGTTTTTCAGATTTCTAAAAGTATGGCTTATTGCTCATATTGAAGGAATAGATAAACAGTATGGATCTTACGCCAAATAGGGGGCAGCAAGTTAAACATGAAAAATTTGGGACTATTATTAAGTGGGCTATTCAGTGTGAGCACGATGTTTCACGGAGTTGCTTTAGCGGAGCCATCTAAGGCGACATCTGCCGCATCTAAAGCCGGCTGGAGTAAAAAAATGAGAGATCTGGAGGTTACCCTCCAGGAGCTATTGATTGATGTCAGCAGTGATCAACGATTTAATTCACCAAAAAATCAGAAAAGAATTGATCGTAACGCTTAGCGCTTGGCTAACTTAGCCCATAGCCTCGAATCTAAAGACGCTGTTACACCAGATCAGGATCCGATGCTCCCGCTGGTTGCGAGACTTTTTGCTAAAGAAGTGGATCATGCTCAACAAAGTTTGAAGTACGGACATCGAGCTTATGCAAGAAACTCGATTCGCTCACTGACCAACTATTGTATTGCCTGTCATACCAGAAACGCATCTGGCCCCGAGTTTAAAGGTCTAGATCTCAACCCGGCTTTGTCCTCTTTGAAGCCTTTAGAAAAAGGCAATTACCTTGCGTCGATCCGTAGCTTTGATCGATCCATTGAGGAATATGAAAAGATACTTTCTCAAGCCAATACAAACTCGTTTGAGGTGGAGCGAGCTGCTCGTGCAGCTCTTGCGATTGCAGTGCGTGTGAAGCGAGATCCAGATAAAACGATGAGTCTTGTTGAACGCATTATTAGCCTTCCTAATTCACCTTACTTTTTAAAAGAACAAGCTACACAGTGGAAACAAACGATCGGTCAATGGAAGCATGAGTCCAAACGGGATCTTACTACCGAAGAAGAACTCTATAACGAAGCGAGACGGCTCATCACCGACGCTCGGACGATGCAAAAATATCCTTTAGACCGATCTGCCGATGTTCTCTATTTGCGCGCGAGTGGAGTATTGCATGACCTTTTGAGTAAATACTCCAAAGGCAAGCATACGGCAGATGCTTTCTATCTCACGGGATTAAGCTATGAAGTTTTGCAGAGCACAGGCATCTGGGACCTTCATGAGTTTTATTTCTTGGCTTGCATCAATCAAGCACCACATTCCGATACTTCGAGACGCTGCTTTAAGCACTATCAAGAAAGCGTCTATGCTGGTTATACCGGTAGCTCCGGAACATTTTTGCCAGGAGAAACTCAGAAAAAGTTGGCAGAGCTTGAAGATATGTCCAACCCAGCTCCAAAAGAGCCAAAAGATACGAAGAAGCTAAAATAAAGCGGCGAGGAGTAGATATGTCGGTTTCGGTCGTTTGGCTCGACGTGAAAGGAGCCAAACTCTTTTATATCTCAGAAGATCGAATGGAGAGAGAAAGCATCGGTTCCACGGAGTCAAATGCGTGGTACGACATTATTGCTGAGAAGCTTAAGCTTTCAACAATGCTTCTGATTCTTGGTCCCGGCAATACTAAAGATGTTTTTTTTACTTGGATTCGAGACCGTTATCCGGCTCTTGCCAAGAAAGTGGTAGGATGTGAGACTTCCGAGCAAGGGACTGATCAGCAGATTGCGGTTCAGGTAATGAAATATTTTCGGACACTGAAAGTAGGCAAGAGTGAAAGAAATCAAAGGCAGAATTCTAGTAGTTGATGACGATCGAGAAATGCGATCTCTGCTCGAAGATTTTTTAACTGATCAAGGTTACATGGTTAACGCATTTCCAGTGGCTACCGAGGCCCTGGAAGCGCTTGCACCAGGTGGAAAGTTAGCTTCAGATCAATCTGAGGGAGATATTGATGTCATCATCTCAGATATCAAAATGCCCCAAATTGACGGACTTGAGTTTACAACGCGACTTCAGACGCTAAGACCCGAGATCCCAATTGTACTCATTACTGCATTTGGAAGTATTGAAACTGCAATTGAAGCTATGAGGCGTGGAGCTTTTCACTACGTAGTTAAGCCCTTCAAGTTGGCAGAGATGTCAGTCAATTTGGATAGAGCACTCGAGCATCGGAATCTTCAGAGAGACAATACGGCGCTCAGACAAGAAGTAAAGCGTTCATGGGGAATGTCCGGAGTCATAGGGAAAAGTCCCGGAATGAAGTCAGTATTTGACCTTGTCTCAAGAGTTTCTCAGGCCACTGCAAATGTGTTGATCATGGGAGAAAGCGGAACAGGCAAAGAGATGGTGGCCAGGGCTATCCATGATGGGGGACCTCGGGCTAAAAAGCCATTTATCGCTATCAATTGTACTGCGATTCCAGAGAATCTTTTAGAGAGTGAGCTGTTTGGGCATGCAAAAGGTTCATTTACTGGAGCGATCCAGCGCAAGCGCGGTTTGTTTGAAGAAGCAGAGGGGGGGACTCTCTTTCTCGATGAAATTGGAGATATGAACGTCTCACTACAGTCCAAACTTCTGCGAGTCATCCAAGAGAGAAAAGTTCGAGCGGTTGGTGAGAATGTCTCAAAAGATGTCGACGTTCGTATTGTAGCTGCTACCCATAAAGACCTAAAGGCTGCTATAAAAGACGGCAGATTTCGTGAGGATCTTTATTATCGCTTGAGTGTGATCCCAGTCGTGATTCCGCCTCTGAGACAACGCAAAGAGGATATTCCACTCTTAGCTGAGCATTTCCTCAAGAAGTACGCGGCTCTTAATCATGTGCGAGTGAAAGGGTTTTCAAAGCGGGCGATCTCAAAACTCATCAGTCTCAGGTGGGACGGAAATGTACGAGAACTAGAAAATTACGTTGAGAGAGCCGTCGTTTTGGCGACTGGTAATCTAATTGATGAAGTCGATATTCCAACTCCAGAAACTGCGAGTGGGGAACAATTCTTTGGAGATTCTACTCAAGATTTTCCAACCATTGAGCAACTTGAAAAGAGATATATCCAACTCGTCCTAGAAAAAACGGGCGGTAAGAAAGATAGAGCTGCTCAGATCCTAGGTATCAACCGTCGTACCCTCTATCGAAAAGAACGTGAATACGGTTTGGCCGCGCCTGATTCGGAAGATTTTGATTCAGAAATCGATTGAGCCAAATCGTCTCAACTATTTTTTGATTTGAGCTCAATTGTCTCACCCATAAACTCAGCTGCAATTTAAGTGGATTATGACCAGGCATGTCCCGTGCAATTTACACGGTAGTTATGGAAACCATGGCAGCCACTCTTTCCACTGCACAAAGCCTTTTTGCATGCATTCACTGCGGAAATACAGTGTCTGCGCGAATAAAATCGGAGTTTTGCTGTTCAGGTTGTGAAGCCGTCTATGGACTTCTTAAGGAACGTGGTCTTGGAAAATACTACTCGATTCGAGAGAAGGCGAGCTCTCGAAAAATAAATGCTCCAGCTCCACAGAACATTGAATCCTACAACTTTCTTGATGATCCAGAATTCGTAGCTGCTTATACGGATAGCAATCAGCGGCAGATTAAATTTTATCTCGAGGGTGTCCATTGTGCTGCTTGTGTTTGGTTAACAGAACGCCTGCCTGAGTTTGTACCGGGAACTGAATCCGTTCGCCTCGACCTGTCTCATGCGATCGCCACAGTGCGAATTGTTGAAGGAGGTTCGTTTTCTCAGGTGGCGCGAGAGTTTGCACGGTTGGGCTACCGTCCCCACCCAGTCAAACTCAATGAAGCTGAACCCCTTCGAAAAAAAGAAACTCGCCTTCATCTCCTGCAAATGGGAGTTGCAGCAGCATGTGCCGGAAATATCATGCTCATGGCGGTCGCTCTGTATGCGGGAGTACAGGGAACTTTTGCGAGTGTATTTAAGTGGATTAGCTTTGGGCTTTATCTTCCCGTTCTATTTTTTAGCGCACAACCCTTCTTTAGAAGTGCTTGGTCCTCGCTGAGAGCTCGTCGGATCTCGATAGATGTACCCGTGTCGACCGGGTTGTTGATTGGAACGATCGTAAGTATTTGGAATATTTTTACTGGCTCCGATGAGATCTATTTCGATTCGCTTTCTGGACTGATCTTTCTGCTTTTGGCTAGCCGCTATCTTATGAAGCGGGTTCAAGCCCACGCACTCGATGCGACACATTTAATCCACTTCATGACTCCATCCAGCGCTCGAGTAAAGCGTGGAGAACGAGACGAATNNCGAGTCGAACAGATTCGAGTCGGTGATAGCGTGCAAGTTTTCCCTGGCGAAGTAATCCCTGTAGACGGATTAATCATCAGCGGACGAAGCAGCGTAAGCTCGGCTTTACTTACGGGGGAGTCTCTTCCAGTAAGTGTCTCCCAGGGACAAATGGTTCATGCTGGCAGTACAAATCAAAGTGCACCTCTCGAAATTCGAGTTACGGCTTCTGGACTAAAGACACGGCTCGGTGAAATCTTGCTCGCAATGGAAAATAGTCTTGGGAAAAAAGCACCGATTTCAACGTTGGCAGATCGTGTTGGCCAAGCCTTTATCTTCGCCACACTCTTCCTTGTGATCGCAGGCTTTTTTGTTGGCTATTCGATCAGCGTCCAAGAAGGTTTGCGCCGAGCCCTGGCCGTGGCGATCGTTGTGTGTCCATGCGCATTTGCCCTTGCTATACCTCTTGCGATCAGTCGAGTGATAGGACGACTCGCACAAGCCGGAATATTGATCAAAGGTGGAGACGTTTTAGAAAAACTGAGCCATGTCGAAACAGCTTTCTTTGATAAGACGGGCACACTCACCTTCGGAAAGCTTGTTGTCGAGAAATGGCAACCTCTAGAATCTGAGCTTGAATCCAAGATCGTCGCACTTGAGCGATATTCCAAGCATCCCATTGCAACTGCAGTATTAGAGTATTTCGAATCAGCGCATGAACTGCCTGAAGTGAAAAATTTTCGAGAAATTTCCGGACTAGGTGTCTCAGGTTATGTTGACGGATCTTTCTACGAGCTAAAAAGATTTGAACAAGATCGATCTTCAGCCGCTCAGTTGCCTGGACTCACTCAGGTTGGAGTATTTCGGAATGCAAAACTCGTTGGGGTGCTGTTACTGGGAGATCAGATCCGTCCCGACACAAAAGTATCCCTCCAGGCATTGCGAGACATCGGGCTGAACATTGGGTTGATCTCGGGAGATGGCGCTTCTTCGGTTGAGGCGATTGCTGATCATCTCAATATTAGCCGTGAGAATGTCACTTCAAGCGCTTCGCCAGAGCGAAAAAACGAAGTGGTGAGAGCTAAGAAGAACACTTTGATGGTCGGTGATGGCGCTAATGATTCGGTTGCCCTCGTATCGGCAGATGTCGGTTTGGCGGTGCAAGGTGGAATGGAAGTGAGCATGCGTGCTGCTGACATTTATTGTAGCAAGCCTGGCATATCATCTGTTTCTCGTCTAATCATCATTGCCCGAGAAACGATGAAGATCATTCGTCGTAATCTATATTTTACCCTTTTTTACAACGTCGTTGTCATCACAATTG
The DNA here is from genome assembly GCA_002291495.1 of Bacteriovoracaceae bacterium UBA1018. Classification (GTDB taxonomy): domain Bacteria; phylum Bdellovibrionota; class UBA1018; order UBA1018; family UBA1018; genus UBA1018. Next base: position 13,225 of record DBAE01000125.1, on the reverse strand, counting down.
CCATGAGTGGACATCTCAATCCGCTTGTTGCAGCGATTTTGATGCCGATCAGCGCGTTCACCGTTTTTCTATTTTCAACCTTTGGCACTCAGAAGCTTCGTCGGACTTTGCGAGAGGAGGCACGATGAATATCGTCTACCTCCTGGTGCCGACGGCACTACTTCTGGGTTTCGGATTTTTGGTTGCCTTTGTGTGGGTAGCGTCGCGTGGAGAGTACGACGATTTGGAAACCCCTGCACATCGCATTTTATTGGATGAGGAGAGCTAAGTATGTCTACATCACATGAAACGTCATCTGCACTTGAGCAGTTTTCTTATGACGATGATATTGTCAAAAAATTTGTCATCGCGACTCTGATCTGGGGAGCGATCGCTCTTCTGCTGGGTGTTTTGATTGCTTCGCAGTTGGCAAACTGGAAGCTCAATTTAGGGTTGCCCTGGACGACTTTCGGACGACTAAGGCCCCTTCATACCAATGCGGCGATCTTTGCTTTTGCTGGAAACGGCGTATTTGCCGGTATTTATTATTCGACTCAAAGACTGTTAAAAGCTCGAATGTTTTCCGATACGTTGAGCCGAATCCATTTTTGGGGTTGGCAAACGATTATCGTATTAGCAGCCATTACTCTACCACTCGGTTACACCATTGGAAAAGAATATGCCGAACTTGAATGGCCGATTAGCCTGTTGATCACGGTGATCTGGGTAATTTTTGGTGTTAACTTTTTTGGGACGCTAGCCCGCCGTCGAGAGCGGCATATCTATGTTGCTATTTGGTTTTACCTTGCAACGATTATTACCGTTGGTCTTCTGCACGTGATCAACACGATTCAGGTTCCGGTGAGCTTTTGGAAAAGTTATCCGATCTATGCGGGCGTCCAAGATGCGCTGATTCAGTGGTGGTACGGGCATAACGCCGTGGCGTTTGTGTTAACGACGCCCTTTCTTGGACTGATGTATTACTTTTTGCCAAAGGCTGCAGAAAGACCAGTCTACAGCTACAGACTTTCGATCGTTCACTTTTGGTCTTTAGTATTTATCTATATCTGGGCTGGACCCCATCATCTTTTGTACACAGCACTACCTGAGTGGGCACAAACTGTTGGAGTAGTTTTCAGCGTGATGTTGATTGCTCCAAGTTGGGGTGGAATGATCAATGGCTTACTTACACTCAATGGAGCATGGGATAAGGTTCGTAAGGACCCTGTGCTCAAGTTTTTTGTTGCTGGCCTAACCTTTTATGGAATGGCGACGTTTGAAGGACCACTGCTTTCGATCAAATCAGTAAGTGCTCTAGGTCACTATACAGATTGGATCGTTGGTCACGTCCATGGTGGAGCATTGGGATGGAACGGATTTCTGATCTTCGCGATGGTCTACTGGATCGTTCCGAGACTGTGGAAAACAACCCTCTATAGTACTCGTTTAGCAGGCGCTCATTTCTGGATCGGTCTCATGGGAACAGTTTTGTACCTAGTCTCCATGTGGATTGCCGGAGTAACTCAAGGTCTAATGTGGAGAGCAATGGATGGTACTGGGAAGCTCCTTTATCCAGACTTTGTTGAAACCGTACTTCGCATAGTACCCCTGTATTATGCTCGGGCGCTTGGCGGCGGACTCTATCTCGTAGGGTTTGTCATCATGCTCTATAACGTGTACCGCACGATCAAAACTGCACCGAAGGTTATAGAGACTGAGGTAGTGTCGGCGAGACGTTTACATGGGGATGCGATCCAAAACGCGGGTGAAACCCCTCATCGAATGCTCGAAGGGTTGCCTACTGTGTTTGCAGTTCTCACCGGTGTAACTGTACTCATCGGCACGGCAATCGAATTGGTGCCAGCATTCTTAGCATCTGATTACGTTCCTACTTCTTCAGAAGTTAAACCGTACTCAGCTTTGCAACTACATGGACGCGACATTTATGTTCGCGAAGGTTGTTATGCTTGCCATTCGCAGATGATCAGGCCGATGGTTTCTGAAACTATGCGCTACGGTGAACCGTCGAAAGTTGAAGAGTCTATGTACGATCGGCCATTTCAGTGGGGATCAAAACGTACAGGTCCGGACTTAGCTCGATTGGGCGGTAAATACCCTGATCTTTGGCACTTCAGACATATGGCAGATCCGCGAGAAGTGGTATCCGGCTCGATCATGCCTGCTTATCCATGGCTTTATAAGGATAAGACCGAATATTCGATCATGAAGAAAAAACTCAGGGTGATGCAGGCATTAGGCGTGCCTTACTCCGATGCCGAAGTGGCGCGAGCTGAAGAAAATGCGCGTGCCGAAGCAAAGGAGATCACTGCTCGATTGGTCGATCAAGGGGTTAATCCGAAAGTTGAAGACAAAGAGATCATTGCACTGATCGCTTACCTTCAACGTCTTGGCGAGGACCATAAGAAGGGACGTGTCCGATGATGTCTCAAACACTTTCTCACTTTCACATGCCTTGGTTGACTTGCATCGGACTGCTGCTCTTTATGATGGTCTTTATTTCATCCTTGGTTTGGATATTTCGTCGCGGAAGCGATGACGTCTACAAAAGATTGAGCAGCATGCCCTTAGAGAGGAGTTCAAAATGACGAAAAATGAAAAAGACAGCCAAGTTCCAACCACTGGCCATGAGTATGACGGCATCGTAGAACTCGATCATCCGATTCCAGATTGGTTTCGTGCTCTATTCTACGGAACAATCGTTTTTGCGGCGGGATACTTCTTTTACTATCAAGTCGGCGACGGCCCTACGCTCGCCACTGAGTATAAGCGAGATGTAGCAGAGACCGTCTACGCTCAGTACTTGGCAGCCGGCGCTAATCCTCAAGCTAAAGCAAGTGAGCAGGATTTGCTTGCGCTTTTGAAAGATGATTCGCTCCGGAAGATCGGAGCCCAGCACTTTCAAGCAAAGTGTGCTTCTTGTCACGGCCCCGTCGGGCAAGGTGGTATTGGTCCAAATCTGACGGATAAAAATTGGATCCACGGTGCGAAGATGACTCAAGTGGTTCGCACGATCTCTGAAGGTGTCTCTGACAAAGGGATGCCGCCATGGGGTTCTGTTTTCAAAGACAAAGAAGTCCACGCAGTTGCTGTTTATATCCGAAGTCTTTACGGAAGCAATCCACCTAATCCGAAAGCTCCACAGGGAGAAGTTGTAGAAATCGAGTAGTTCATCATGGCTAAGGTCTATCCATCTGACGTGAAAGGTCCCTTTCGAGATCGACGCACACTCGTTAGTGCGATCTTGTTTGTGATTTTTCTTGTGCTTCCTTGGATCAAGATTCGAGGCGAGCAGGCCCTGCTTCTAGATATAGGGCATCGTCGATTTTCGATCCTTGGTTTTTCTTTTTGGGCTCATGATGCTCCGCTGTTGTTGTTTGTTGTCGGCATAGTCATTCTTGCGATCGCTCTGTTTACAGCCCTATTTGGTCGCGTCTGGTGTGGCTGGGCTTGTCCGCAGACAGTGTTCATTGATCTCATCTATCGACGGATTGAACGATGGATTGAAGGAGATGCGTTTGTCCGAAAGAGATTAGATGTAGGGAACTGGAATGAAGTAAAAATCGCAAAGAAGTCCGCCAAATGGTTCTTGTATGTCATCGTCTCTTTGATTCTGAGTCATAGCTTCTTAGCTTATTTTGTTGGCACTCAAGCCCTTTCTCACATGATTGCCTCCTCGCCCGTCAATAATCCGGGTTCGTTCATGGTCATGTTAGGAATGTTCGGCTTAGTTCTTTTTGATTTTGGCTGGTTCAGAGAAAAATTTTGTATTTATGTTTGTCCCTACGGGCGATTGCAGTCTGTTCTCTTGGACGAGTATTCCTGGGTCGTTGCTTACGATCAACAACGGGGTGAGCCCAGGCGCGGAGTGAGTGATCTTTCTAAGGGCGACTGTGTAGCATGCAATCGTTGTGTACAGGTTTGCCCAACGGGTATCGATATCCGTAATGGGCTTCAACTTGAGTGCATTTCTTGTACGGCATGTATGGATGCTTGTGATGTCGTGATGAGCAAGGTTGGGAAACCAGCTGGACTTATACGATACGCTTCCAGAGCATCGGGTGCCTTGAGCTCTATTTTGCGTCCACGACCCTTATTCTATCTCTCCATTTTGGCAGTTTTAATCACAGGTTTTGGCTGGGTAGTTCATACTCGAAGACCCGTCGAAACGGTGATGATCCGTGCAGTAGGCGCACCTTATCAGACAATTCTTAGGCAAGATCAAAAACCCGTGATCGTGAACCATTTCCACCTCGATCTTCAAAATCAAACGATGGAGCCACAATCTTTGTACGTGGAGATCGATCCCGAGCTAGCGAATCAAGGAGTAGAAATCATTTCTGCAAACTTACCTGTGCGATTAACTGCTGGTCAGTTTAAACGCATCGACTTATTTGTGCAATTTGGAACCCATATTTTAAGCGACGGGAAGGCATCTGTTACATTCCGGTTTATTTCACCTTCCCATGTTGAAGAAAAGGAGGAGCGCCTTGTTGGACCATTTAAATAATTGGACGACTTTAATTCCTTGGATGGTAATGGCAGCAAGCGCGCTCGGTAGTCCCCATTGTGTTGCGATGTGTGGAGGGCTAATCCTTTCTCATACAAAAGGTCCAAAGACCGTAGCCCTCTATCATTTTGGCCGGCTCCTCAGTTATTTAGTATTAGGAGCAATTGCAGGGGCTTTTGGTGAAGCCATATTTCGTTCAAGCTGGGGAGTATGGGGCTCTGTGCTTGCGACCACTCTGTTTTCAATCAGTTTTATTTTGATGGGTATTCGGGTCTGGCGCGGACAGCCTCTTCATTTTTCTATTATTCCTCAGCGTGCTCTTTCAAAGCTATTTAGGCTAGGAGGAGGTAAAAGTTTCGTTACGGGATATCTGNNACCTTTGTGTTAGGCGCTCTTTCAACTCAGAGTGTTTGGAAGGGGGCCTTGTTTCTCTTCTTTTTTTGGTTGGGTACATTGCCTGCCCTAAGTGCCGCACCGTGGTTAGTTCGGAAGATCTTTCGTCCATTTTCAAAAAACGCGCCTCGTATGGCCGCTTTACTTCTAATCGCCATTGGAGTGT
>DBAE01000125.1:0-8134 GCA_002291495.1 Bacteriovoracaceae bacterium UBA1018 | reverse complement strand
TTGCGATGGCAAACCAATGCTACGGCAATGGATCAGGATCAATCGAGTTGTCATCATCATTAACCCTGAGCAGACTCTAAAACGATATCAAAGGTTGTACCGATATCAAGCTCACTGCTAACGGTGATCTCACCGTCCATCTCACGAACGAGTTGTGCGACAATAGCTAGGCCCAGCCCAGTACCTTCGCCGACATCTTTTGTTGTAAAGAAAGGCTTAAATAGCTTCTTCAGATTCTCTGGTGAGATGCCACATCCACTATCTTGTACTGATATAACAATGAGGCCATCTGCTCTTTTTTTAGCGGAAATATTTAGAAAGTGATCGGTACTGCGGCCAGACTGGATCGCGCGTTTGATCGCGTAGATCGAGTTCATGACAAGATTTAAAATAACTTGCTCAAGCCTTCCGTAATCGGCTCTAACCTTGATGTCATCATCCACGTTGATGTTCACACGAGCAGTGTCTTCGCGAAGGTTTTGCCCAAGTAGGGCCATCACTTCTGATGCTACGGAATGAACCGACACATCTCCGATGTTGATATCTGTAAAGCTTCGACTTACTCGGAGTAAGGACCGAATCAGTTTTGAGATTCGATCGATTTGGGAAGTAATAATTTCTAGGTTCTTTTTTACAGAAGGATCCGATGCCTGCATCATGAGAAATTCGGCTCGACCGCGGACTACACCAAGCGGTGTTCCAATCTCATGAGCTAATCCGCTGGCTAATAGTCCAATGGATGCAAGTCGGTCTTGATGTGCGACTTTGGCTTCCATCTCGCGTTTGTAGCTCAGATCCACGGCGATACCCATGTATCCTTTTACTTCACCAGCCTCAGACTTGTACGGAGTTATAGTCAAAAGGACTGGCACCAGGTCCCCGTTTTTGGCCTTATTGATCAGTTCGCCTTTCCAGTGCCCTATTTTTGGATCTCGGATATCAGTCCACATGCTTCTATAAAAAGAATCATCATGCATTCCTGAATGAAGGAGACGTGGAGTTTCTCCGATCGCTTCAACATTAGAGTAGCCATAGATCTTAGACCAAGCTGGATTGACGTAGACCAGCACACCTTTTTGATCACTGATCATGATGGCTTCGTTAGAGTCTTCAACGCAGCGAAAAAAGATACTTTGTCGATCAACAGTTATTTCGGAGTGCATTCCACCTGCAGATTAGTCTAATCGGCTAGGGTAATGTCAACAGCTCTTAGTAAAACTTAGATAGCTTAAAGAGCGCTTTATATGGACCGACCTGCTGCGGCAGCATCTTAAAGTTCATCCCTGGCGGATACATCGCTTCCACCAGTGTCGGATAGAAATGAAGCGCTGAGTACTGTCCATCTGGAGGCGTATTAGCTGCATACTGACCCGTTGGAGTTGAACCACTCACAGGAGTACGCTTTCCGATCACCGTACCTCCACGAGTACCTCCACCCGCCATAACGGCGAATGTTCTTCCACCATGGTCGGTTCCAAACGTAGTAGGCGGCTGTCCAGCAGGCCAGACCCATTTTAATGTTCGAGTAAATTCGGAAGTGAAAAACACTACGGTTCGATCCAAGAGCGTTTCGTTGCTTCCGTCCAAGATAGGTACTTGAGATAGTCGTTGAGTAAGATATCTGAAGCCTGTGAAAGTCCAGAACCTAACAAAAGCGTTACCAATCAAATCACCGTGTGGGTCTAGGTAACCATTTGGCATAATGTCTACGACTGAACTCAAGTCATTAATCGTAAAATAGTCAGCTAAGGCAAATCGGAAAGCGACTCGAAATGCATTTGGGAAATGACTGTACGTCGCTGGCACCTTAAACATGTCTGCTTCTGTGCTTAATGGCCATGATTTAACTTGATTAAAGAAGGCTTGCCATTCGCCAGTGAAGTATTCGCCTGGAATACCTACTGCTCCGTAACCTTTTGAAAGTTGCAAGCCAGCTTCGCGTTGAAATTCTTTCAGATAATTAAACATTACGCGCTGAAAGCCTTCAGCAGTAATCGGAATCAGGAGTTTACCTTTAGCGTCTTTCACTTGATATTGAGCTGGATTTTCGACTTGGTTATAAAGTTTTCCGTCCGAGATGCTTTTGCTGGATTGCAAGTTATTACAATGAACCGCGTACTCAGCACGACTCGAAGCTTTCTTTAAGTCCCAAATGCCGAGATCTTTACAGAGGTCATTGATCATGTCGGTAAGTACGTCTTTTTGAGACGGCTCAGCCACTGGTGGACTTGTGAGTTCTTGCATTGCCAAAGGGCTATCAATGATGGTTGGACGTCCAAATTCGTTAGTGATCCCAGTCTTAATCATCGTCTGTCCTGCCGCTTCGCCCGGAGGTGCGCATTGGATATAGTGGAGTGGGCGCACGTAACGAGTGCTCGCAAAGAGTCGAGCGAGGGTAGTGGACACCGATTCAAAGTAAGGGGCGGATCCACCCGCATACATCACGGCGTTATTAANNNTCGTCGTTGCGATATCGGACACGTTTAAGAATTTCACCGAGATAATTTGCGCCCGACGTCCATTGACCTTTTTCAGCCGCACACACATCCATGAACCACGCGTTATCGACACCACCACAGTCCATGATGTTAATAAAATGATATCGTTTTTTCTTATCAGGAGCAGCCGCATAGGCTTGTTTCATGCTACCCATGATTGGAAAAGGCATGACTGCCACGCCCAAACCTTTGAGAGCATCAAAAAGAAATTTTCTTCTATCTTGTCTAAATTTTTTTGGAGGTATCATGGTTAATTTCTCCCCGCATCACGATGAAAGTCCGCGACAAGTTCTTGCATCATTTGATTCCAGTTTCGGTGTCGATTAAAGTTGTTTGAAACTCTCGGCAAGATGTCCCGTTCTTCTGGGAATGTCATTTTTCTTCCGTAGAAGTTTTCAAAAGCAGTTTTAACTACACAAGATCTAAACATATGATGATTGCCTAGAACTTCGCCGAATTCTTCCCAGCCCAGTACCTCATGACCTAAAAACATCCCTTCGTCAGCAGCGCTCACGTTTTGAGTAACTCCAAATAGACCTAACGAGGTGCTCATTTGAGATGGACCAAAAGCCCAGACGTTTGCACCTTTCTCAGGAACGGCTACGGATGGACCACCACTAATATCTGAGACTTTAAATCCTGGAGAATTGGCCCACTGTCCGTAGTATCGGAAAAGTGCCATTCCACCTGGATCTAGGTTTCGGTGACAGCTCATGCAATCTTGTCTGATATTATTTGTGCCCTCTTCATAAAGATGGGATTTTACGAATGCTGCAAACTTAGCTTTGTCTTGAGCTTTGATGGCCGGGTCGTGACGATTGACCATTTCGAGAAACGCTTCTCGATGTGCATTTTCTTTTCCATCAGGCCGTGGATCGTAAATACTTGGTAGTCCGCAAAGAAAGCGTAAGAACACGCGAGCCATAACACCACGGAGACCACCGTTTTGCATCGGTCCCCAAAGTGCAGGCATAGTCAGTACACCGTTGTGACTTCTTGAAATATCAAAACTACCCACTGCTTCTGCGACTACTTTAGGACCCCCATTTGGGTTGACGAGTAGTCGACGAGGATAAGATTCGTTGAGTTCAGAGTTATGGACCTTAACAACACTTCTATAATCTAAGTTATTACCCTGTCCTGGAGGTGTATATCGAGCAGGATATTCAGGCAGTAACCTACCTTGTCCTCGATAGAGGAGCTCCATTAACTTGCTTGTCACTACGTATTTTCCAGTGACGATCTCAAAGTAGTCTGTTTTACCTTCTAAGATGTCATTGATAAGGTGATAGGGCTCGTTTGCGATAGATCTCGTGCCGTAATTGTGAACGGCGTACATATTGGCTACATACGCTAGATTACGAAGTGAGGCAGGGGCAGGAGGTGTAGCCGTCCAAGAAGCTGGAGCAGTGGCTGCTTCGCCAATGGGATCGTACCCATATGGAAACGCCGCTACATCGTTGTAGGCTGCCGCTGACTTATTAAGCTCATTCATTTGCGTATGACCACATCTGAAGTTTTCCAGGTGTTCTGGGTATGCGTATGAAAGCGTTAAAGGCATTCCTTTGGATACGCGGTCGCCATAGATTTGTTCGAGGGCTTCCCATCCAGTGCTCACGACCATGGGTCTGAAGGTTCTTGGAGTTTTGTCAGCAGTGACAAAATCAGTTCGAATTGGATTTCCGTAATGCCAGTCGGGAGCATACCATCTATTATTAAGCACCTTTGGAGCTTTAGGATTTTGCTCAACGACCCTGAGTGGAAGAGCCGCAAGGTTATCTGGATCTGAATTCATCGTAGAGCTCATCACATCATTCGGTCGATAACGGCATGTGGCAGCCAACCGGGCCATAGAGTTGCAAATTAGTTTTTTCTGATGAGTGACATAGTCGGTGACGACACTATATCCAGTCATTGGACCGGATGGACTGAGGCGTACGATTCTGCGTTCTGGATGGACTCGAGCCTGGCTCGCAAGAAGTGTATTTGTGGTGGGTTGCAAAGGAGTTCCGGCTAACCCACCGTATATTAATCCAGGAGCATTAGCGTCGGGATCTCCTTGTGCAGCAGCAAGAACAAGGCTTGCTGCGTTTCCAAACGCCCATCCGTTTCCGCGTGAGTAAGCGCCGCCAAATCGCACGTCAGAAACTTCGGTCATTTTGTATGTCAGCGGTGCAACGGACATGGTAATACGTCCGCGGCAAACCAAGAAACGTTGATCGACAGCGTAGAGTTTACAGAGCTGTTGGTTCTGTGGAGCAGGTGCAACGGCAGGATTAAAGAAAAGCTTTTGATCTGCAGCTAAATTTGGGTTGAGACCGTATGCAAGCATGAGGTCTTTTTTGAATCGGTTGTCATTCAGGACAAATCCACCCAAAACTTCAAATCGTTTGCTGACCGTATTGTAATGAGAGACATAGACGCCGGTAGTGCGCGGATCAAATGCTTGAAGTACCGTTCCAGCAGGCTGTGCCGCCAAACTCGAATAGATTTGACCGACAGGACTTGTGTCCCAGCGCACGTCATCCCGCCACGAAGTTGTATCATAGGAAGGATGGCTTGCTGCCGATATCCATTCTCTATAAGTCATTGCATTTTTGCCACCGTTTAGAGCGGCAGGAGCAGGAGGCATACAGCCGTCGATGCCCGCTTCAGTCGGAATAATTAGAACTTGATTTGCCCCATCCTGAGGAGACGGAGTGTAAGGACCAAAGTTTGCTGGAACGTGATCCATGGCGAGAGCGCCCAGTTCGGTGCTGAATCCTGTGTTGGTCAATGCGCTATGTTGCAAAGAGATAGGTCTCATACCCAGAAACGTTTCGTGAAGATTATACATCAAAGTTGTATAGGCAGGTTCTTGCTGAATCTCCTTGACCAACGCGATCGTATCTTTCGCACCGCTGCGATACGCTGCAAAGTCAGAAAACTTTGGTTTTCTGTGTCCTAGTCTCATCGCAATAGTTCTGACTACGTCATCTTCACCAGCATTACCCTTCCAGAATGGCGGCGCCAAGAATGCACCGACACAGACCATCCGTTTGCCTTCGGAAATCTTGGTAGCTGCAGCTGTGGCTTCGGGAAGTGCTTTCACTGCGCCTTCGTAAGCCTTTTTTAGTGCTAGGATACCAGGATGATTAGCTTCGTAAGGATACTGCCAAATATTTCTAGATGCTACAAATGCCGCGCGATGGGCGGGATCACTTGGAAGGGCTTCACCGGGCAATAAGATATCCGTCTCACTAAAGACAGTGCTCTTATTGAGATAGGCAGCCTGACAAATCTTGGTGAAAAAATCTTTCATGACCACTTCGCTCAAAACGTCAGTAGGTCGAGTCGGATCTTGGAAGGTTTTGACGAGAGTATTAGGCGTCGAGACGAATCCATAGTTAGTAGGATCAGCGTAACTCAGAAATTTTGCGGGAGTTTCGACTCCGGGAAGCGATTGATTCGGATAGAGAGCAGATATTCGAAGGTAAAACTCGTACGAGCCCCAGCGACTCAGAGTGGTGGAGTCACCGGCTTCAAAGCTCATGACATTGTGGGTGCTTTTTAGTTTTGATTTTGAAGTATCGACCGTTCTGCGAAATACATCGCAACCAGTGAGCGCCGCTAATGATAGCGCAGTAACGACGATACTTGAGATCGATTTGATCTTGCCCATTCTGTTCCCCCAAATACGTACAATCTAAGAAGTAGCATCTTAATTATCGGCTACTTTCATATAGATGGAAATGTGTCGGGAGAGACACTCTTGTGCTCAAATTGGATTTAAACGGGTTTGGACAATCTGGACTCGGAAAATTTTAAACAATTATTGTGAAGTTATTGAGATGGGGTCGCCCATATATTATATGGACGAATGTTACTCCCCATAACTCGTATTAGTCGTGACCATAACTTTATGAGTTTCCATCTCGCCTTCTTGGCCACACTGGTGACTGAAGTTTGAAGTGGTTTTGGTCTCAATGGCTTTAGGTTCTTCTTCAGTGCCCCAGAGAAGAGTATAGGTCCAAGTCATCTCATAAGACTTATCCATAGAGGATGCATAGGTCGTAATCGATCGGGCAGAGTAATCGGTGATCTTGATCCGAGCTCCTACAGATTCGAAATAGACCGATTCGNNACTTAAAGCAGTCGCTGACCTTCGCTTCATTTTCATAATCAAACGAATTCTCTCGGATGACAGTGAGAGAATCCGAAAAGTTTAAGACACTTTCGTAGGCTTTCTGGAGATTAAAGAACTTACCGCAGCTCGAAGGGGCGGATTGCGCAAATGCGTTTGCAGCAAAAGCCGTTGATAGAAGAGTGAGTCCAAGAATTAAGTTCATTTTCATAGTACCTTCCGAGCGCAAATGAGTTCGTCGGAAGCTATATTAATTGACTCATTAAGTCAATAAATGTCTTCACGTAGACATCAAATATTTACCAGTGATTCTATGTGGTTAATCAAAGTAAAAACCCCAAGACCGTTACCAGTCTTGGGGTTTAATCATTCAATTAGATCTAAAAATGACGCGGGCCTAGACAAAAAGGTGTGGACCACCTTTTGTTAGTGAGCTCTTTTTCCGCCTGGCGCTGCTTTCTTATTTTGTTTTTCGATAATGATTTCGTCGATGATTGCCAAAGCTTCATGGCGAAGATCATTTTCGAAAATGAATCGGTAAAAGTTTTCCATATCTGGGTGATGTCTAAAGTTCTTGAAAGAAGCTGACATTTCGCCAGTTCCACTTGCAGCCGCTAAAGCAGCAGCATTTCCGCCACCGGAGCTTGCAGCAGCAGCAGCTTCTTCTTCTTGCTCTTCTTGTTCTTCGAGAGCATCAACGTCCACGGAAGGAGCGCCTTCAGTTTCTTCATCGTCAGCAGCCTTAGCTTTTGATTTGCTTTCCTTAACGGCTTCTTTCTTGTCCGCTTTGGATGCTTTTGCTGGAGCTGCTTTTTTTCCTTTAGCTGAGGTCGGGGCCATGAACTTCTCCTTACGATAGAGTCAATCAGGTCAATAATAGTGGTCTTAACCTGTAGTCTTTTACTAAACAAATCTCAGCCAAAAATAAACAGTCTAATTGAAAAAACCTTAGGTTCTCGGTCGATTAGTCGTTTAACGGGCTCTTAGTTCAGCTGAGCGTGTGTTTCTTCAGGAGTAGTGGCGTCCAGGGTCGCGCCTGAGGCGCTCTGAATAATGCCGTAACGGTGAAGCTTGTTATAGAGAGTTTTAATAGTAATTCCCAAGCTTTGCGCCGTTTTGGTCTTATTGCCATGGTTGTAAGTCAGAGTGCGCAAAATGTGGTTCTTTTCCACCTCTTCGAGCGGCATATCCTGGCTAAAGTCCACTGACTCGGTCTTGGTCTTAGGCATCCTCATGCTAAATGGGATGTCTTCGAGTTTAATCTCGTTATTATCGGCAAGGATCTTGAGCCGCTCAATTGAGTTTTGAAGCTCGCGGATATTGCCCGGCCAATCGTAGTTGGTGAACACTTCAAGCACACGCGGATCGATGCGTTTAATTTGTTGAGCAGAGCTACCGAAACGGGAGTTCTTCAAGAAAAACTCTACAAGAAGAGGGATGTCTTCTTTACGCTTCCTCAATGGAGGCATGCGCAGAGTAATTGTATTGAGACGGTAGAAGAGATCTTCACGGA
>DBAE01000174.1 GCA_002291495.1 Bacteriovoracaceae bacterium UBA1018 | reverse complement strand
GGCTGCACGGGGCCGGACATAGTAAAAAGCTAAACCTCGATGATTTTGGAATAGATGATCTTCCTGCCGCTATCCAATGGGTTTACAAAAGAGAGAAAGCGCCGATATTTACTTTCGGAAACTCTCAGGGTGCCGTCATGCTCCAAGNNAGCTGAAGCCACGAAACGACAAAAAATGATTCAGGGGTTTGCATTATCCGCGGGTAGTCTTTCGATGACGTCCCAAGACCCAAACAATCTGCTTTCAACCTTTGCTGACTTAGGTAGTGATTTAGAAGCAATCCTCCGAAAGCTGGATTACATTCCTATTCGAGATTTGATCGAAAACCCTCTTTTATCTAGGCTCGCCCATTCAGAATATTGGAAATTTCTCTATCTCAAGAAGAATGTGAAAAGGTCAGCGGAACAAGCAAGATATGAAAAAGGATTTGAAGCCTCTTGGGCGGGAGTACTTTTACAGTTCGGTAATGCCATCCACGATCGCGGTATTCGAACAATTTCTAAGATGGAACCCGAGTGGTATACAGACGCTCTAAAAAATATAACTGTTCCTGTAGTACAAGTGACCTACACTGAAGATCCTTTTGCTGAACCGATACCGACTCATCGCGATAGCTTCTGTAAAATTGGAAGCGGCACTAAAGGTTTCTTTTCCATTTCCGGACAGGCACACGAAGATTACATGATGTCGTCGCAGTTGCATCGAACCTGGCAATTGCCGATGGCCTGGCTCCTCAGACACACTCAAATCACCATGCTACAGAACGAAGACACCAGTGGGGATGCACTCGATCTGGTGCATAAACCCTTTAAATCCTGTCTGCTTCACTCAAAGTAGAAATTTTGCTTCATCCGACCTTAACGCGTTGCACCTCAAAAAGGAGGCGGACACCTTTTTGTCATCTTGAGTGCACCCTCAAACTATGCGAAGACAGCGGGTAAGGAAAAAATATGGCACAAACTATTAAAGTTGGAATCAACGGATTTGGACGAATTGGTCGTAAAATTGCTCGTTTAGCTTTGACTAACGACAATATCGAAATCGTAGGAGTCAATGACCTTACGAGCCCAGAACAGATTGCTCATCTTTTCAAATACGACTCAGTCCATGGCAAAGTTAACGCGGACATTCGCATCGAAGGCAACTACCTCATGGTCGGCCGCCAAAAGATTCTTCTCACTGCTGAGAAGGATCCTACTCAACTCCCTTGGTCCAAAGTCGGCGCGCAGATCATTCACGAGTGCACCGGTATCTTTACCGATAAAGAAAAAGCAGAACTTCACCTCAAAGCTGGAGCGAAAAAAGTCATCATCTCTGCTCCTTCCAAAAACCCAGACATCACTATCTGTATGGGTGTGAATCAACAAGCTTATGATCCATCCAAGCACACGATCGTTTCAAACGCTTCTTGCACAACCAATTGCTTGGCTCCACTTGTAAAAGTATTGGACGACTCGTTTGGCGTGGTTCGCGGAACGATGCTCACTGTTCACAGTTACACCAACGACCAACAACTTTTGGATCTTCCCCACAAAGATCCACGCCGTGCTCGCGCTGCCGCATTGTCGATGATTCCTACGACAACAGGCGCAGCAAAAGCTGTAGGACTCGTACTTCCACACCTCAAAGGTAAGATCGACGGACTCTCTGTACGCGTTCCTACTCCAAACGTGTCGATGGTGGACTTCACTGGCGAACTCAAAAAAGGCACCACAAAAGAAGAAATCAACGCTGCTTTCCAAAAAGCTGCAGACGGAGCGTTGAAAGGCATCCTAGCTATTTCAAATGAGCCATTGGTCTCATCTGACTATAACGGCAACATCTCGAGCTCGACCATCGATGCTGAAATCACCAGTGTTGTGGACGGCAACTTTGTAAAAGTCATCTCTTGGTACGACAACGAGTCTGGATTCTCGGCTCGCATGCTCGACCTCACACAATTGATGGCTTCTAAAGGCGTCTAATTTATTATTGTTATTTTAGTCTGAGCTGGAAGTGAGCTTCAAATTTGGAGCTCACTTCCAGCAAGACTTGACCTGGTATGAAAGCAAAATTATGAGCACAAAATCAGAAGCAAAATTTATTGTTAAAAGCATTCGAGACATGGACATCGCAGGAAAAACGCTCTTTATGCGCCTCGATTTCAATGTGCCGTTGAGTGCACCTGATGCTCAAGGCAATCGTCGCATCGAAGACGATAGTCGGATTCAAGAAGCACTTCCGACGATCCGATATGCCATCGAAAAAGGCGCCCGATTGATTCTTGCTTCCCACTTGGGTCGGCCAGATGGAAAAGTGAACCCAGAATTTTCACTAGAGCCTGTAGCATCGCACTTGGCTGAACTCTTGAAACAAGAAGTCACTCTTGCTGATGATTGTGTTGGCGAGGGCATTGAGCTCATGGCTCAGTCTCTGAAAAATGGCCAAATTTTGCTCCTTCAAAATCTCCGCTTCCATGCAGGCGAAGAAGCAAACGATCCAGACTTTGTTCGGCGCCTTGCTCGCTTAGGCGAAATTTTTATTACCGATGCGTTCGGAACCGCACATCGCAAACATGCATCCACTTACGGATTGCCCTCAATCGCTCAGCAAAAAGGCATGGGCTTCCTCATCGAAAAAGAATTGAAGTACTTAGGCATCTTAACCAAAGAGCCTAAAAAGCCTTTTTACGCGCTCTTAGGTGGCTCTAAAGTAACTGATAAAATTAAAACCATCGACGCTCTCATCCGCGAAGTGGACGGTATCGCAATCGGCGGCGCCATGGCTCACGCATTTTGGGCAGTTCAGGGTGACGAGATCCCAAGCGGTGCAAAACAGCCAAAACCGGCTGACGTGGAAGCAGCACGTTCGATCATGAGAGATGCTAAGAAACGTGAAATTCCTATCCTGATTCCAAAGGATACCAATCTTGGCTTCGACATTGGACCTGAGACGATCAAAGAATTTTCTAAATTCCTTTCAGGCGCTAAAACTATTTTCTGGAACGGACCACTGGGATGGTTTGAAAAACCAGAATACTCGACCGGCACATTTGAAGTAGCGCGAGCGATCGCACAAGTTGATGCTCTGAAGTTTGTGGGTGGCGGAGACACTGTCTCTGCAATCAAGCAATCTGGAGTCTCAGATCAGTTTGATCACCTCTCAACAGGTGGTGGCGCGGTGCTTGAGTTCATCGAACTTGGAAGTCTTCCAGGGATCGACATTTTGAAGAGTCCAGTCAGACAATCCCCTACTTTGACCATCAAAGCACCGGACCCAATTGATCCGAGCAAACCTGCAAAAAATGCTCAGTAACTGAGCTCCATACTGAAACAGTGGCAAACATGAGCAAAAAACCTCGAGGAATTTGGGTCTCTGGAAACTGGAAAATGAATCATGGACCGGCGGCAACGCAGGCTTATTTTTCTGAGCTCAAAAGCCTCCTGAATGGCTTTCGTCCTTCCGGTGCACTGAAGTCCCTTCTCTTCCCCCCCATGCTCAGCCTCACCGAAGCAAAACGCCTGGGTGCTGAACTCGGAGTCGAAATTGGATGCCAAAATGTGAATTGGGAAAAATCGGGGGCCTTCACCGGTGAAGTATCAGGCCCGATGATTCGTGAAATCGGAATCGAGCACGCTTTAGTCGGTCACTCTGAACGTCGCCAGCATTTTGGTGAAACGGATGAGACTTGTTTTAAAAGAACTGCCTCTCTTCTCGCTCAAGGGTTTCAAGTCATGCTCTGCATCGGCGAAACTCGCTCAGAGCGTGAGGCAGGTCAGACCGAAGCAGTGGTCCTGAGACAGCTTAAAGCCGTCTTAGAGCACTCCGAAACTCCAGTCCGAGAATACCTCGATGGTCGTCTGACTCTTGCCTATGAGCCAGTATGGGCGATCGGAACAGGCCTCACAGCAACGCCCGAGCAGGCTGAACAAGCTCATGCCTTTATCAGGCAATATCTCTCCAAAACTTTCGGCCCTCAAGCCTCTGAAAAAACTCGCATCCTCTACGGCGGAAGCGTGACCCCCGATAACTTTGCAAGCCTCCTCGCCTGTCCAAACGTGGACGGTGGCCTAGTCGGAGGCGCAAGCGTTCAGGCTAAGAGTTACTCTGCGCTCCTACAGACGGCGCGGGAGTTTGTTTGAAGATTGACTTGAACTTCGCTACCCAGTAATCCATCGACCTTATGAGAATCAGGCGGGGGATACTGTTTAGTGCCCCTTACCTGGCGACAAAAGGACTTAGAATTAGTTCAGAAGTCTCAATTGCTCTCTCAGTCCAAAAATCATCTCACACGAATTCTCACCAATTCCTCGCTCGGTTTTGAAGAGTATATCCGCGAGGAACACAGAGCAGGACAGTACTCTTTAACCGGACTTAAGCTCCAAGCCTGGGCGAAGCGCCTTTTCTGGTTTGGCCCCCCTTCCGCCTACCTGCTGAGGGAGATGCTTGACTGGGTATGCACCTTTTAGAGCGATAAAGACCAAAACAGTAAACTAATCAGTTCTTGTCTGAAAAGCGACTCTCCGTTATACCGGTGTAACTATGGCAACTTTTACGACTGTCGTTCACATCGCTACCTGTGTAATTTTAGTTTTAGTTGTACTTCTTCAATCCGGAAAAGGAGCTGAGATCAGCACTTCACTGGGCGGCTCAAGCCAGACAGTCTTCGGGAGTTCAGGAGGCGCAAACTTCTTTACTCGCTTTACTAGCGTTCTCGCCGCAATCTTTATGGCGACCTCGCTCTACCTCACCTATACAGCAGGCCAAAGTCGTAAGAGCTTGTTTGAAGGTACAGGCGCAGTACCTGCCAACTCCGGTGTTGCTGCTTCTCCGGCAGGCGCATCCACCACTGAACCGCCTAATGGCGCCACTACTTCTGGTGCAGCAAACGCGGCTCGAACCACTGAGGCTGCAAATTTAAAAGGTGCTGACAACTCAGCTGCTAGCAAGCAAACTGCACCAGCTGGCAAAACTGACGCTCCTCCAGCAGCGGCCGAAAAGAAACAGTAAGACTACCGTTCCCGCATTGCGCGCCGCGACTCGTGCGCCATTTGAGTTTATGATATCTTAAACTCAATGACTGAAACCCAGAAAAAGCTCGCGATCCTTGCTGATGCCGCCAAGTATGATGCCTCATGTGCGAGCAGTGGTTCAAAACGTAAAAGCCTCTCAAATAGCATCGGAAATACCGAAGGAAATGGCATTTGTCATAGCTATACCCCAGACGGAAGATGCGTCTCGCTTCTGAAGATCCTACTTACCAATTACTGTATTTATGACTGCAGCTATTGTGTCAATCGCGTTTCAAGCAATGTTAAACGCGCTAAATTCACCGTTGATGAAGTAGTTTCTCTGACGATGGATTTCTATCGGCGTAATTACATCGAAGGACTCTTCTTGAGTTCAGGCGTGATTAAAAGCTCAGACGAAACTCTCGAAGAGATGTTCGAGATCGCGCGAAAGCTTCGCGAGGAACAACGCTTTGGAGGGTACATCCACCTAAAAGCCGTCGCTGGGGCATCCAAGGAGCTCATCGAAAAGGCTGGGCGGTATGCAGACCGGCTCAGCGCTAATATCGAGCTTCCTACTCAGAAGGATTTAGATCAGCTGGCACCTGCTAAAACGCATCAAGAAGTCGAAAAGTCGATGTCGCAGATCCAGGTTAAAATCCAGGAAACCAAGGCAGACTTAAAACCTACGCGATCTAAGCCTCCACTCTTTGCGCCAGGCGGTCAGAGTACTCAAATGATTGTCGGCGCTACATCGAGCTCAGATCAAGACATCCTTAATACGTCTAGCCGCCTTTACTCAAGTTATGGGCTGAAACGAGTCTATTACAGNNGAGCATCGCCTCTACCAGGCGGACTGGCTAATTCGATTTTATGGTTTCAAGGCTCAAGAACTGACAGATACATCTACAGGAGCAAATCTTGATCTTAAAGTTGATCCTAAACTTGCGTGGGCACTTCGCAATCGCGAGAGCTTTCCGATCGACGTAAATAAAGCCTCGCGTAGCCAACTCTTACGAATTCCTGGCTTTGGCGTGCGAAATGTTGAGCGCATTTTGCAGATGAGAAGGTTTAGGAAACTCAAACTTGAGGATCTGGGCAAACTTCATATTCCAATGAACCGTGCCAAATATTTTGTCATTACGGCCGATCACAATGTCAGCTTAAACCTTCTGGACTCTCCCCATCTGAAACAAGCAGCATCACCCAAGCACGAGCAACTCGAACTCTTTAGTGCCGTCCAATCGGCGCGCGTGGGAGAGCTCTGATGATTCGAGCCGAAATCTCTGGGACGTTTGAGAGTTGGCGGACTCAGGCGAGAAGTTACCTCTTTGACGAAGTGAAGCCACAACTCATTGATTGGGCAGACTCAAATGATGATCAAGGTACGCTCTTAGAGCTGTTCCAAACTACTGAGCATCAGAACAAGCTATCTCAGCCCGTTCATTCGTCCACTCATCGCGTCCCCGTAGAGTTTATACAAAGAGCAGAAATCGTAAGCGCGCACAGAGACACCGGGCGCTGGGCACTCCTCTATCGAATGTTATGGCGCCTAACACACGGCGAAGCTCACTTACTGGATATGAGCATCGACCCCGATGTCAGCCTGTTTGATTCTTACTTTCGGCTCGTACGTCGAGATATGCACAAGATGAAGGCTTTTGTTCGATTTAAGGAGATGAAAGATCCAAAGTCGGGCGAGATCTACTACACTGCTTGGTA
This sequence comes from Bacteriovoracaceae bacterium UBA1018, assembly GCA_002291495.1. GTDB lineage: Bacteria > Bdellovibrionota > UBA1018 > UBA1018 > UBA1018 > UBA1018. The sequence goes on along the minus strand of DBAE01000174.1, from coordinate 9,615 downwards.
CCGTCCTGATTACAATATTGTGCGATTAGTGGCCCCTTTCTTCGCAAGACGTTTTGCTTCGATGAAATGGTCGATCCTTACCGAAGACCAGTCTGCATATTGGGATACCGTGCAGCTCACCTACACAGCCGGGGTTCCTCGTTCACGTGCTGAAACTCAGGATCAAACCGAGTCTTTATGGAAAACTTACTACTCTTCGATTTTTAACCCAGCCCGCATCAAGCTCCGAGCTATGTCCAAGGAATTACCTAAACGCTACTGGGCGACACTGCCAGAAACTGAAGTGATCCGCGAGCTACTCAGAGATTCGCCTGCTCGACTTCAAGATTTTTATCATCGTCAAACACCGAGTGCCGAACGTTGGTTGCCACCACCGAGCAAAAGCCCTCAGGATAAACAATCACAGTGGAATGACCTTCGTAAAGCTGCACAACTTTGCCAAGCTTGCGGCATTTGTGAAAACGCTACTCAAGCCGTATTTGGAGAAGGCCCACTCGATGCCAAAATAGTAATTATCGGAGAACAGCCTGGTGACCAAGAAGATCGAAAAGGCCGTCCCTTTATGGGACCTGCTGGACAACTCCTAGATCAAGCGCTCATGGAAGCAGGCATTGATCGATCACAAATTTATCTCACTAATGCTGTAAAACATTTCAAATGGAAGCCGCAGGGAAAATTACGCTTACATCAACGCCCCAGCTCAGGAGAGATATCGGCTTGTAAGCCTTGGTTTCTTAGAGAGATGCAGATCATTCGCCCTGAAATTCTCATCTGCTTGGGAGCGAGCGCAGCGCAATCGGTTCTAGGTAAGCAGATTAAACTTGCAGATGCACGAGGTCAAGCATGGAAGACGCAGTGGACAGATCAGACCTGGGTGACCATCCATCCGTCGGCTATTTTGCGAACCTCGACACCCGATACACAGGCTCAAGAATACGAGCGGCTTGTCCAAGATCTAAAAAGCGCCGTCGCTCTTGGCTAGCTTTTTGCTCATCACAGGCCGGGGGTTGCATCGACGATGCGCATTGGACTTATCTCACCACCTTACGAAAGCGTGCCGCCACGTTTTTATGGAGGTACAGAAAGAGTTGTATACAATCTTTGCCGTGGCTTAACGCACGCCGGCCATGAGGTATCTGTATTTGCGTCTGGAGATAGCCGCTGTGATGGTCAGCTCATCCCCGTGGTACCAGAGGCGCTGCGTCTTGGGCCCTCTCAGGTTTGTGATGCTAATCCCTATCACCTGCGAATGCTTGCTCAAGTTAGTCAGCATGCACATGATTTTGATATTATCCATAATCATCACGATTATTGGATGTTGCCCTTGGGAAACATGATTTCAGCTCCGGTGGTATCTACACTTCATGGCCGCCTTGATCTTCCTGATATCGCAGCCGCATTTACAAGTTTTCCACAAAATTATTTCGTCTCAATTAGTAACTCTCAGAGACTTCCACTGAGCTCTCTACCGTGGGTTTCAACCATTTATCATGGTATCGAAACCGCTGACTTTCAGTTTCATCCGGAGCCTGGAAAGTATCTTGCGTTTCTAGGTCGTATCTCGTGGGACAAAAGACCAGACTGGGCAATTCAAATCGCAAAAAAATCTGGCGTACCTCTCAAGATTGCCGCAAAAATTGAAGGACCTGAAAGTCAGCAATATTACGATCGATACATTAAACCTCATGTAGACGGCAATTTTATCGAGTATATCGGCGAAATCTCGGAAGGCGAAAAATCATCCTTTCTGGGCAATGCATTGGGTTTAGTTTTTCCGATCGATTGGCCCGAACCCTTTGGATTAGTCATGATCGAAGCGCTCGCATGCGGAACTCCCGTACTTGCTCGACCATGTGGAGCAGCTCCTGAAGTTTTATCCGATGGAATAACAGGATACTGTCTTCCAGATATCGAGGATCTCGCCGATCGGGTCGAAAAACTCCCCTCGCTCAATCGAAAAAAATGTCGCCAATGGGTAGAAGAAAAGTTCTCTCTGCGCAGAATGACGGAGGATTATATTCATGTCTACGAACAGCTCACAAGCCGCAACCTCTTCCGAGCTAATCGGTTCCGGCGGTCCGCTGGTAATCGACGGAATTTCCTACATACCCTCTAGCGTTCTCTTAACTGGTATTCCGAAACTTACCTTCAAAGATAATCACGCTTTCGGCGTGGTGGACTCTAGAGGAGATGCACCACGTCTTTATACATCTGCATCTGAACTCGGCATTTACTACAACGATACTCGATACCTCTCAACCTGGGAGTTTAACGTCAACGATTCTGCTCCCGTTGCTCTTTCTCATGAACTTCGATTCGGTGGGAGTACGGTCGTCCTCTCCATGACTAATCGAGATTTGACAGAGCTCAATGGGAGTGGCCGGATACCACGAGATAGTTTTTTGATTCGGAGAGTTTTGACCCTTCTCAATGACTCACTCTATGAACTCCTCATTATTCGCAACTTTGATTCAAAACCCCATCGACTCAAAGTAGACCAATGGGCCGGCACCCGCTTTGACGATATCTTCGAAGTTCGAGGTTATGCTCGGAAAGATAGAGGTCTACAGATTGAAACCCTAGAAGCCAAAGATGAATTTTCGTCCTACACTGCCTTTCGTTATGAAGGACTCGATTCGATTTCGCGAAGTACTCATATTCAGCGTTTCTATCCTTCAAACAAACTGAATTCATCGATTCATGTTTGTAACTCGTCGAGCATCATCGAAGTGCCCGCCAAAGGCGATGCCGTGCTTAAAACGATTATTTCTTTTGATAAAAAAATAGCTCCAGAATTCCTTGGTGAAGATTTTTCAAAGATTTCTCTCACTCGGTTTATGGACTTACTCAAGCAGAGAAGCCTCAACTCTGCCTTTAACGGACTCAAGATTCAAACTGCTCACGCCATAGTCAACCGAGCTATCGAAAATGCTCAAGTAGATATCCAGATGTTGCTCACTCAAGAGACCCCTGAAGAGCTCTATCCTTATGCCGGTATTCCATGGTTTTCGGCTCCGTTTGGGAGAGACGGCATTATCACCGCCTATCAACTCTTGCCCTGGTATCCNNATCCTGGTGTAGCCCGAGGGGTCCTCAACTACGCTTTCGAGTCTATCGGAAAAAAAGATGACCCCTTTACTGATGAGGAACCTGGAAAAATATTTCATGAGCTGAGACGAGGTGAGATGTCAAACACTCGCGAAGTCCCATTCATACCTTATTATGGGTCTGTCGATTCTACTCCCCTTTGTCTGATCCTCCTGCACGAATATTTTTCTTGGACCAAGGATATCGACTCACTTAAAAAATGGTGGCCGGGCGCTCTTCGAGCCATCGACTGGATCGACCGATGGGGTGACATCGATCAGGATGGATTTCTCGAATATCACAAACGCTCTCCCACCGGCCTAATTAACCAAGGTTGGAAGGACTCTCACGATTCGATCACCCACAAAGACGGAGTACTCGCTCAATCTCCTATTCGCCTTTGTGAAGTACAGGCTTATGCCTACCGAGCCAAGATGGGCATGGCTGATCTCGCTCATCGCTTGGGCGAAAACTCACTTGCCTCAAGACTCAGATTAGAAGCTCTGCAACTGAAAGCCAGATTTTCCGAAAAATTTTGGGATCCGGTTCGAAAGTTTATTTATCTGGCACTCGATGGCCAATCCAATCGTTGCGAAGTTCTGTCATCCAATATGGGCCATTGTCTTTGGTCAAATATCCTCTCTACTGAACAAGCAAATTGGGTAACTAAACATCTGACTTCTCCTTCGATGTTTAACGGTTATGGAATTAGAACGTTGGCGGATACAGAAACCGCTTATAACCCGATGAGTTACCACAACGGATCAGTTTGGCCGCATGACAATTCGCTTATCCTTGAGGGCTTTAGAAATTATCGCCAACTCGATGCCCTGTCTTTTTGTGGCAATGCCCTCATCCAGGNNTGACTTTAGACTACCAGAGTTGTTTTGTGGATTTAGACGTCGCGGAAATGAACCTCCGATTCCTTACGAAGTTGCATGTAAACCCCAGGCTTGGGCGGCTGGCTCTGTATTTCTTATGCTCAAGTCTTTGGTAGGTATTTCCTATAACCCAGATCAAAATACGCTCGTCTTTAATTCGCCTCAGCTGGGAACACTCATAAAAGACCTCGAGATCAGGGGACTTAAGGGACCAGATTGGGAAGTTGATTTAGTGGTGCGCGGGAGTAATCACGGAACACATGTCGAAACTCTTTCTAAGAAAGGGAAAGTTCGAATTCTTACGATTAAGGGCTAATGGGATCAAGTCAAAACACTGACAGAGACGTCTCACCATAAGATCTGCTATCTTATGAGATCATGAGCCGTCATTGGATCACTCAGGCAGTTCTTTGTTTTCTTATCTCATCCAATGCTCATGCAATTTCGACTTTGCCATTTGATCCAAGTCAGTTTCCTGATCCAAACGCTTTGCTGACTAAGGAAATTACAAATGCCATCGTCAAGACTGCAGGCCTAGCAGCTGATCACCGTTCCTATGAACCTGCTACTGCCCTAGGCACCAAACTCGGCGTCGACATTGGAATAGAGATTACCGGGACTAAGCTTTCCCAAGAGTTCAAGGACGCACTGGCACTAGCAGGTCTCAAAAATTACACGTTGCACGTCATACCTATTCCAAAGATCCATCTCCACAAAGGCATCAGCAGCCGAGTTGGCCTCAACCTTTCACTTGTCTACTATCAAGGCTACCGCATCTATGGAGGTGACGTTAAGGTCACCGTACTTCAGCCCGAAGAAGGTCCTACCCTGGCGTTTCGAGTCGGTTATAACTTCAGCAAAATGGGTTTTGTAGATACACGCACAATCACACCTCAGCTTGTGATTTCACGAGCTTTGTTTTTCGCCGATCCTTACATAGGAGTCGGATATCAAATCACCTCAGGAAAAGTCACGATCCCCGTGTATATCAATGACATACACATTGCGACTCTTTCTAACTCAGCCAAAGCCCAAGCATTCCTAGCGTTTACTGGTATCCAGTTTAGAGTTCCTGGTCTTGGCCTTCAACTCACTCTCGAGGGCGCTTACAGCAGCGCCAAAATTCACACGCTCGGAACTAAAGTTGGATTCAGCTTCTGACTTTCGAGTACATAATTATTCCTTTATTATTATTTAATATTTCCCTTAAGAATTGGCCGCTACGAGTCGATGGGAAAGTTAAGGAATTCTGAAATGAGACTGAGTCTAATCACCTTCTTTCTACTAATCACAGCTGCTCCTGGCTGCGGAAAATTGCAGAATGGCTTTATCAATATGAGCCAAAGCGGCGAACGCTTTCTCTATGTTGCTAGTGGAACTTGCTATGCTGGAGGAGTTGTAGGCACGGCAGGGACGGGTTTGATCAGCCGCTACTCTTTGGAGGACGGCAAACTGGAATCTGAAGTGATTAATTACGGAACGGTATCCCCTAGCGATATGCCAGTCGGGTTAGCACGTTACGATGCAGACCGACTTCTTGTTGGTATTGAAAACGCAAACGGAAGACGACTGGATCTGCTCAACGTCCGAACTGGGGCTATTGAACCTTTTTACGTCAATGCCACAGTCTTAGCTACCCAACTTAGAGCTCTCACGAGCCTACCCAGTGGTGGTTATCTCGTCGCCCGATCGACGATGATCGAAAAATTTTCTAGCTTTAAAACACGCGTCCTGACTCCAAATAATCTTGCATTTGTGAACGCACCCGCAGGAGCTTGCGCTACTTCAACAACCGCAATGGTGGGCGCTACCGAAGTGTCTGGTGGTAAAGTTCTATACATTCATGCAGGTGTATCCCCAAATAATAAGATTGGGATGACTTCTGCGAGTGGATATAGCTCCGCGGCTGATTGTCTCACGACTCAAGCAGCGCCAGCTACGACGGCGTTACCGACCAGTATTATTACTCATTCAAGTGGCAAAGTCCTTGTCAGCTATGGGAGTACGACTGGACCAAGTAATTCCATTCACGCTTACGATGTAGACGCCAACGCTAATACAATTTCTGGGGCAACGGCCAGTTACGCTAACTCTTCGGTAGTGCTTGGACCAAGCGCGATGGTCGAAAACACCACTGACCAAAGTGTTTATGTAGCGAACGCGGCGGCAGGCGCCGAAAGCATCGAGAAGTTTACTTTTGATTCATCGTCGAAAACTCTTACACGAGTCGGCGGATCACCGTTTATCTCAACAAGTCTCAATATTCGCTGTGTAAGCGGAATGGCGGTATCTGAATGGTAAAATTCGGATACATACGCATCTTCGCAATCTCACTTGCACTCAGTGGCACAAGCAGTGCGTTAGCAGATGTAGGACTCATTCGTGTAGATCAGAATGACTTTGAGAACGTTCGATCTGCTGTCTACCTAGGAGCCGGGTTTGACTACACCCTACAGAACCTTGAAGTTTCAACCACCAATGCACAATACAAAGGCTATGGTTTAAAAATAGAAGCAGGCTATGACCTCGGACTAACGAGTGACTTTGCTCTGCGAATCGGTGGCCAGTATAACTATGCCGAGCTCGACAACTCGGTTAACTCGTCGACGACAACAGAAACCCTCAATGCATCCGTCTTTGGAGTATTGGCGGGACTCTGTTGGAACTCTTACGTCGTCGGCGGTGGTCTTGGCCATTCTAATTTTGACGTGAAAACCTTAAGCACGAGTGGTATCTCGCGTTCTCAGAAGATTTCGGGCAAGCTTCCTTTTGCTTTTGCTCAGTATAGCTACGTGATCTCCCCTCATTTAGGTGGAAACATCGGAATCAAGTATACGAACGGCACCCTCTCCGGCTTCAAATACCAAGAAGTGTCGATCGGACTCACCGTCGATTTACTTTCTCAGACTCGCTGAGATCTTTAGTTGATCTGAGATACTTTTTTCGAACTTTTNNGCGTACCGAAGCATGGTTCGAGGCATACGAGATCCATTTCTATTTAAGAATCGTATAAGAGTTGAAGCATCCCGATTTCCTACTTCCCTAAGCATCCAACCCGCTGCTTTATGCAGTAAGTCCTCCTGATCTTTCAAAAGGTACTCTGATATTTTCAGCGTATCCGTAAAGTCTCCCATGCGGATAAAATAGAATGTACTAATGATCGCAACTCGTCTTTCCCAGAGCGATTTCGAACGCACGAGTCGATAAAGTATTTTTCGGTCCTTGTCCGCAAGATGAGATCCAACGATATCTTTTGCACTTGAGTCAACGAGATCCCAGTTATTTACCCTAGATAGGTTCCGGAGATAGAAATGGTAGATACTTTCTTTTCCTGATCGGTCCGATTTTTTATATTGAGCAACTAAAATTAAAAGAGCCAAGAGCCTCTCTTCGTGAATCTTAGACAACAACAAGACTTTTAAATCTGGCAAAGGTAGGTTTGGAAATCTCTTAGCGACGGATCGAGTATTTGGGACCGTAACACCAATAAATTGATCCCCTTCTCCGTATTGACCCTTTCCGGTCTTAAAGAACTGCGGAAAAAATTTAGCCTTTTCCTGGTCTGCATATTTTCTCAATTCTTTTTTAAGCTCAATGAGCTGGGACTTTGCCATAAGATCTTTGCAGATGATTAGACCGTAGTTTGCAGTAGAGGCTCTTGTCCGAGCGCCTGTCTGATTTTACGAGTACACATTGCTATGTTTGCATAAAAAGCTAACCCGTGAGTAACAATGAGAAAGAGTGCAACAGCTCCGGCGGCGCATGCCATTAGCCCGGCAGTAACGGTGAGATGTAGGAGTTGGTCAAAACCCTTCTCCTTAACTGCATCGACTGCCAAGACTACAAAAATCATCCCTGCAAGCCAGAGCATGTTTTTAAATTTTAGCTTCTGCGTAAACTGAATTTCTACCTGAACTCGCCCAGCCACCTGTTTAATTTGTCCTTTGAGTTGAATCGGGCCAATACGTCCATGAGACGGGCCTAGGGTAAGGTAAAAATTAGGTGAACTGTCCATCCCATCATGAATCTGGTTACTTTCGATCGCTTTTAAGAATTCTTCATTCAGATAAGCGTTATTACTTAGGATAGGTTCAATTCGAGTCGCGCATTCTTGTGCAGTACCCATAAAATCTACTTTTTGAATTGATTTAAAACCATCCCGGCTAATACCCATACATCTAGTCTAAGCTGACGGCCTATGCTACACAAGGTTTGTGCTAAAACTCTTTCCTATCTTTATCTTAGGCATGCTCTCGGCCCTGCCGTATTCCCATGCTTATGGGCCCTGTGAAAAGCTACTGAGCTCCCACTTTTCCACCAAGACCTACCTCAGCTTTCAAGAGTCTCGGCTACCCGCCGGAGATCTGCCCTTTCTTATACTTGGATTAGTTGAACACCATACGGCTCTGTATGTGCACCTTCTTTTAAATGATTCTCTGATACGTGAGCGAGGGATTCTCTCTTTTGGAACCATTGATCATAGTGTCTATTTTGAAGGCAACGTCTATCCACTGGATGATCCATTTCAGGTCGTTCAAAAGATATTAGATACAGGGCTCTCCCTCAATGCAGGACCGCACCAGTTTATTCTCTTTGATCTGACGGGACTGAGACTAGATCGAACATTTCATTCACCGAACAAAAGCCACACGGATGCTGAATTACTCTATGTTCTTTCTAATGCGGAGCTCTTTTATCGAACAAGATGGTTCCTCAATAAGCAGGAGCTCAATTTTGATGAACTGGGTGCGCTATTGGAGCCGTATCTACCTCGCCAATTTGGAGAGTAAGAGGTTCTCCGGAGAACCTCACCGCCACCGGTGGCGGTGGCTAAGTCTATGGACGGCGAACAAGCAGACCTACTCCGAAACGTGGTTCAAATAGNNGTGGAGCTAGTGCTCGGCTAAAATCAACTTTGCCGTCATGGGGCCTAACATACAAATTTAAAAAATCGTGTACTAAACCTTTCTTATTGTTTTGAATGGTCAGTGCAACTTCGGCGTTCTCTAAAACTTGGTCCTCGCGGAAAAAATAGATGTACTTAACTAGGTCAGCCCAAAGGCTTTCACGCTCACCCGACTGAAAACGTTTCACCCATGCTCGCTTAAAATTTACCACTCTATCGTGATAGTAATCTCGGAATCCTTCGCTTTGATCAACTCGAGCGGACAATTTCATCAATTCGAGCGCAAAAGATCGGCTGGGTAAAGGAGTACCATCTGACTTGATACGATTATTTCGAGTCATCGGGATTAACTTTCCGTCGTCACCTTCTGCGTAATACTCAGTTGCGAAATGGTAGTGAGAAATTCCTCCACCTACTTGTTTGTAGCCTAAGTACCGACCAAAACGACGCAGATCTAAAGAGTGACGTGCTTCAAAATCCTGCCCCATCGCCATGAGGAATTCAGAACTCGAAACGGATCCTGGGTNNGGTGTTCAGAAAACATGACCATGGTCTTTAGCGGCAAAGTTGCTAAGCTTTTAGAAAACCGAAGCACATCATCAAACAAATAAGATATATCGGTGGCCAGTTCTTCATCGGTTGAAAAAACCAACAAAAACTTCTTCCCCGCCTTCATCGCTTTTGCGGAAATCCCTTTTTGCTCTAAGTACTTCCTGGATTTTTCAATCTGCTTTTTAGTGC
>DBAE01000270.1:15652-15807 GCA_002291495.1 Bacteriovoracaceae bacterium UBA1018 | reverse complement strand
GTGTAGTAAGTAGCCCCGCAAGAACACTCTATCTCCGTGGTCCTCAGGTCACACTCGTTGATTCAGAGTCGAGTCAAGGTGGAATTCTTGAAGCCAAGATTAAATTTTATGAGGCAGTCGATGAACAGGGGAGTATCGACGTGACTCGAGACGAC
>DBAE01000270.1:0-15642 GCA_002291495.1 Bacteriovoracaceae bacterium UBA1018 | reverse complement strand
TTTTTTTGGAAGAACGTTCTATAAGTCTATCCAAGATTACAATTACGATATTGGAAATGATGCCGTTTTGCGTGTAGAAGATGCGCGGGGTGGTTATAATAAATTTTGGTTCATCGTTCATCGCGAGATGAAGAAGAATGCAAGAGCTTTAGCAGTTCAGGCTATAGCCGATGCTCGAGTTCAAGTAGCGAAATTCCTAGCTCAAAAGCGAGCCGAGGACTGCCGCCGCCGCAATCAGAAAGAAACTATCATCTATTACGAGGAAACTCGCGAGCATCAGTCTCGTTGGTACGATGACTTGTTTAAGAGCCCTCTCGAAAGAGCCGCCCACTATTAGAAATCAGCGACCTTTCATGACAAAATCAACGAGCCCAGAGATGTCGTTTGAGGTCTGATCCGCTTTAATTCCGAGCCGCTCGACCGGCAAGTTAAATCGGTTCACCCAGTAAGTCGGATACCCAAAGCTCTTCGCTCCGTAGGCGTCCCATCCGCCAAAGGCAGCGAAAACGATCTCGTCTTTCTTCAGATTTAGCTTTTTCATGCCGAGCTCATAGGCTTTCGGATCTGGTTTGTAAGTGCCATTTACTTCAGTGCTGAGAAGGATATCGAACAATTCAACCATACCGGAGTTCTGGGCATTAGCTCGCAACATCTTCTCGCTGAAGTTAGCAATGGTAATGATTTGCAACCCTGCCTCACGTAACTTTTTCAACGCAGGTATGGCATCAGGCCATGGCTTTAGTTTTAAATAAGAGTTCAGTAGCCGTTCGCGTGATTTTGAGCCAAGTTTAAGCTTCATAGCGGCTGATGCGTAATCTAAGGCGTCTCCAGTCACTTCGAAAAAATCAGCATGCCTTGAAGTGATGGATCTGAGAAATCCGTATTCAAATTGTTTACTGCGCCACAGCTTGGTGAGTTCCGTCCCTTTGCCGGGAAATTCTTTTTCTGCTTCCGCGATCACAGAGTCTGGATTGAATATGACGAAATAATCGAATGCTACCGCTTTATACTGCGGCCTTTTGTCGTCTCCTATTGCACCAGGCGGAATGAATATAAATCCGAAAAAGAATAAAAGAATGATCTTATAGAAAGACTTCATGGCGGGTCTCCCGAGTTATTGATTCCGTATAGAACCATTGGGTAAGAAGAGTCCCATCTCTGGAGGTGATTATCAAACGTTTTATCTGCGCCACTCAATTGCTAGGATATGTGCGATATGCTACAAATTGACAAAATTATCAAAAAGGTTCGGCTGTAATGATTAGTCTTAAATCTGAGCAAGATCTCGTCTTATATAGAAAAACTGGCCAAATTGCGGGTGAGGTTCTCACAAGACTCATACCTGAAGTCAAAGAGGGGGTTTCTACCTACCATTTGGCAAAGCTCGCTGAAAAATGGATTAAAGAAGATTACGGTGCGATTCCATCTTCTATCGGCCAATATGATTTTAAGTTTGCCCTTTGTTCCTCGGTCAATAGCGTGGTCTGCCACGGCGTTCCTTCTGAAGAAGAAATTCTAAAAAACGGAGATATCATTAATTTAGATGTCACCGTGAAAAAGCATGGCTTTGTTGCAGATACTTCTCGGATGTATCTTGTGGGTAATTGTAGCGAAGAGGCTATACGCTTATCTAAAGTGACTCGAGAGTGTCTGTTTAAAGGGATCGAGCAAGTTAAGCCCGGCAATACAATTGGTGATATTGGATTTGCGATTAGTAAGTATGCCACGAGGCATGGCTATTCGGTTGTGAAAGAATATTGCGGACATGGGATTGGTAAGGCGATGCACGAAGAACCTTCGGTTCCCCACTATGGGAAAAAGGGTAAGGGCGTCATCTTAAAAGAAGGCATGGTCTTCACGATTGAGCCCATGATCAATCAAGGCTTAGATGCGATCGAATACCTCGAAGATGATTGGACCGTGGTTACTCGAGACGGCAAACTCTCTGCTCAGTGGGAGCACACAATCGCGGTGACAAAAACAGGTTACGAGATTTTGACCTTGAGAGACGAAGAAAAGTAATTAAGCGTTGTCATAGGCTGCCATTCAGATGAGCTCCTTGCTAAGCAATCTAGCTCAGCAAGGAGCTTTGATCTAAGCTACGTCACTCATGTCGATCACAAATCGGTAACGAACATCACTTTTCATCACGCGTTCGTATGCCTCATTGATTTGCTTAGGCTGAATCACTTCGATTNNTTTCTGGGCTGATGTTATTCTTACTGCAGAAGTCGAGCATCTCTTGAGTTTCTTTGATCGAACCAATGAGTGATCCTGCATAATTTCTGCGCATCATGATGAGCGAGATCGGATGAATCGACAGTGGCTTATCCGGTGCACCTACAGAGACGAGTGTCGCATCGAGTTTCAGAAGCCCGAAGTAGGCTCCTAGATCAATATCTGCGGAGGAGACCGTATTGATGATGAGATCAAAAGTGTTTGCATGCTCCGAAAATATGCTCTTATCGTGTGTAGAAAGAAAGTGATGAGCTCCCATTTTCAGTGCGTCTTCGCGTTTCCGTTCAGAGTGACTGAGTACGGTGACTTCTGCACCAAGTGCGCGAGCAATCTTGACTCCCATGTGGCCAAGTCCACCTAGACCGACAATCGCAACTCGTTTTCCGGGGCCTGCACCCCAATGTTTGAGTGGTGAGTAGAGAGTAATGCCTGCACAGAGAAGCGGCGCAGCTTTATCGAGCGGAAGGTTATTTGGGATTTTGAGAACGTAGTTTTCATCAACAACGATGACATCCGCATATCCTCCTTGAGTCGGAGTCTTTCCGTCTTTTTCTACGCTGTTGTAAGTTTGGTTCATGCCTTTGAGGCAGTAGTTTTCGAGACTTTGTTTGCAGTGCGCACATTCTCGGCATGAGTCCACGAAGCATCCGACGCCAACTTGATCGCCGACTTTGTACTTTGTCACTTTGGATCCGACTGATCGGACGATACCCGCGATCTCGTGTCCAGGCACGATCGGATAGATGACCTGGCCCCATTCGCTTCGAACCGTGTGAATGTCTGAATGGCAAATGCCGCAATACTTAATGTCGATGACGACGTCGTGCTCTTTGGGGNNGGTAAATGGTGCAAGCGGTTCTCTGGCTGAAAAGGCGGCAATTCCTTTGGCTTTGATCATGTGTGGTCTCCTATTCAAATTTCAAATCTCTGTATGGTTCCACTATACGCCCGGGCATTATTGCGATAAATGACGTATTAGTTAATGAACTATTAACTAGAGGTTTATAATGGATAAGGATCGATTAGACGGGTTAATTGCCTTCAAAGTAGTTGCAGAGAAACGTAGCTTTACAGCTGCGGCCGAGGAACTGAAAGTCTCGCCTCCGGCCGNNTGATTGCACAGCTTGAGGATCGGATGCGGGTGACACTTCTGACGCGGACCACGCGGACGGTCAGCCTGACTGAGGCTGGAAAGAAGTTTTTAAATGAAACCAGTCAAGCCATCGAACAGATCTTGGTGGCGCAAGAGTTGGTGCAAAGTCATGCTGCGCGCCCATCTGGAGTGTTACGGCTCAATGTGCCTGAGGTCGTCTATCCTGCTTATCTTGCTCCTGTGATCAAACGGTTTACTGAGAAACACCCTGAAGTCGAAGTGGATGTTTATTCGGATAACCAGATGACAAACATTTTTGAAAGTGGATTTGATGCGGGCATTCGCCATTCGGAAATCCTCGCCAAGGACATGGTTGCACTTAAGCTCTTTGGGCCAATTCGATTTGTTACTGTAGCTTCTCCGTCCTATCTCAATCGTGCAGGGAGGCCTAAGCACCCAAAGGAGCTCTTATCCCATAATTGTATAAGAATACGATTTGGTCTAGGGGAGGACATCTACGACAACTGGGAGTTTGAACATAAAGGGAAAGAGTTTGAAGTGAAAGTTTCCGGATCACTCACTTTAAATCATTCCATGTTGATACGCCACGCAGCGATTGAAGGAGCGGGGGTCATCTACACAGTCTATGATTTGATCGAGGATGATTTGCGCTCGAAAAAACTCGAGCTGATCTTGGAGGACTTCCAAGCTAAAAGTCCTGGCTATTACCTTTACTACCCTAAGAAGTCGCAAGTCTCACCCAAACTCAGAGCCTTTATTGATCACCTAAAAAGTGAATTGCCGAAGAAATAATAGTTTGGGGCTATTTCATCGAACTCAAACCAAACAGATTGCCCTCAGTGTCTTGGCACAAAGTCACCCAGCCAAATTCACCAATCGAAAACTTAGGCCGAATCACTTTTCCACCTGCTGAAGCGACTCGCGCCTGCTCCTCTGAGCAGTCTTCCACACTGAAATAGACCAATGTTCCGCCAGCGCCTGGTCGGGCATGCTGCGATTTGACTAAGGCTCCGGCTGCGCCGTAAGCTGTCATATCTGCAGAAAAGCTCATCATTTGGGTTTCGCCAGTAGGGTCGCCGATACTTTCAAGCTTTGTTTTAAGCACTGTTTCGTAAAATGCTACTGCGCGATCCATATCGCTGACATAGATATCAAACCATCCAACCACATTTGTTTTTGTCATACGTTCAATGTAGCGGCTCTCACTAGACGAGTATTGTATAAATCAGACATCAAACTTTTTTGTGTATCGATTTGGCGTATAGCCCGTAATTTTGCGAAAAGAATGAATAAAATGCGACTGATCGGCGTAATAGGTGAGGTAGTCTTCTTTAAATGACTGTTGCAGACGCAATATTTTCAGGAAATCGTGCGGTGAAAATCCCGTCGTTTGTTTGAGGATACGCTGGAGTTGGCGAGGCGACATTTTTGTCACCTTCGCCATATCAGCCACGTTTTGAATCTCGTCGAGATTTGTAAGAATCTCTGCGGTAACGGGATTAGGCGCGATTAATTTTTCGTTGATCAATTTCTCTGCAAACTTGCCTAGGACCTTTTGTTTCTCTGAAAAATCTAAACGCGCAAGTTCGATATTTGTTTCAACGAGTGATAATGTTCCTGCATACGGCTGATCGACATAGCCACCCATGATCTCCTCGGGATTTCCTCGCCATACGCCCGGGAGGAGTTGAATACCCACATAGTGAAATGCTCTTCCCAAGTTAAGGACTTTAGCGGTCGTTTGAAGAGCTGTTATGGCTGCGACCTGAGTATCGAGTTGGTTAAATAAGAGATTTACGCAGGCGTCCGGAAGGACGTGATAGCGAAAATCTTCAGGGAGCGGAGTTTCAGTTTTGAGCTCCCAAAAGCAGTGCACTAGCTCAGACAAATGACTCGGTGGTTTTGCCTCGATGTAGCTCACTGATCGTACTGTTTTTTCGATGCCGTCTTTGACTGGACTATACATAGATACAATTAATATCTTTGTCACGGTGTAGAGCCAAGTGAGTTTTTCAACTCAAGGCCGCTCGCTTAGAAAGATAGTGCCGTCATGATTGTGATTATAAAGTTTAGGAATAATAAAATGAATTCGAGTTTCGATTCATTTTTCTTAAGACCTGTCGAATGTGGTCAAGAATTAAACCGGTCTTAACGAAGAGTTATTTAGATGGAAGCCGATCTCAAAAAAGGATCACTGACCTGAAGTGGAGAGATGTATGAGCGAAAGTCAAAAAGTACTGATTGTGGATGATGAGCCGAGAAACCTGAGAATCATTTTAGAAACTTTGGATGGGTTCGCAGAAGCAAAAGTCGCTTCCTCTGGAGAAGAAGCCCTGAAAGTCGTGGACGAGTTTCTTCCTGATCTTGTCTTACTTGATATTATGATGCCAGGAATCGATGGTTATGAAGTCTGCAAAAAAATTAAAAGTCATCCTGGTCTAAATTTAACCAAAGTCATTCTGGTTTCTGGAAAGGCAATGCTCAATGAAAGGCTCAAGGGCTATGAAGCCGGCGCTGACGACTACATGACTAAACCTTTTGCCCCGGAGGAACTCCATGCGAAAGCAAAGGTTTTCCTCAGACTCGCAAGAGTTGAGAAGGAGCTAGAGGAGTTAAATCAATCTCTCGAGAAGAAAGTTGAAGAGCGGACACAGCAGCTGTTAGAGGCCGAATCAAAATTAATTAACTCGGCTAAAATGGCGGCATTGGGTGAAATGGCGGGTGGGATTGCCCACGAAGTAAATACACCTTTGGGGACAATTGGACTCCTGGGAGATCAGATTGAAGAGCTAGTTACTGAAGATCCGATTGATCGCACGACCATTATTGGAATGACCCAAGGGATTAGTGAGACCGTCCGGCGTATCACTTCCATAGTTCAAGGTCTAAGAACGTTTTCACGTGATGCGAGCAATGATCGTTTTGATTCGATAGCTATTAAGCGCATTATTGACGACACATTAACCCTCTGCCAAGAAAAGATCAAATATGGCAACATTCGGATGCAGATCGGAAATATTCCTCCTGATCTTGTCCTATCTTGTCGTCCAGTTCAAATCTCACAGGTTCTAGTGAACGTGATCAATAATGCTTGCGATGCGATCCTTCCATTATCTGAACGGTGGATTAAGATTGATGCAGAGAAGAAAGATAACTTCATCGAGCTTTCTGTTACGGACAGTGGATCAGGTATTTCCGAAGAAGTTCGCAACAAAATCTTTCAGCCTTTTTTCACGACCAAAGAAATCGGAAAGGGCACCGGGCTTGGATTGAGTATCTCCCAAGGTATCTTAAAAGCTCACCACGGAACTTTAGATATTGATCCAAATTGTAGAAACACGCGGTTTGTTCTTCGTTTTCTTTCAAATCTCGAAGTGAGCTTACAGAAGAGCGCATAAACCAAAAAGGTAACAGCGGATGAGTACAAAACGAGTTCAAGACACCAAGATATTACTCGTCGATGATGAGCCTGCATTCCGAGAGGTTCTGGCATTTTCTTTTCGGCGCCTCGGTTATCAAGTCCTTTCCGCTGCAAACGGAAGGGAGGCTTTTGACTTGATACAGTCCGAACCCGTGGATGTTGTCATCTCCGATATTCGAATGCCAGGTGGGGATNNAGACACCCATTGTCCTTTTGGTGACCGGTTTTGCTGATCTCACCACCGAGGCAGCTCACAACAAAGGAGCTGAAGCTCTGTTTAGCAAACCCTTTGATCGAAAGAGTATGCAAGAAACAATTGTAAGACTGCTCACATCGCCAGAAGAAAGGTGGGCGAGCGTGACCGATCGTATCGACGTCGACCTGCGCGCAACGTTACAGCTGGATAGTCTTCCGAAGGCTATTGAATCTCGGACCGTCAATATCGGCCGGGGAGGAATGTTTGTGACGGTCCCGGAAGATACTTACCTCAATGTGAATGACACCTTGTCATTTCAAATTAATCTGGATGGAAACTCAACGCAGTTAAAAGGAAGCGGGATCGTAAAATGGGTGCGAACTAAAAATGCTCCAAATTTCCCGGCGGGCTGTGGGATTGAATTTACCTATCTAGATGAAATAGTGAGACAGCGAATCATCGAGCTTGTGAATTCCGAAAAACCAAAAGCTTATATCCCTAACCGATAATCCCGACGAAAGAGCAGTTTGATCATGACAGATTCTCCCGGAGTGCAGGCAGGTAATGTAGCTACCGTCTTAATTGTCGAAGACGAGGACCTGTTGAGAAATGCTATCGCATTCATATTTAAACGTCGTCGGTTTACTATTCTGGAAGCGAGAAATGGTAAAGAGGCATTTGATATAGTGACGACTAATCAGGTCGATGTGATCCTAACGGACGTCAGAATGCCCGGTGGTGATGGCATTGAACTGTTGGATCGAGTTAAAGCAATTCACCCGACGCTTCCGATTGTGATGTTCATCACGGAGTTTTCGGATATGTCGCATGAAGAAGCTTACAACCGGGGAGCTGATGCCGTCTTTTCAAAGCCGTTTGATCAAAAAAATTTATTTGAGGCGGTCTTGAAGATAATTGGGGACCGAGAGTCAGTGTGGAATTCTAGAAAGTCAGAACGCCTCCCATGCGAGTTTAATTTTCATTTACAACTTCCGGGAATAGGCACTGCCATTGAGGGGCGTATCTTGAATATCGGGCGCGGAGGAGTGTTCGTGAAATTGGAAGGGCCGCTTCCATCAGTGGGCACCCTAGTTTCCTTTGATATTCATTTCGAGTCGGGGACGTTGAGCTCCATATCGGGTACAGGAATAGTTCGCTGGATCAGGAAGGATCACACGCCCTCAATGCCGTCCGGATTTGGAGTGGAGTTCGAAACTCTAAGCGATACAAGCCGGCAGCAGGTTATTGAATTGATACAGTCGATGAATACTAAAGTGTTCATTCCGTCGAGCTAAAGGGTAAATTTTCAGTTGAATTGGAGTAGGCATGCAGAACTTTATGAAAAGATGGGTGCAAGTGGGTTTAGTTGTTTCTTTATGGGCTCATACGCCAGATGCACGTGCGATGGACATGAGTTTGAACGGGTTTGGAAGCCTCTATTACGGTCAAGCTTTTAATAAAGGACTCTTGCCGTACGGTTTTGATGACTCTCACGCAAATTTCACGAGTTTTAGTCAGGTCGGAATCAACCTCGGTGGAGTGGTCAATGACGATCTCGATTTCGCAGCTCAGTTCGTCGCGCTCGGACAGCCTGTCGGAAGCTCCGACTCCTTTGGTATGATTGCTCAATGGGCGTATCTGAATTACAAACCTACGCAGAATACTTCACTCCGATTGGGGCGTCAGCTTTTTCCTTCGCTGCAAGCATCGGAATACGTGCGTGTTGGATATCTCCTACCGTTTCGGCAGATCCCTTACAATGTATTCGGACTCTTGCCCTTCACACGATTTGATGGGGCCTCTGCGTACCAGACGTTTGATACTCAAGCTGGTAAGCTGACTTTTGGACTATTTGGTGGCAGACCATTGCTTGATGTTAATAATACACTTCTTTCCATTTCTGGTTTGAGATTCAAGTTTGCTGAATTAATCGGCACCCAAATCACCTTGGATGGAGATGGATGGCGCATTCGAGCGCAGGCATCTCGCTTCTTCTCGCAGCTGCTGACATCTGCTCCGCTTCCGGCGTCGGATCTCACTGGAAGCGAACAAAACTACTCTGTGGGCTATCGATATGACAAGTCTCGGATTGTTTCTTGGGGTGAGTACGTGTGGGTGAGAACTCCGAATGGAACACCGGGACCGACAGGTAGATATGCTTACCGTGGTTACGGATTTTACACGCTTGCTGGATATCGCATCGGCAAGTTTTTGCCTCGGTACACTTTTTCTAAAGGTGTTCAGGAGTACAATGTTCAAACCAATGGTTCCTCTACTACCCATAATGTTGGCTTGAACTATCAAGCAGGACAGGGAGCTGTTATTAAGGTGGAGTATCAGCGAGATATCGTCCCTCAGGCTCAGGGCGGTGGGTACTTTGTAACTCAGCCGGTAGGTTCAACTGCCAAGTCGGGCGCATCGCTTTACGCCGGCGTGGACTTTATTTTTTAATTAGATTGGAGTCCGCGGTATATGGCTTACAGAATTCACAAGATCCGAGCAATCATCTTACTGTTATCAAGTCTGACTTCAGCTCAAGCCTTCGGTGCCGAGTGCTATTTGATCGATGGCGACAAAAAAACCCCATACAACGGTGAAACTCTCAATCGAGACCAGGTCGAGAAAAAATCCCTGACGATCCTGAATACGAAGTATCCTGCGGTCAATGCCATTGAGAAGACATTTAAGGGAGAAATCCAGACCTGCTCAAACTGTAGTGGACGACACATTGTCTGCACGCGATGATTTCAGCCGCCAGATTTTCCAGTATAAGTAATTATTCTACTTATTATACTGAATCATTTCCCGATATGTATATCGGGGGAATTGAGTCTCATGACTTCACTCAAACAAAAGTACTTCTTTCTCAATTGTGTTTGTGCATCAGTGAGTACCGCAGTGATTGCAGTTCTGTTCTATGTTTGCAGTTATGGATTTAATGAGCTAGTGGGTATCAGTGCAAGAAATCTGAGCGCTCTTTATACAATCGGAGAATTGAAGTCTCTTTTATGGGAAGAAATGCCAATTCTAGGCGCTCCGGCATATGACGAAAAGCGCCGCACAAGTTTCAAGCAATCGGCTGAAAGAGTTGTCACGATTGCAAAAATATTAGAAGAAAAAACTTCGGGAGATTCTAAAATAATCATTCGTGAATTTTTGAGCATTCACGAGCAAATTCAACGAGATTTTTGGCGCGCTACCCGTATAGAAACCCCTCATGCAGGCGAGTCCGCGAAAAGTTTTGCCTCGACCACGGCTCTTCATCGAAAAGCATATGATAGGTTAAACGAGTTCAGCGAATCCGTTTTGATCGGTAGTCAGGAGCAGCAAGGGATGAGTATTCGAAGAGCCATGCTTTACGCAAAAATCGCTCTGCTCGGAGCCATTGGACTCACCTTAATTATTTTGCTCTTTGCGTACCTATACTTCAAGAGACATGTCGTTAATCCGATCCTGACGATTTCGTCGGCGTCCTTGTCGGTAGCCGCAGGTGATCTCAAACCTATTCAGGTCGAAGCGTTCAAAGACGAAATCGGTGTTCTTGCAAAAAATTTCAACTACATGATNNATTGAAGAACTTCACCGATCGTCGAACGCGATCCGAGCAGAACGGGACGCGGCCGAGCAAGCTAATCGGGCAAAGTCTATCTTTCTCGCTAATATGTCGCATGAGTTGAGGACGCCGATGCACGGGATTCTCAGCTTTGCGAGATTTGGGCAGCAAAAATTTGACTCCGCAGCAAAGGAAAAGTTGAAAACTTATTTTGATGAAATATACGAAAGCGGTTCGAGGCTGATGAATTTGCTGAACGACTTGCTCGATCTCTCTAAACTCGAGGCGGGAAAAACCGAGTACGCGATGAAAGAAGCCGATTATGTAGGCGTGATCGAGGCAGTAGCTTCCGAAATGAAAGCTTTTGCTGAAGAGAAGAGGATTAAACTCGCGCTTAGCACTGCAGGTCAAGAAATGCTCGGTGTTTTTGATGAGACTCGGATCATGCAAGTTCTCAGAAACCTGCTTTCGAATGCCATCAAGTTTTCGGAGACGGGAACCACCGTTCGACTTGAAATCACCCGACGAGAAAAGACTATAATCTGTCGCGTTGTTAACCGTGGAGTTGGGATTCCTTCTGATGAGCTCGAGTCAATTTTTGACAAGTTTGTTCAAAGCAGTAAAACTAAAACCGCCGCCGGAGGCACTGGTTTGGGTTTAGCCATCTGTCGAGAAATCATTCAGCAACATGGTGGCAGAATATGGGCCGAGAGTGTCCCAAATGGAGAAACTTCTTTTAATGTCGAATTGCCTCAGTCAGCCCGCCAAAGTGTGCAAAGTGCGGCCTGATGTGATGGTGAACATCGTGAACATTAGACCTCGGTATTTCTAGGTATGTCGTAGAGGGAGAAAGTTCCCGTATCAGCAATCCTTGATGCTCAATTTCCTCTGAGGAGATTCTCCCAATCGATCTTGAGTCGGTCAATTTTGCTATTTGTCTTTTTATTGTATTCCGTATCGACACCTTCGCCAGCAAGTGGCCAGTGTTTAAGTGCATTCATCTGCTCAAGGGTGATCGATTCAGGAGTGGGATCGAAAACCTCCTCGGTACCAAAGTATTTCCAAAGGTATTCTTCGTCGACTGTTCGCAAAAAGGCGGTCAGAAGTTTTTGTTTTTCCGAATCACTTTTTGGTTTTTTACCTGATATCCGAGCAAGTGCTTCGGCGTTTTTCACTTCCGTTTGGCGGTCTAGTTCGAGCCATTTGAGAGAAATGAACACCGCTCGTGCATCATCTGGTAATTCTGAAATTCTTTTCTGCAATCGATTGATCTCATGAGACGGCGTGTCCTTTTCCCTAAGGGTCGCCAAGAGTTTTGGTAAGAGAATTTCCACAGAGATTAAGGCAGACTCAAAAGGACTGACAAAGGTCGGGTTGCACTCCCTTGCTACTCGATTGATAAGGAGTTCTGATTCAAAATTTGCAAGACGTCTTCTGGCGACGCCATTTTTGAATTGAGCATCGATCAAAATTCGAGATGCTACTTTCAGTTTGCTAATGTCCAAGTCTTCCTTTGGAAGAGGGGTCTGGCCATTAAATTTTGGCCATTCGGGACATGTTTTGACAGCAGCTGTCTTTGCCAACGTTTTACGTATCATGTCTAAGTGGATAAAAAATGTTGCTGCTGTGTTTGTACCCCAAGGGTTAAGCCCCCAGCGAGTGCCTGAGTCTTTAATTTGAGGGTTGGTTCGTGTGGGCTTTTTGATAGGCGCTTTCATGCTTAAATCAACCGGGATACTATTTCCTAAAATGTAATTACTTTTCAGATCAGCACCCGCGATGTCATCGTAGAGATTTCGCATGATGGTAGGATTATTTGAATAGAACTGAATTCTATTAAGCTCTTCAGGTGTAACCGGTACATGGCTATCGGGCTCCCGAGGGTCGTAGGTTTGAAGTGTAGTTTGCTTTAGATCGAAGGCGACTATATTTCCGCAGGAATCGAGATGCAGTCCATAGCCTTGAGCGGCGCATGAACCGCCGGTGCATTGAGCATAGAGTGGGCCGTAGTAGGACGCATTATAAGTACCATCAGAATTCTTCTTGAGAGTGATCTCGGCCAAATAGAAGTCTTCTACAGGTGTGCGGACCTCTCCCGTCTGTAGTAATAGCTTAGCGTCTTCCGAATAGTAGGTGGCAATGGAGATATCAGTCGCCTTGTTTGCCGAAGTAACGACTGGTTCGTTTTTCCTCGGGTTTACATCAGCATACGACGCTGTTAGCGTATAAGTAATGATCATTAATGCGAAAAGTAGAGCTTTCATTTTTGGTATCCTTGCCACTGTCTTAGTCTACAGTCAGAAGCCCATAGCGGCAACTCGTGCTGGTTTTACCGTTTGGGGGACTTCTCTTACGGTCGAAGCCAAGGAGTTGACGGGCGCGAACAAGGTTGTAACGATTCTGAAAAGTTTAACTCAGCTGTGGGAAAAGTCCTTAGATCCTGACTGCTACTATCTCAAGGGAAAGTGTTCAAAAACAGAGCATGGCCCTGTCGGTCATGAGCTGAAACAGGTTGTGGAGGCGGTCCAAAAAGAAACGCAGGGATATTTTGATATTCACAGCATTCCTGGCGATCGCAATAGCGCTCGAGACTTTGGGGGTATCTCACAAGGATTTATCCTCGAAAAATTTAATGAAAAGTTTGATGAAGAACTCTCTCGCTCCATGGGAGACCTACTTATAGATTTTGGTAAGGACTTTCTGATCTTAGGAAAAAAAGAACGATCGATCGATTGGGGTGATCCCTTATTGCAGTCAGTACCTTTTGCATCAATCACTTTAAAAAGCGGTTATATTTTGAGCTCATCGAGTCGAAGCGCGGGGGCCCGTGTACGCAATCCCAAGAAGAACTCAAAAGAGGCATGGCAAGAAGACTTTGATACTTTGATCTTGATTGCTGGCCGAAGCTTTTCCGGTGCACGACTGGACGCATGGTCAACTGCCCTTATGGCGGGTGGTAAACCAGTTCTCAGTCATCTCAGTACACTCAGTGAATTTAAGAACAAATGGAGCTATGCTTACCTCGATCATAAAACTCAAAAACTCATTTGTTCTTCGGATCTGAAGTGTGGAAAAAGCACAGGTAATCGAGTGCTCTACGAGATCAAGACATCATATTGATGCTTTAGCTTCAGCGATCAGCTCGAACGATCGCAATCGGTCCTTAGGATCAAAGGCGTCTGAAGTAATAATCAGTTCATCAGCACCAGTCTTTTCGATAAAGGTATCTAAACCTTCACGCACAGACTTCGGTGAACCTACGACATAGAGCGAGAGCATGGATTCGATGGTCGATTTTTCGGACGGATTCCAAAGTGACTCAATGTCTTGTACCGGTGGCTTAGCTAGAGAGGTGCGATCGCCACGTATGAAATCTAAGAATGATCGCTTAAGACTCGTGGATAGAAATTTGGCGCGCTCGTCAGTCTCAGCTGCGAGTACGGGTATCCCTGCCATCACATAGGGTCGATCTAAGACTTTCGAAGGCTGAAACTCGCGTCGGTAAATACTGAAGGCTTCCATCATCTGGCCTGGAGCAAAGTGTCCAGCAAAAGCATAGGGTCGTCCCATGTAAGCTGCCAGATGCGCACTATAGAGACTAGAGCCTAAAATGTAGATGGGAATGTCGATACCTGCACCGGGAATCGCTTTGATTTTCTGATCCGCTTTCGCGGGTGAAAAATAGAAAAGAAGCTCTTCAATGAGTTCTCCAAAATCATCTCCCCGTTGAGAGTGATCTCGTCGAAGTGCGCGCATCGTGGACTGATCCGTTCCTGGAGCGCGGCCAAGGCCGAGGTCAATTCTTTCTGGATACAGCGTAGCTAACGTTCCAAACTGCTCGGCAATCACATATGGGGCATGGTTCGGGAGCATGATGCCTCCTGATCCAACGCGAATCGTTTTTGTATGTTCGGCAATGTGCCCAATGAGTACTGATGTCGCTGCACTGGCGATGCTCACTGCGTTGTGATGTTCTGCTAACCAAAATCTCTGATATCCTAATTTCTCTGCGAGCTGAGCAGTTGCTCGCGTATGGGAAAAAGCTTCACTCAAAGATCCGCTCGGTGGCACCCTGGCTAGATCAAGAACTGAGATCGGAGTGTTCTGAAGAGTTTTAGTTGTCATAGATGGCACGGTTCAAGCTGATATTCGATTCCATAGATATACTCCTCGGCTGTGGTGCATCACAAGCGGATGTTTACAAGGCATAGTGGGTGATCTGATTATCTGATACGATCTTCTTATGATGAAAAAGATCTCTCTTAGGGATGGTGAATTGACATTTGATGCAGCGCTAGTCGAAGCGGAGCAGCCAACTCATCTCGTTCTGTTTGCAGCGGGTCGAGGCGGAGATCCAGAACGTCATCTGCCGCTGATAAATTTACTATCGGAGAGCGGTTGTACTGTAGTTGCGCCGTATTTTGAGCGCCTTGTATCTCAAATACCGACTTCCGAAGAACTCTTAAACCGAGGTCGCAAATTACAAAGTGCCCTCCACTTTCTCTCTCAAACTCGTCTCCCGATCACGGGCGTGGGACATTCTATTGGTGCAACACTATTGATGGCTCTTGCCGGTGCTCAGATGTGGATGCTTGATGGGAGCTGTCTCTCTATTCAGGCTGATCATTGTTTCGATCGACTCGTGCTCATGGCTCCTCCTACGGGATTTTTTCAAGCTCCAAATGCCCTTGATGCAGTCAGAATACCGATCCAGGTTTGGGCCGGCACAAATGATCCTATTACGCCAGTTGCGCAGGCGAAGTATTTAATGAGTACTTTAGGTGAGCGAGTTCCGCTGGATTTGCGAATTGTGGACGGGGCAGGGCATTTTTCGTTTATGAACACCCTTCCTCCTCAGGTGACTGACGAACTCGCTGACCGTGAGTTATTTCTGAATAGACTTGCGGTGGATATTAGTTACTTTGTGACTGCCTGATACAGCCTTCCTGTGTGTCGATGACACTTATTGAAATCGAATAGTTCCGCTACTTCTTTCTGAACGGCACCAATGCCAATTCCTACGTATCCAGAGGTGTTCCGGATCTTGTCTTTGAGCTCAGCTTTGTGTTTTGCAAGGAGATCCATATCTACATCTTTAGCAGGCTGTGCTCGATTTGTAC
>DBAE01000219.1 GCA_002291495.1 Bacteriovoracaceae bacterium UBA1018 | reverse complement strand
CGTGCAGTGATCCATCTCGGTGGAGTTTTCAAACGATCTAAATAGTTTCTGAGATTAGCGACTCCAACGCTCGCCTCAAATTTTTCAAAGAGTGGTTCATCGTTTGGTGAATCCCCGATAAAGAGCCAATGCTTCTCACCTGGAAGCCCTAGGTCTTGAGCCATGAGATGATCAAAGCCCTTTCTCTTATCAAAATGACCAAACCAAGTATTGACGTGAATGCTGGAAAGCTTAGCCTTGGCTCCTTGGTCATGACAAAGATCTAAGAGCTCATCAATTTTCTCTCTTGGCCACGCAGGTACGTCCTCACAGATATCAATGGCGAGATCAAATTCTCGGTAACTCTGATCTGAAGCCCATCGAGCTTCTGGAAATTTTTTTTGGATAAGCTTGGCGAGTGCTTCGAGTTTTTGTTTTGCGCCGTCGACTCCGCCAGGAGTATCGAGGCGTCTTCGCACGGGTGTCGCCTTGGTATGATCCATGTAAAAGATAAATGCGCCATTCTCACCTACGACAGCATCCACCGGCCAAAATCTCGCAAAATGATCGCACCATCCCGCAGGGCGCCCGGTAATAGGGACTACGCTATAGCCTGCCTCTTTCAAAGACCACAGAGACTGAAAAGCCTGAGCAGTAAGCTTGCCGTGGGTTGAGAGCGTATCATCAATATCTAAACACACGCCTTGCACAAACTGCAGGTCCACATCGNNTCATGGGTGTTTGGACGCTCATTGCAAAACTCCTTTTTGATAGATGGAGCAAGTTTGTTGGCAATTGGTTTTATGCGGCTCACAAGGTTCGACGTGAATATTGACCGATGTATCTGGAAATCTTTTCATGATTTCATTTTCGATATCATCACACACCGTATGTGAATCATTGACACTCATCCAACCACAGACGACTAGGTGAAAATCAATGTGGCGAGTCGTACCACTTTTTCTCGTGCGAAGATCATGAGCTTCGATCGTTTTACCTTCAAACTGTTTAATAATANNGCTGCTTTGACCTGCTTCGCAGAAATAATGAGAATGTATCCCGCAACTCCAAATGCTGTTACCGGGTCAATCCAACTCCAGCCTGTCACCTTCATAAGGACGAGGCCGACTAGAACCCCCCCACTTGCCACAACATCTGATAAGAAATGCAGTGCATTAACCTTGATCGCACTACTCTCAGTGAGCTCCGAGGCACGTGTGTTTTGCTTATAAACCCAGTAACTGATCACGAGCGAAATGATAATCGTCACGATGGCCAAAGTGGCATGTGTAATCTCATGGGGATTTTGTAGATGTTCGACGCCCTCAACCACGATGAAGACTGCAGCTGCGACAAGGAGCAGAGATTCAAAAAGGCTCGAAAGAGTTTCGAACTTTCCATGCCCAAAGGGATGTTCCATGTCTGCAGGCTTGCCTGCCTCTCTCACCGTATAAAAAGCGAGCGCAGCCGAAATCAGGTCGAGAAAGGAATGGATGCCTTCAGAAAGCACACCTACCGAACCAGAAATATATGCAACCCCAAGCTTGAGGGCAGTCAAAAGCACCGTCACTGCTAATGCTAAAGACGTAGCGGTGCTTCGAATCTGAGATTTATCCATCTGAATCAGTGATAATAAATGAGTCCGCCCGAAACGTAAGACTCAGCGTGATTGATTGCAACTCCCAGTTCTACCAGGTAGCGAATACTTTCAGTCGATTTGAACATTGAACCTACCGAAAAAGTAGAAGTCGCTTCATAGCGGCCTTCACTAAAGTTTCCGCCAAACGGAATAGCAATATAAGGCTCAATTTCGTTACTGCCGCTAATAAATGCTTTGTGCAGATAAGGAATCGCGGTCACTTCGAGCATGCCACGTCCTTCTTTCAAACGATAATAGATCGCCTGAGTGGCAATACCGATACCCGGCTGGCCCTCAACATCTGGAAAAAAGTCGAAGGTCGCGTTTCCGCCCACTCGAAACTTGCGAGGACCTGACCCTGTTCCCAAGATCGCTTGAACATTATTGAGATCGGTCAATCCATACTGATACCGGACATTGGCGCCAACTCCTGCACCATTGGATAGAATGAGCTCGGGCTCAAATCCAATCGCTCCAGAACCAGGTGAGATAAATCGTGGGGTTCCAAAGACTCCTACAGCATGCGCTACAGATGTAAAAGAAGAGACAGTGGTGATCGCTAGTCCAACGGCTAAGAACAGAATCTTATTCATAAGTTAGTAGTCCTTCAGCAGGGCGGCCAAGTCAATACCAGAAGTAGGCCGTACTTTTAGGTAGCGCATATGCGTCATTATTTAATCCATTTCTCTGTGCGTGGTGCGCGCTTAAAGCGTTTTCTTAAGCACCTCAAACTCGAGGAAATCGACCTTGGGTTCGCCAAAGCGTTTGTCATTCATAGGGAAAGGGCGTTTTTCGCCGGTGCGGATATAACCTCGTCTGACATACCAATCGATCAGTTCTCGGCGAAGAGTGATCACAGTCATCTCGATCTCTCGACACGCCCATTGGAGCCGCGCATATTCCTCAGCTTCCGAAAGGAGCTTTTTGCCAATGCCCTGAGCTTGGATCTTAGGATTGACGGTGAGCATACCCAAATACGCCTGTCCCTCGGACTTTTTTTCAAGTAGGACGCAACCCAAGAATATTGGCTCCGAGCTAATCTCTCCGGTGGTGTCGACTAAGACCAAAAGTGCTTTGTCCTCAGGGCCGATCAGTTCCGAGATCTTTTCGGCGTCCGTGCGTTGCCCCCCGAGTAGATCGGCCTCCGTAGTCCAGCCTACCTTGCTGGAATCACCGCGATAGGCGGAATTAACTAGGGCTGCGATAGCTCGGGACTCAGATAGAGCGGCTAAGCGAAATTGCGGCGTGGATTGCGGCGTGGATTGCGACATGGGTTAAGGATTTATCAGTAAATATTTAGAAGTTCAGTTCTTATTTAGGGCTGTTTATGTCTGCCGAGGTCCATGTTCCCTACCTTTACCGCCGCCGGCGGAGGTAAACTATCTTTGGCGGCTTCACCAAATGACCCAAAGAAAATGACCACATGGCCGGTTGACATGAAGTGAGAGACTGCGTAATAAAGATGGTATTCTGTGGTGGCCATAGCTCAGTTGGTAGAGCCCCGGATTGTGATTCCGGTTGTCGCGGGTTCGAGCCCCGTTGGTCACCCCATTTTATACAACCCCTGGGTCTTTGATCCGGGGGTTTTTCGTTTCAGGACATCACAAAACAACACTCGCCGAATCAGCTGGTCTGAGGGTACATTAAAGCATTCTCAAATAATGTCGATAAGTTGGCATGAGGACGAGCCGTAGGGCATTGCTTATAATCTTCGCGCTTTTGGTCACGGGCGCAAGCCCCTCGATAATAAGAGGAGCAGATCATCCGGTAGGGGGCGAGCCCCCACCAACTCCGGCACTCGCATGCCTCAGGTCCTTGTTAGGCCAGGTCGTCGATCCCCACGGAGAGACTTATCGGCAACTCGCCACATGGTTAGATCATCCCAATGTCGATGGAAAAACCATTATTGACTACCTCTCGCATGAACCAAAGTTGAAGGCTCTCTTTGCTGGAGATGCTGGCGTTTGGGAAGGCTATTCGATCCGAGAACATACTCTGATGGTCTATGACAACTATGCAGACCAGTCGCCTCACTTCCACCTGAACGCGATTAGAACTCCTGAAAACGTTAACGTCTCCCGTCTCATGAAGTTCACGGTCGCCCTTCACGACATAGGAAAACCGGAAGCAATCAAGGCCGGAAATAAGGCGCTCCAGCATAAGTACACTACTCCGATTCTCGTCGAGAAGTTGCGACAGCTTGAGTTTAGCGAAGCGGAAGTAGCAATTGCCAAGGCCGTCGTCGATAACGACGTCTTAGGCGACTTCCTCAAAGGGATGATCTCTCCTGAACAGGCGTATGAAAAAATCAGCAGCATTGCGGCCACTACTTCGGTGAGTCCAAGAGACTATTTCCGTTTGCAGTCCTTTTTTTATACGATTGACGCTGCCGCCTATCCGACTCTCAAGGCTAGGATCTTTTCAAACCTAAATGGAAAGCTAGTTCCTTTAAATCCTCGATACCAACAGCTCGAAAAACTCTTCGACGCTGGCGGCAAGTAGATTGTGTCAATCACTTTGCACAAGCTGGTGCATACGAAGAACGCCAGTCAAGTGACACTCCTGACAAGACTTTAAAATTGCCAATTTCGACGCTTCCTTATATCAAATCCACAATGAAAAAATTAGCAGTTATTTTTGGATGCCTGTTCACAAGTGTTGCTCTTGGGTCGACCGAAAGTCAGGAGTTCGTCGCCACCGGACTGAAAGCGCTGCATCTTAAAAACTCATCGGGTAACGTGAAAATAAGCACTTCTAGTAGTAATGGAAAAGCTTATGTGGAAATAGAAAAAGTAAAATTCGAAAAGAACTGTACTTTAAAAATGGATAAGACAGATGATGCACTAACTGTCGAAGTCGACAAGGTCGGTTTGTTCAGTAACAACGACTGCAAAATCCATTTCAACATCAAAGTCCCAAAGGAAGTTGCACTTCATTTAAAAATGGGCTCTGGTGACCTCAATGTAAAAGGCACAAAAGGAACTATCGATTTTATTCTTGGAAGCGGGGACGCCAAAATCGATGCTGAGATCCAATCTTTAGATGCAACCACTGGCAGCGGGTCTATTGAAGCGATGGGCATCTATGGAAACGCCAACATCAAATCCGGAAGTGGAAACGTCAGGCTGTTGTATAAAACTGCTCCTCCTCAAGCTCTTGTTAACATCATGACAGGAAGTGGCGACGCGACCATCTACCTTCCTTCCACGACTCAAATATCGACTGACTTTAAGGCTGGAAGTGGCCAACTCAGCAATGAATTAACAAATTCTACCGACGCGCCATTCAAAATTTTAATGAAGGCTGGAAGCGGCAGCTTACAAATTAAAAAGCTTTGATTGGGTAAATCCGGCGCCAAAATTGCTCCTGGTTTGGCATCAATAGTCCTATATGCCGAACTCTAAATTTTTATTTAATTACATTATCGTAATATAATTTATCCTAAACACCGAATAGTCCTTCAATATCTAATTTTTGGAAGGACGACCATGATTAAGCTCAAATTAGGATCCAAAATACTGCTCTCGGCAGGCGTATCCGCCCTACTCACTTCGATCGCAGCATTAATTGTACATTCAAATGTAAAAACGATGATCGACGCCCAACAATGGGTATCTCACACTGACAAAGTCATTGCCCGGTTCGAAGGGCTGTTAGGCCTAATGGTCGACATGGAAACCGGCCAGCGCGGATATCTAATGAGTGGAGACGAGGGATTTCTTGAGCCTTATAAAAAGGGAATCGAAAAATTTGAAGTCAGTTTGAAGTCTCTTCAAGAAACCGTAAGCGACAACCCTGTGCAGGTAAAGCGATTGGAAGAGGCACACGCATTACATAAGCAATGGGTAGAAGGTCCAAATCGTGAAGAAGTTGCCGCACGAAAATTTTACGACTCAAAAAAACTTTCGCAGACTGAATTTGAAGACCTTTTAAAAAAGGGCAAGGGAAAAGCGGTCATGGATGCATTTCGAAAGATCATCGCCGATGCGGTCGAAATGGAAAAAGGGCTGAATGAAAAAAGAAAACTTGCGAGCGCGCAGACTGGTCGATCAACTTTAAACTGGGTTGTCTTTGGTCTTAGTGGTGCGTTACTGATCGGATTCATCCTCCTATGGAAAACAATTGCTTCTGCCATTCAAAATCTAAGAAAGATATCAGCGGCCTTACTGGAATCTTCTACTAAAGTAACTCAGTCTGCTGAAGAAACATCGAGCGCAAGCCAAGAACTTTCTGCGGCTGCCACTCAGCAAGCAGCTAGCTTGCAAGAAACCGTTTCGAGCTTACAACAGATTTCCGCAATGGTTCAAAAGACACTAGAAAGTGCCACGAGCTCAGCCCAAATCTCTGATCAAAGTGAACAATCTGCCAAAACAGGTCAAGATGCGATCGGCGATATGACTCAGTCCATGATCAAGATTAATGAAGCCAATGGACTGGTGATGGAACAAACCCAACGAAGCAATGCTGAGATTGGCGAAATCATCAAAGTGATCACAGAAATCGGAACCAAAACCAAAGTGATCAATGACATCGTTTTTCAAACAAAACTCCTCTCATTCAATGCCTCCGTAGAAGCAGCCCGAGCCGGTGAACACGGAAAAGGTTTTGCGGTAGTTGCTGAAGAAGTTGGAAATCTAGCTCACATGAGCGGCAATGCAGCCAAGGAAATTACTACCCTCCTGGATCAAAGCATTCATACCGTCGAACAAATCGTTAAGGACAATCAAGAAAAAGTCACCGCTCAACTCGATCTAAGTAAATCCAGGATTGCTGAGGGTGAATCGGTAGCACAAAGATGTCTTGAAGCATTGACTAGCATCTCACAACTCATCGGCCAATCGGCTCAAATGACTCGAGAGATTTCTCAAGCTTCAAAAGAACAAGCTTCTGGAATTGGTCAAATTAGTACAGCAATGGAACAGATTGATCGGACGACGCACAATAACTCCACTGCTGCCGCACAAACTGCAAAACTGAGCGAAGATCTCGCGCAACAAGCTGGTATTGTCGCAAATGCAGTGAAAGGTCTCCAGGAGATGGTTGATGGAGATACAACTGAAAGTAAACAAGATCATTCCTTAGTCCAATTTCGAACGGGAGCAGTGACCGAGAGGAAAGCAGCATGATGTGGCATCGACGCAAATATGCATGGCTCTTTGTCACCAGCTCGATTCTTTCTATCTGTTTCAGTGAGAATTCTAAAGCCTCTGAAGTCAATCAAGGAGCCGGCCAGACAGAATATCTCTTAGACTCTCCTATTGCAGATGCTGTAAAGGTTAATCCTCACGGATTAATACAAGTCTGGGGAGTTCATTACAATGCTTCTGGAGCGCAACAAAGCCCACTAACAAGTCCGAGTCAAACGTCTGGTTTTTTACTTCGACGCGCAGAATTTGTTGTGGGCGAAACCCGCGCGCGCGGACTGGAATGGGGGCTAATGGCCGACTTCAGTAAGCCCATTGCTGATGCAAGTGGCGTTGTTTCTCGCGATGCAAAGATCTTGCAGGATCTCTACCTTGGCTACGCGTGGAGTGATTCTTTTCGAATACGCGTCGGGCAATTTCTTACCCCTACAACACTTGAAGGACTCACCCCTTCTGGAGACCTCGTCTTTCCTGAACGCTCATGGATCGGATGGAGACTTGGAAACAAGCGCGATGTAGGCANNAGGCATTAGCATTCTTGGGAGCTTAAAAAACTTCAGTTATGAGATCGCGGCTTTTAACGGCCAGGGACAAAATCGCAATCCTGGATCAGCGATGAGGCAAATCGCAGGACGGGTCAACTATCAGATCGTTCGCGAAATTAGACTCGGAGCATGGGGAAGTCACCAACCTCAAAATCCAGTACCGGGAAATCAAGATGGATGCGGATTTGGTGGTGATGCAACTATCAACTACTCCGCCTTTGAGCTTCGCAGTGAATATAGCCGACAATGGAAATTTAAAGAGCAATCCGGATATTTTGTTCAGCTGGCCTATCAGATGTCTTCTTTAAATCAGCTGGCTGTTCGATATGATCATTTCAGTAATTTCTTTGACAACGGAAAGTCTGGCAATGCAGCTGAAGCCGGCTTTAATCGTTACTTTAGTGAACAAAAAAGACTGAAATGGCAGATCAACTATCGTGCAGGTAAAGAACTCGAGGTCGGCGATAACTCCACCTTCCATGCATTTACTACTGCATTTCAGCTTGCTTTCTAAAGATAGTACGATGGAGCACAAGATGACTGAACCTAAAAAAACAGATTCGAGTTCTTTCGGAGATAATAGTCGCTACCTTCAGGTCGAAGTGGGAGGACAGCGTTATGCTCTGCCCCTGATTTTAGTCAAAGAAGTGATTGCGCCGCCAGCTATCACTCCACTTCCCCAAAGCAAGCCGCATCTTCTTGGACTAATCAATTTGCGAAAAGAGATTATCCCGGTCATTGACTTTAGAAAACTGCTCGGAGCAAAGCCATCCACTTCGGCAGAAAGTGCAATTGTCATTTGTGATCTCGATGCGATGAGTTGCGGCCTTATGGTTGACTCGGTAGTAGAAGTCTTTGTCCCGGATGCAGGACACATTAGCACACATCACGAGTTTCCTTCTGAGTCTCATCCAGATTACATTGCAGGTGTGATTCAGATGAAACAGAACTTGATTCTTTTGATCGATCTCAATAAAGCACTTAAGGTCGATCGTCCGGATACCGTGCTTCCTAAGCTCGTTCATAAAACAGGACAAGCTGCGTAGCA
This sequence comes from Bacteriovoracaceae bacterium UBA1018, assembly GCA_002291495.1. Taxonomy (GTDB): domain Bacteria; phylum Bdellovibrionota; class UBA1018; order UBA1018; family UBA1018; genus UBA1018. Next base: position 12,308 of record DBAE01000219.1, on the reverse strand, counting down.
CGACAAGTCGAATAGCTTCGTGTCTTTATAATTATTGTTTACCCCAGTCTTGGTTCCAGCTATGCACGAGTATTAGAGACAGTGCCATGATGAACCACCACCATATCCATGATACCGCTCTCGTCATTGCGTCAGTGCTGATTGCAGCATTTGCATCGTATACGGCGCTAGATCTAGCAAACAGTGTCACGGTTGCACGTGGAAAAGCCCGATATTCATGGTTATTGGGCGGATCTCTGGCGATGGGAATCGGCATCTGGAGCATGCACTTTGTCGGCATGCTCGCGTTTCGATTGCCGGGAATCCAAATCGCCTATGATGTGGGCTTACTCATCCTTTCCATTTTAGTAGCCATGGCGGCTTCTGCAATCGCGCTCTGGATGGTCAGTCGACCGAAAGTAACCACTCGGGCTTATGTATTAAGTAGCCTTGCGATGGCAGCAGCAATCGCGGGGATGCACTATATCGGCATCGCGTCGATGCGCATGGGCGCACGCTGGGAATGGAACTACACTCTCGTAGGTGCATCACTAGGAATTGCCGTCGTCGCATCTTTCGCAGGTCTTTGGATTGCGTTTCGTCTCAGAAAAGACTTGTCGCGACGTGCATTTTTGTATCGTGGGCTGGGTGGCGCCGTCATGGGCATTGCCATATCAGGCATGCACTATACTGCAATGATGGCGATGACTTTTTTTCCGACTGAGCCCATCGTGCTTGAGCAAAAACAGCTGATCGCAACTTCTGGACTCGCGATCGCGGTGACAGGTACCACAATCCTGATACTAGGAATTGCTCTGCTGGGTTCCATCGTTGACCGAGCGCTTTCTCGTCGTCAAGCCATGGCAGATGTTATTCAGGAAAGCGAAACTCGCTTACGAATTATCACCAATGCAGTGCCCGCATTTATCGGATACATTAATCGAAATTTTCAGTTTACCTTTACAAATCATCTCTACAAAGAATGGTTTGGAGAGCATGTCGGGCCAGGTACTTTTGCTCAAGACATACTGAGTCCCGAGGCTTTTAAAAAACTAAAACCACTGATGGAATCTGCACTCAGTGGTAACGAAACCGCTCTCACAGTGGACTTACCCCACCCAACATTAGGAATTCGATCCGTCGAAGCGAGATACATTCCAGACAGGGAGATCAATCAACAAGCTAAAGGCTTCTTCGTACTGGGTTACGACGTCACCGAAAAAAATAAGAACGAACAAGCTTTGCGCGAAGCCATTCGAGCTCGAGATGAGTTTTTGTCTGTGGCCTCTCATGAATTAAAAACGCCACTCACCTCACTCAAGCTACAAGCCCAATTGCGAAGCCGAAACCTAGAAAAAGGCAATATCTCCGCATTTACTCAGGAACAGCTCAATAAAATGGTTGTAACTGATGCGCGGCAGATCGATCGACTCATTCATCTTGTGGATGATATGTTAGACATCTCAAGGATCAACACAGGAAAACTGTCCATACGCAGAGAACAACTTGATCTCTGTGAACTCACTCGAGAAGTTTTGGACCGATTTCAAAATCAACTTGAATCAACAGGTTCTACGGTGACTCTTGATTGCGGGACAGCCGTTACTGGTAATTGGGATCGNNGGGCTCGAGCAGGTCTTAGTCAACCTCTTTACCAATGCAATGAAGTACGGAGCGGGCACCCCAATCCAAATTACAGTTTCCCGTATGGGCGCCCTTGCTCTTCTGACTGTCCGGGATCAAGGAATTGGGATTGCTCAAGAAAATCATGACCGCATTTTTCAGCGCTTTGAACGAGCAGTATCGGCAAATCAAGTTAGTGGGCTTGGGCTAGGCCTTTACATCGTCAGACAAATCGTTGAAATGCACGGAGGCACTATCGAAGTTGAAAGTGAGCTCGGAAAGGGCTCAACTTTTAAGGTCACTTTACCTCTTCCGGATAGCTCAACTCCTGAGTCAAGCAGCCGGCACAGCTAATGCATTAATGAGGCGTATGAAGCGAATCGAAAATACCCAAGAAGAACTACTCAAAGATCTCATCACGACTCTGGTACTCCTGAGCGAACATCCGAACGGTGCAGAGACCATTCGAGCTGGGCTTGAAGCCTTTATGGAAGCACAGAACGAATCTGCAGATATTATTGCGGTAGAGAATGTTCCCTATTATCTCAACTAATTACGCTTGGCCGGAATATTGACTTTTCGGCTTAAATATACTATTTCAGTCTATTATTATGATCGAACTTCTGGTCATGGCTCTATGCCTGTCCGTTAATGCCATTTTGTCCGGAATCGAAATGGCATTTGTTTCCGCCACCAAACCCCGACTCAGAGATCTTGCCCGCACTGGTAACCGAGACGCAGCAAGGCTCCTCAAACTTCGATCCAACCCGGAGAGAACTCTTTCCGTCCTTCAAGTCGGTATCACTTTAGTCGGTGTGGTTGCAGCCGCGATTGGTGGTGCCGGAGCCGAGGAAGCGATGAGTCCAATCCTCGAAGCAAAACTCGGTGTTTCAGAGAACGCGGCCGAAGCACTCGCCATTTTGGCTGTTGCACTACCCTATACCTATTTGAGCGTCGTCATTGGCGAGCTTGTTCCTAAGACTCTCGCACTAAGAAACCCAACACTCATTGCACTCAAAGGTACACGCTGGCTGATCCTACTGGATCGAGTCTTCTCTCCGATCGTGTCTTTACTCGAATGGTCCACAAAAAGAGTCTTGAGTGTGTTTCGCTCCAATATCAAGCCTGAGAGTATGTCGTCGGGAGAAGATTCACTCAATCTAGAAGATCTCACTCAGGAGCATCGACAATATCTATTTAACCTTTTCGATATTCGAAAAAAGATGATCCGAGACATTATGTTGCCATGGCAACAAGTGATTACAGTAGACGTGTCTCAACCTATGCCTGCAGTAGCAGAGATTGTATTCACATCGGGACATACGAGAGTACCCGTACTTAGAAGCGGTGTTGTCGTCGGCATTCTCAATACGAAAGAGTTCACCGCTCTGCATAGCTCCGGCTCGACCGAGTGGGAGAGCATTATTCGTCCCATGGTTCAAGTTCAAGGAACTGATTCATTGATTCGCGCACTTAAGCTGATGCAAGAAAAACGCAGTCACTTGAGCATTGTATTTCTAGGCTCTAAGCGAATCGGAATGGTCACAATGGAAGACATTTTTGAAGAGATTATCGGTGAAATCTACGACGAAGATGATGATGGAAGGCTCAAGCGCATCCTGCAAAGTCGCAAGTCTCGTCTCGCCAATTGGATCCCTCCTGGAAAGTTTCCGGAGACGCGACAGTAACACATTGGCTGTCAGGTTGTTGTGCACATCCTTTGCAAACACTATAGACTTCAATGCAAAAACATTTAACTTTTCAAGCCGCTCGAAGTACATCTTTATGCGCGTGCATTGCTCTCTTTAACTTATCCATTGGAGTCATATGCACGGCACTACCAGCCGTTGCATCCAAAGGAACACAAAATAGGCTGAGCGACAACAGCAATGAGCTTGCACTGATTCGCCGAACCGGAATGCATTGGCTATTTTTTGCATGTGTGGCTACCTATGCGGCATTCTCTAAGTCTCACTCGAAGCGCAAAAACGCTCAGTCTCTTCTTTCAATGCTCCATCTCATGGATGCCCCTGCAGATCTGATCTACACACTTAGCTCCAGCACTCTCAAACGATCATTTAAAATAATTATTAGCTCTATGGTCCCTATCAATTTAGGAATCGCCTATTCTTTAAACGGAGTAACTAACAAATGATTTCACAAGCACCAGTCCATCGGCGAAGCGAAGAAGATCTGGCTCCAGCACTTCATGACGTGGTTATCCAAATCAATCGTATTCTAGGAGTTCAGCTGCACGACCAAGTTCACGGTCCACTTCTAGGTACCTGGGACCAGCCAGCAGTAAAAGAGCTTGTCTGGATCTTAGCTGAAAGCCTACTACCCCTCTCATTACCCCGAGACCAAGGGACGCTCATTGCACGAGAGCTATCTGGGTGGGTTCAGATCGAACTTCAAATCGAGGGCAATCCCTTTACCTCAGAAGAACTTTCTGACTTAATCGAACACTGCAAAGGAAATAGATTTTCTGGCAGGCACCTATTCAGGAAAAGCCTGAGACAAAACCTAGATAAAATACAAAACGTAGTCCAAGAACAACAAGGTACTCTCAACCTCACCAGTACCCAAGTGGCAGGAACGGTGTTTGCGATCACACTACCGACAAATCGGTCTGCGACTAGTTCTTAATAAACTTCATTGCTTCAATGTCAAAGATACGATCATAGTTAAATCCGTTTCCAAAGAAATAGACCCGAACCGTTTTTGGATTTTTCCAATTAGCTGAACTATCGTACAAGCCAGTAGTTACTGACTCAAAGGGCCCATATCGCGTCAGGATTCCGTTACTTGTAGCCGATATTTCGAGGTCTTGTGGTTTTTTGTAAATCTCTTTCAAGAAGGAATCTTCCCCTTCAGTGATCAATCTCGAGTTGGCATAGATATAGGTATACCAGGGAGTCTTGTAAGAAATATCACTGTAGAATCGAGTAATAATCTTTCCGACAGAGTCTAAGACTTCGAAATACATCCCTCCGCCAGTTGTATTAGGATAATGACCATCCATCGAGACGACACCTGCGAGCTTCCACGAACTTAATCCGCTCTGAGTCCCTAGATCTCGAACGACGCTTGCTGTACCCGTCGACTGACGAAATCGCATATAGATATCGGTCGATTTAAATTTGTCATGGGTTTTTACCCCTGTTTTTGTACTCCAATACTGTTTTTGGATATTCGTGAGGTCCTCGATGACGGGGGTTCTTGACCAGCCGTAGGCGTTTCCTTGCAGCACCGTACGAATTGGCACACCTTCCAATAGATCAACGCCATTTGTGCGATCAAGAGGGATCGCAGATAGTAACTGCGAAGAACTCACTACTCCCTTAGCCTGGCTTGCACTCGACCATGCTAAGACAGCTTTACCCGTTCCAGAACTATTGGCGTAGTCCAAACGGATCGAATACGCCTGACCTGCGACAAGTGAAACCGGGCTACTCGCATATTCTCGCGAGACGTTTCCATTCCATTGATCAATCACTAGCTCACCATCGATCCAAAGCCTCACCTTCTCATCGGTGTTTACGTAAAATGTATATGCTTGCGAATAAAGTGGTTTCACGTACCCCGACCATCTCACCGAATATTGCGAGAGATTACTGAGAGAAGTACCACTTGGATTTGCATTGAGATTAACCGCGGTATCTAAACGACTCGTCTTAATCGAAAAATTATTGAGATGGGTGCCATCAAAGTAGACGCCTAAGAGTCCAGGCTTCGCGTTTCCGATTGAGATCGGAATACTCTGCTCCTGGATACTACCTAAATTACTCACTTTCCATCGATGAACTCCACCGTGATAATTTTCATCGCAATGGTAGAGATAATAATTTGAACCTTGTTTCACTAGTGCAGCAGAAAATGCGTTACCGGCCATTCCTGCAGGCTTTTCTTCTGAACCAAAATCCCACTTGGTCGTACCAAACTGACCAAGCATCAAACCATTGTCATAAACATGATTCCATTTATTAGTCTGGCCGTTCTTCCAAAACTCTCCATGATAGCCCCAAAAAATACTGCGATCCAGAGCCATTCCAACGGTACCGCCATATTGAGCGTTGTTTCCGATATCGTAAGAGCCATCAGTCGGATAAACGCCCTGATAACTCTCATGTGTACTTTTGGCCGTCTTCCAAAGCCATTTACTATCACCTAACTTGATCGCGCCGAGATGATAGCCTTCACTCCCACGTGGAGGCAGACCACCATCATAAGAGATCAGAAGACCACTACTCGTCACTTCGCCAGCAGTGAGGCTCATAAATTTGCCCCAATAAAGCGGGTCCTGCATGGTTTTGGTAGGAGCGGACGCTAGCGTCGTAGCCGGGCCCCAGACTGGATTGTTGTTATTATCAAAGTTAAGCAGAGGCCTACGAGTAAACTGCACGGGCTTTCCAACATCAGTTGTAGAGACATTTCTCAGACTTCCGTCTGGGTAAAGCTGTGTAGCAGCCCGGCTAAATTGAATACCTGTTAAGCGAATTGCGCCGCCTTCGACCAATTCAACGACATGCCAGTTTTGACCGTTACGTTGGAGCGCGTAAGTACGACCATTACTCAATGTATTGACGTAACTCAGTCTAAAAAACTGATCGTCATAGGTACTCGGAATATTGTAACCCCAATTCTTTTTGAGCACCCAAGATCCGTTGTTTGGCGCCAGAACTTTCGAGTAGTCGACTGAAAACTCAAGATAATCAGCAAAGACCCGTGTCGGACTATTACGATCTACTGCCATCGAATAAAAATGCTGAATGTACATGATGCGATCAAGAAACTGAAGACTCGGTGATAGACGCTGAATTCGATAATTGCCTCCATCGATCACCCACATCGATCCATCGGTTTGAAATGCGATGCCACTTTGACTCGTCAAACCACTCGGATCATCGAAGTAAAACTTATCATCGGATACTGTCGCGTCTCTCGCATAACCACCCACCTGTCCATATGTCCACAAGGGACTTAAGGATGCAGAAGTATCAAGCGTGTTATAACCTTTGAGCTGTTGACTTGAACCGCCATCTGCAAGCACCAAAGTACTTCCGTCGCGACTCATCGCAAGCGCTTGCGGAGATACAACTTGAGCTAATCGAGTACTCAGTGGAGTAATTGCACCCGTTTGAGCATTCACCGAGAACTTCTGGATCGCTGGCACACCGTCCTTTAAGTAGTGCAACCACAGGTAACCCTTGGCATCGACCGCTACATACTGAGGAGAAGCGTAATTGTAAGTCCACAAAACCGCACCTGTCGTCTTATGAACGACAGATAATGTATTTAGACTTTTACGAGTCGCAAAAAGGTAATTTCCATTTTTTTGAACTGCAAGCCCGGTAATCCAGGAGTTGAGTGACTGCACTGGATTGATGACGCTTTGATAAGTACGGCCATAAGTCATCTTCAGTGGGCTCCCCGACTGAAAGACTACTTCAGAGTCATCAGAAACTCGCGAGGCAAAGATAAACGAGTTTTCGTCCTTGAAGGGATCCACTCCGCCCCAATAGACATAATTATCGTCCGTAGCGATCGCTATTGTTTCTTGGTCAGTACTATGACCATCTCCCATCACCCGGTAGTGATCTTGTGGTTTTGACGTATGAAACTTAAGTTGAGCCCCAGAGCCCTCGCTATAGCGATTTCCCAAATAAACAGTATCACCCGATATCGCTAGAGCGTAAGCGCGATGGTAGGAGCGAAGCACACGAGGCCCCGTGAAACTGGTCGATGTATTTCCAATTACGCCTTCCCAAGTATAATTCACATTATTGGAAACGACTTTGACGTGGTAATTCCCGCCCGGGACACGTCGACCATCATCATCCGTACCATCCCAACTTTCATTAAACGTTCCGGCTTTGTAGCTCACATTATTCCAAAGCGTCTTGATCAAAGTGCCATCACTGAGATAGACGCCGGCACTCGTGCGTGCTGATTGACTTAAAATAAATGTAAATGAGGCCTTTGTACTAAACTGTGAGACAGGACTAGGCGTTGGTGAAGGTCTCGGAGTGGGCGTTGGCGTTAGGCCCTCAGCAATTCGGAATTGAATTGTAGCCGAAGGGCCAGCGGTTCCAGTCGCTCCCGCACCTGAATAGGTTGTTGTTTTAAGGGTATAGTTACCAGCTACGAAGTTCCAAGGTTTGTAATCTCCGTTGGTATCTCCTCCCAACGCGTAAGGTCCAGCCGTTTCTACTCGAATTGCAGTTTNNGTGCCCCGCTGAGCTCGAATTTAACACTTCCTACAGGAAGCGAACTCGGGACAGCCTGGATATTTAAATTTCTAGTTCCAATTGAGCCGAAATAAAAAACCGCGCCTGAACTAATCTTTTGAATGACTCGATCGGTGTCTGAATTAATGAGTTGAACACCGATAGAATTTGCTACTTGAGCATGAATTGAGTTCGAATAAGCAAAAAAAAGCGACGAAAACGCTACAAGACCATAGAACCCAAGAACCTTAGATGCATTAACCATGGAGCCCTCTCGAGTAGAAAAAATCAAACTAGACTACTTAATCTAGATGACCATTTCGTAAACTCCAACAGTATTTTATTAAATATTATTTATGTACTAAATACAGTACACACGAAAATCAAATTGAGAGAAAAACCAAGAAATCAAAAAGCAATATTAATCCCGAGTTTTCCGTACCAAGTCGCACCAAGCTCAGTCGGATCCTTTGGATTAGCTCTGTATCGTTCCGCTACAAAAAAACGACGACCAAAAGAATAGCCAGTTTCAAGATCTGCAGAAATAGATTTTCTGAAAAACTGTCGCGCTCCAAAAAACACTTTCTTTTCATCATAAAAGATTCGTTCTTTGGAGTTTTGTCGTCCGTGTTTTAGAAAAACGAGCTGTGAAAAATCAAATCCACTTTGCAGCTGTAGCCCTTCAACCAACCGATATCCAATTTGAGCCTTTGCTATCCAAGGCATGACCGTAAAAAATGTAAGACTCCATTTTTCTACGAACTCCCAATAGATCGAAGCAAATGGAAGGCCGAAAGTTCCACGAAACGTTTTGGAAGGAAAGTAAGAATAGGCAAAGCCTGGAATAGGAATTCCATTTAAAATAGGACGATTATTTGAATAATCGACTAGAATTAACCAGCTAGATATTGCAGTACTTGGAAAAGAATAGAAAGCACGAGCACCAATAGTGTTGACGTTCGAATCTTTGAATGGCTTATCGCTTGGGGAACCAAAATTTGCAGCCACGGACCAAGATCTTCCGCCGTCCAGAAGATGGGTATAACTAGCCCCCACTTGCACGTCATAAAAATCCCCAAGCCCAGATTGATCAGGTCGAAGATCAAGCCAACTCGTACGACCTGACAAAACGAGCCCGTCTTTCTCTCCTCGAAGGACTGGAATACTTGCAGTCAAGTGAGTCTGCAAAAGTCCGACTTGGCCCAGTCGATTCCTATCAAATTCGGTCTGAGGCTGAAATATCCCAGAATACCCAAAGCGAAACTTTTGCTGTGACGGAGGACTAAGTCCTCCGCCCAGATCAAATGCGAAGCTAGCAGTCGAACCTATGAAGAACAAACACTGAAGAAGAACTACTAGCCTCACCTTTGACATCAATGTGGCAACGCCTTATCGTGACTTGCAGTCGCTACATGTGAAGACTGATCCGCTGGTGCTACGATCCTCTTTACAATACGTGAACTCCAAGTACGGAAACGTTCAATGTAAGTGTAGGCCGCAGGGACCACGACCAGTGTGAGCAGAGTCGAACTAATCATTCCTCCGATAATGGCTACGCCCATACCTGTGCGCTGCCTAGACGCTTCATTCAGTCCAATCGCAATAGGAAGCATTCCGGCAATCAATGCGATCGTAGTCATTAGGATCGGTCGCAATCGAACTCGTCCTGCCTCGATGATCGCTTCTTTCATCGCCATACCTTGGTCAGTGAGTTGCTTGGTATAATCCACAAGCAGGATGGAGTTTTTGACCGCCATCCCAAGCAACATCACACATCCGATCATAGTGAAAAGATCCAGCGGTTTGCCTGTGATTAAGAGAGCAAAAAGGGATCCACAGATCGCCAAAGGTAGAACAAGCATGATAGTAAACGGTGTGATCACAGATTCATATAGACTGGTGAGCACCATGAACAAGAACAGCACTCCTAGTCCCACAGCCAACAACATGCTTGAGCCTAACTCCTTGAAATTCTCGGCTTGTCCGACAAATTTGTAGCGCATGCCCTCAGGAAGCTTTCCTTCACCGGTTGTGAGGAAAGTTTCGATATCAGACATCACTTTGGCCATACCTGGGCCATTCGCTGCCATATCAGCTGAAATCTGAACATAACGGCCGCGATCTTGACGATTAATTGCTGCAGGGCCCGTTGCTTCAACTGGACTTGCAACTACCGGAAGACGAATCAACGAGTTATTAATATTAGGTACGTAGGTTTGATTAAAACCTTCCTTCAAATTTCGTTGATCTTCACGAAGCCGGACACGGATATCATACTCCTCGCCTTTTTCTCGGAAGACCGCGGGAGTTGCTCCTTCGATCAGAGTCCTGAGCTCATTACCGATCATTACAGTCGATGCGCCAAGCCTTTCAGCTCGCTGATTATCGACTTTGACCTGAAACTCTGGCTTTCNNGGATGATCTTTCAAGAACTCGAAGAGTTTATTGCCTTCAGCTTCGAGTTGCTTAAGATTGCTGCCGATTAGATTAACATTGAACGGCCGTTGCCCACCGCCCACCATATCGATATCTTTGACGACCGGTTTAGCGTAAGCAAAAGGTTTGAGTTGATCTCGAACTTTTTGCTTCATATCAGTCGTGTTGATGTTTCGTTCTTTGGTCGGAACCATCGTGACGAAGTAAGTGGCAACATTTGCCTCACCTCTTTGACTACCCAAAAACATAACGACGTCTGAGATTTCTTTATTGGCTCGAATGACCTGATCAATCTTAAACGCGNNTGGTTCGAGTTCGAGGGCCACAGAAAACTCTCCGTTATCCGCGGGCGAAATAAAGGTCTTTGGAATGAATTTGACAGTCCCAAGACTCACAATAAAGATTAATACCGCACCAAAGATGATCTTGAGCGGATGTCGAAGCGTCACTCTTAAGACGTCCGTATACTTGTTTTCCATCTTGGTCTGAAAGCGGTCAAAACCCCGTAAGGCTGCACCCATTGTTCGACCCCAGAGAGATTTTTTATTTTTCCTGCCGTGACCTCCGCCACCAAAATAAGCTGACAGCATTGGAGCGATAGTCAAAGCATCAAAAAGACTGATCGCCATCGCAAAACAAACGGTCAACCCAAACTGCTTAAAGAACTGCCCTACCACTCCGCTTAAGAACGCGATCGGACCAAACACCGCGAGCACGGCCATGGTGGTAGCGACTACGGCCATGCTGACTTCTTTAGTTCCTTCAAGTGCAGCACGAATTGGGGATTTGCCCATTTCGATGTGACGAAAAATATTTTCACGCACAACGATAGCGTCGTCAATCAAGAGTCCGACTGCCAAACTTAAGGCAAGCAAGCTCATGACGTTGATCGAAAACCCAGCGATACCCATCAAAAAGAACGCACCAATGAGTGAGTTTGGAATAGCTAGTCCGGTAATGAAAGTCGATCGACCACTTCCTAAAAAGAAGTAAACGACCAGGAATGTCAGCGCGATCCCGATCATAATCGACTCTTTGACGTCATCTACGTTGGCATGAATGGCTTTAGAACCATCACGAACGACCGTTAGTGATGGCTTGGAGGCATCGGGTTGCAAGAGTGCATTCAGATTGATCACCTGCTTTTTCACAGCATCAACCACTTCGATGGTATTGGATCCAGACTGACGATAAATCATCAGAAAGATCGATTTCTTTCCGTTCAGATACCCTCGAGAAGTTTCGTCTTTCAAGGTATCCGTGACCTGACCTACGTCGCTGATCGTCACAGGCACGTCATTACCTAAAAAGTTGACGATCGTTTTACCAATGGTTTGAACACTGCCAAACTCTCCAAGAGTTCGATAGACCCGATCAATCGTCTTCTCGCCCACTTTACCGGCTGGAATATTTTGTCCGGCAGCTGCGATTCGACTTGCGACCTGCGTAGCAGACAACTCGTATGACTTAAGTTTATCCCGATCTAAGTCGACATGGATTTCGCGCTCACGACCACCGATGATTTCGACTAGGCCGACTTGATTGACTTGTTCGATCTTTGGCTTCACGACGTTATCAGCCATGTCGTAGAGTTTTGCAGGATCAAGATCTGCCGAAAGTGACACAATCATGACCGGTTGATCGGCAGGATCAAGTCGTCGAATCACCGGCTCTTCTGCGTCATTTGGCAATTTTCGTTTTGCAGACCCAACACGATCGCGCACTTGTTGCTCGGCATACTTAATGTCAGTTTCAAGAGTAAACTCAGCGATCACGGTGCTAAATCCCTCGAGATTGGTCGAGCTCAAGGTTTTAATTCCGGGAAGAGTACTCATTTCCTCTTCAATCACTTTAGAAATCAAAGTTTCGACCTCTTCAGGTCCTGCACCTTGATATTGGGTTTGGACCATCACGATTGGAAACGTGACGTCAGGAAAGAGATCTACAGCCATCTTTTTAAAGGAGAGCCATCCAACGACCACCAAGAGGAGCGCGAGACAGGAAACGAACATAGGGCGTTTGACGGATAGATCGGCGAGACTC
>DBAE01000269.1:2564-6591 GCA_002291495.1 Bacteriovoracaceae bacterium UBA1018 | reverse complement strand
GCCTGACCGATGACGATCGGTCCGCTTCCGATTACGAGAATTTTTTTAATGTCCTGGCGTTTTGGCATCTCAATCTCTCTGCTGGTTGTTGGTAGGCACTCCTGTGCTCACTTCAATTACTAAAACTCCGCGGTAAATTTCAACTGAATGGGGTTATCGGGTTGAGCTTGATTATGAAGATGAACTGCATTTTCTAAGTGCCGCTCATTTGTCCGTAAAACTGCCAGCCCGTAGATGCCACTTCCTATGGTCAACAGACCCCCACCCACTCTCAAATAACTGTTTAGGCGCTTTCCTGAGTCGGTATCCACGTCGCTAAACAATGTTGTGATTAGACTACTTCCGATCACAACTGCAAGACCCAAAGTGCCTGTGTAGGCGGCCTTTTGCAGATTCCGACGGTTGCTCTGATAAGTATCCAGTTCGGCGATTGCCGCAGGCGTATCTTGGAGGATCGGACGAAGATTTTCGCCATCCCGATTCAGGTTCGAGTCACACTGTAGGACTCGGCCGCGGTAAACAAAATAACGTGAGCACTGAAATAGGTCCGGTGGAGGGACTTTGGCCAAGGAATTGGGCGCTGGTTGCGGTGCTGATTTTGGCACTGCATTTGGCACAGAAGGGGATTGGGCAAAGGCGAGTGTTGAGAAAGAAATTAGGGTCCATAGGATCCCTAAAGTAGNNAAGTAGTGAAACAATCTCGAAGTTGCCGCATAGCTTCTTGCATAACATAATTGATTTAAAATGCTGAAAAAGATGTATTGTATTGCGGAATGTCAGAGCTCGCCCAATTTTTAAATCAACTTCAGAAACGGTATCACCAGACGTCCTACTTAAGTTCTGACCCGCTCGAATTTGTGCATCGCTATAAAGACCCGTGGGACCAAGAAACAATTGCACTTCTCTCGGCCGTTTTGGCGTACGGTAACGTAAAACAAATCCGTAAATCTATTACCGAAGCTGTTNNGCTGTTTCGCGGATGCAGAAGGTTGCTCCAACGCCGAAGCTTTTTGTCGAGGGACTCGCTCGGCCGAAGTCTCTTGAATTAGCCCAGAAGTCTTTTCAGGGATACGTCCATCGCTTTAATCTGGGCGAAGATCTCGTGTACTTATTTCAGCTTCTTGCTCTGAGTTGGAAACGCTACGGCTCCCTGGGTGCTCATTTTGTACACTACTTAGATCCTGAAGCGCGTCATATCGGTGATGCGCTCAATCAGACACTCGGCGACTGGAAACAGTGGCTAGTGACGCTGCCCGGTTATAACCNNCTTCTGACCTCCCCCAAAGACGGGAGCGCCTGTAAGCGCTGGTGCATGTTTCTGAGGTGGATGGGGCGCAAGGATGAAATGGACCTTGGACTTTGGACCAAGGAAAGTGGTTTAGCCGGCACCTTTCCTCAGGGCAGATCTCTGCGATCTGACCAATTGATTATTCCTTTAGATACTCACACTGGTCGTATCAGTCAGTACTTGCGATTGACCGAAAGGAAGAGTTTAAACTGGCTCGCCGCAGTCGAAGTGACTGAAGCTCTCAAGGATTGTGACCCTAAGGATCCAACGCGATATGACTTTTCTATTTCTCGCCTAGGCATCCTAGATCTTTGTCAAAGACGCTTTCGGGTTGAAATCTGCTCAAACTGTGAGCTTATTAGGGTCTGCCGACACGCAGAAAAACGAATGGGCAAAGTCAGAGGAAATACTGCTCGATGATCTTAGTTGCATGCCTGAGTATCTACTCCATCCTGATCCTGGGTTCGATGGCGACAATGAGTATAGGAATTGGGGTTATCGTCTTGGGTTACCTTGCAGCGATGGGGGGGCCGATACCTTGGTTTCGAGCCATGCGAGAGGAACTTCAGAGACCGCAGGTTCGAACCTATTTCTATTGGACTGTCGCACTGACGTTGGCGTGTTTAGTGAGTTTGCTCGGAGCCAAATTTTTTCCTCTCGAGTATGGTGGTAAGGGGCCCGAAGTTCATCTCGCAAAAGATATGGCCAAAGCGTGGTACTTTTTTTGGCCATTATTTTTATTGCCGGGACTAAGACGGCTTCATCTTGCGGAACGAAGAACTATTTTAAAAGTATGGTTGATCGCTTTCACTTTACTTTCAATCCTGGGGATTTTTCAGTTCTTTAATGGTTGGCCACGACCTCAGCCTATTCCTGAAAGACCCAATTTTTTTCATGCGACACTCTTTTTAGGTCACCATCTTTCTGTCGCAAGTATTTTTATTTTTCCATTCTTTGCGGTGCTCGATGCTTGGAGAAATCGTGTTTTTTCTCGTAAATGGCTCACCCTCGCGGCCCTCGTGGGTGCTCTCTGTTTGCTTGCGACGGTTTCCAGGGCTCTGTGGCTCGCGCTGCCTGCTTCGCTTTTTGTCTATGTGATCTTTGCACTTCCACGCAAATGGGCTGCAGCACTAGTTACGCTAGCGGGAGCATCTGCTTTTGGTCTTTATCAAATCGAAAACGTAAGAAGTCGGATCCGTTCTGGAGAAGGTATTCATGAACGCTATGCACTCTGGAACGCTAACTGGGAATTTTTCAAAGCTCGCCCAATTACGGGAGCTGGGTGGCACCATAACTTAGAATTATCAGGCTATTATTTAGAGATTTTCGGTAAGAAAGGTGTTCCCATCTTTTCAGGTCATGCTCACAATAATCTGATCGAAGTCGCCGCGAGTCTAGGGATCATTGGAGTCATCAGCTGGATTGGATGGAATCTGTTTGTCGTGTGGATCGCGTGGAAAAATTGGCGAAATCAAAAAACATGGTTTGCGCTTGGCTTAGTCTGCGCATGGATTGCCTTTCAAGTGAACGGCCTGACACAAGTTAATTTTTGGGAATCTAAAGTCATTCACTCCATGATGTGGGTGGTTGCTTGGTCTCTTCTTTGGATGACAGAAAAGCCAGCTTTAGATGGTGCAAGTCGCAAGGAGCCCATCGCGTGAAAAAAGTGGTCATCGACGCACGAATGGTGACCGAACCTCTGCATGGATTTGCAAGGTATGTGAAGCTCATGGCTCATGCTTTGGCAAAGAGATCGATCAAAGAAGGTGCACTGGGATATCGACCGATTTTTTTGGTGCGTCCAGGAATGTCTGCCCATTTTGCAGGACTTGAGACGGTTTCTGTAGCTACGCCGTTCTTGGATCCAAGAGAGTTATTTGAGATTCCGAAAGTGCTCGAGCGACTCGGAGCTGATCTCTACCATAGCCCTACGTTTTCGAGTTTGTTGCGCAGCCCTTGTCCATGGATCATCACGATCCATGATCTGAACCATCTGACCTACGGTGGATTTAAAGAAAAACTCTATTATCGATTTTTGCTGAAACGTTTTGCTCAAGGCGCAAAAAAAATTCTGACGGTATCTGAGGCCTCTCGTCGAGAGCTTCAGGAGTGGTTACAAAACCCGAAGATCCATATCGATGTCGTTTACAACGCGATTGATCCTAGTTTTCTTGATCCCATATCTGATGAGGAGAGTAAAAGTATCCTCGACCAATTAGGACTTCAGAAAGGTCGGTACTTTTTTAGCCTCTCCAATCCTAAACCTCATAAAAATATCTCCTTCCTCGTGGATGAGCACGCTACCTACTTCGAGAAGAGGAAGGATGGACTCCCTCTCGTATTGAGTCTGCAAGGCTATCAAGAACATCCTGGAGTGCGAGCGCTTGGGGGCCTCAGCGATTTAGCAGTTCGTGTATTACTCAGATCTGCGAGAGCGCTTTTCTTTCCTTCACTTTATGAGGGGTTTGGACTGCCGCCTGTAGAATCCGTAGCCATGGGANNGCCGCCCATCAAGAAGCTTTGCAGGATCTCGGAAACAACGACTTGATCTGGCTTGATCCTCGTCAAAAGGGAGCATGGGCCGCCACCTTTGATCGTTTAACGGATCAGTCCCCGTTAAAAGCCCAGGAGGCGCACCGAGCTAGGGTGCTTGAACGCTATTCGTTGGCGGAAAAGGGCCGAAAGATGGATCAAATCTATCGAGAAGTGCTTGAACTTTAGTGTGATGAGCCAGAATTT
>DBAE01000269.1:0-2523 GCA_002291495.1 Bacteriovoracaceae bacterium UBA1018 | reverse complement strand
CGCCGTAACAGCAGTCGATAATTTTCTGACCGGTCGGAAAGAAAATCTCAATCAAGCTTTGAAAAATCCAAATTTCCGTCTCCTAGAATGGGATGTTTGTAATCCCATTCCTGAAAATAAACTTGAGCTTTTGAGCCAGCACGGGCTTTTCGGACTCCTTCATTTTGCTTGCCCTGCAAGTCCTACAGATTTCGATCGTATCCCATTTGAAATTTTACATGTCGACTCGCTCGGCACCATGCACACGGTCGATCTAGCCATGAAGTACGACTCTCGTTATTTGGTGGCTTCGACTTCTGAAATTTATGGTGATCCGCTCGTTCATCCACAACAAGAATCCTATTTTGGAAACGTTAATACAATCGGCCCGCGTGCTTGTTACGATGAAGCAAAACGTTTTGCTGAAGCTTATGTGAGTACTGCGATGCGCGGTGTATCTGCACCAGGCGCGAAATCTAAGAAGCCGCTCAACGGCGCAATCGTACGCATTTTTAATACTTATGGTCCACGTATGCGTCCAGATGACGGACGGGTAGTTCCTGAACTTTGCATGCAGGCTCTGAAGGGTCTTCCGCTCACTCTCCATGGCGAAGGTAAGCAGACCCGCAGCTTCTGTTTTGTTACGGACCTGGTTGAAGGAATTGTGAAGTTATTTGAGAGTAATCTCAAAGAGCCGGTCAATATCGGTAATCCGGTGGAGCGCACTGTACTTGATTTTGCTCAGATGGTTCAAAAACTCACGCACAGTAAGTCGGATCTAAAATATCTTCCTGCCCGTGAAGATGATCCCCGCCGACGCTGTCCAGATATCACCAAAGCTAAGACTCTTTTGGGTNNCCTAAGGTCGACCTTGAAGAGGGACTCAGCAAAAGCATCGAGTACTTCAGGCAGTTTTTGAACTAAGATGAAGGTCGCGCTGATTCACGACTGGCTCACTGGAATGCGGGGGGGCGAGTATGTCCTCGAAGCGATCTCTGAGCTCTATCCTGATGCAGATCTTTACACGCTCGTTTGTGATCCAGACAAAATCTCTGACCAGCTTAAGCGCCATCGTATTTATACAAGTTGGTTGCAAAAGATACCTGGAGCCGTAGAAAAGTACCGTCATTTTTTGCCGCTCATGCCTCGGGCAATCGAAAGTTTTGATCTCTCAGCTTATGACCTCGTGATTTCTTCCTCCCACTGTGTAGCAAAAGGAGTTCGGAAGGCACCCCATGCTCGTCACGTGAGTTATGTCCATGCACCTATGCGATATATGTGGGATCGTTACGACGATTACTTCGGGCCTGGAAAGGCTTCTCTGCCCGTGCGTCTAGCGACGCGTCTCGTTCGAAAAAATTTGCAGGATTGGGACAGGCAAGTAAGTCAGCCGCATCGAGTTGATGCGATGATGGCCAATAGCCAATTTATCGCAGACAAGATCAAGCAGTTCTATGGCCGCGAAGCTCAGGTGGTTTACCCGTTTGCAGACCTCAGTCGATTTCAGTTGTCTCGCAAGGTCGATGGATTTTATCTCGTTCTTGGAGCGTTGGCGCCTTATAAGCGAGTCGATCTTGCCATTGAGGCATTTAACCAGCTCAAGCTTCCCCTTTGGATTGCCGGGCATGGGCAAGATTTTGAAAAGCTAAAACCGCTAGCGGGTCCAACTATTAAATTTTTGGGTAGCGTTCCCAATGAAGTCGTTTCTGAACTTTATTCTCAGTGCAAAGCGCTGATTTTTCCAGGCGTCGAAGATTTTGGGATTACTCCACTCGAAGCAATGGCCTCAGGAGCTCCAGTCATAGCCTATGGTCACGGAGGCGCTCAAGAAACGGTGACGGAAAAAACCGGAATCCATTTCGCTGCTCAAAACGCTTCCTCTCTTGCTGAAGCAGTCCTCAAGCTCGAGACCGGCAAGGTTGTGATCGACGAGAACGACTGCCGCGCTCGTGCCGCGCTCTTTACGAAGGAGCGGTTTCAAAAGGTNNGGTCCACACCTTTTTGTCTAGTCCCGCGTCATAAATCGGCCTGAGGCTTGCGTAGTAGGTGAGCTATGGCTCGCAGTCTTTTGGAACGATCACATACGCTACCCTATCATGTTGTTGCTCGCACAAATAATCGAGAAAAGTTTCGGTTACCGATGGATCAAGTGTGGGACATTCTTACGAAAGAATGCCTTAACCTTAGGATTTTGTATGGTGCTGAGATTCACGCCTTCGTCCTTATGCCGAATCATTTTCACATGCTGATCACAACTCCGGAGGAAGATCTTGGCAAACTGATGCTTGTCTTTATGAGCTACGTAACTCGGACATGCAATCTGGTTTCCGGACATTCGGGACACGTCTTTGGTGGCCCACATCACCGAACGTTGATTAAGTCGACCCGCTATTTTGGTCATGCGCTTAAGTACGTGTATCGAAATCCGGTTAAGGCGCAGTTGTGCTCGAAGGTTGAAGAGTATCCTTATAGCCCTCTTCATGGGTTACTTGGACAGTCGGCTTTGCCGTTTCCTATTCATTACACACGGGTAGGAATGGAGCT
>DBAE01000010.1:2198-8175 GCA_002291495.1 Bacteriovoracaceae bacterium UBA1018 | reverse complement strand
TGTGAATTCGAGCGGAATGTACCCAGACGTCGGAAACGTCGGCATGGGTTTCTCTGAATCTGACGTTTGGGCTGATGGAGGAAGCGACGGGGTCGTACACATTTCAAATACGAATGACCGCTCACTGTCGACCCTCATATTTGGCTGGAACCACGACCCGGATCACGCTCCTTTTGAATCCTCCAGCTCCACTTTTCCAAAATTTTCAGACGGATTGCAGATCGTGATGAATCCTGGACGAATAGGGCTCGGCTATCGTTCCTATTGGAACATGCGTCCTTCAGCCCCACCTACAACACCAAATATTTCCGGAACTAAATTATTTGTACGCAATGACATTCGTATCACCGGTGATCTGTATGCAAGAAATGGAAGAGTTTGCCATTCCATACAGTCGGCAGGAGGCGCCCCGCTTACCAGCGACTTACGCAAAAAGAAAAATCTCGAATCTATCGATGATGCTCTCGAGCGCCTACTAAAATTAGACGGGGTTTCCTACGAATGGAGACAAGACCGTATGGGCGATCTGAAAATGCCTGAAGGCCGTGATTACGGACTCATTGCTCAAAACGTTGAAAAAGTCTTTCCTGAACTCGTCACAAATGGTCCAGACGGATACAAATGGGTGCACTATCAGAAACTTATCCCGGTCTTAATCGAAGGATTAAAAGCCTTGAATACACGAAAAGATAAAGTAGACCGCGAAGTCCAACGTCTTGAGGCTGATCTCGCGGCTGAAGACGCGAAACTTAAAGAGATCTCAAAACTAGTGAGGGATTCAAAATGAAGAATACCTTTGAATCAATCCCTGTAAAATCGAATTCCGGCTTTTCGCTCATTGAAGCACTTGTCGCATCGGGAGTGCTTGCACTTTTTTCACTCTTTGGTCTTCAGATCATGGAACAACAATCCAAGACTCAGAGAATATTAAGACAAAATATCCAGTCTGGAGATGTTAAATCTGATGTATCTCAAGCACTGTATTACGCCGATGTCTGTACTCATAATTTTGCCGGTGTTGCACTGAGAAGTTCAACAGTTTCCGTCCAAAATATTCGCAACCTCGACAACACGGTTCGCTACGCAACAGGCGGCAGCTACCACAATTCTGCGATCAAGGTGTTAGGCATCTATCTTGAGAATTTACAGATCATAGAAAAAAACAAAGGCATTGTGCACTTGCGAATGGAACTGGACCGAGTGGGATCCAGCATGCCCCCTCTCAATAAACGAGTCGACCTACGAGTTGATCTCGATAACCCGAACTCCAAAACAATCGTTGCCTGCAGCGCAGGAAATGCATTTGCCGATTCATGCCGAGCGCTAGGCGGTGAATATATCGCAGGTATTACATCTGACCAGAGCCGATGTATCCACAAACAAGTGATCGTTTCAAATGACGATGCCGTCGTTTCTTCAAAGAGCCCCTTTCACTATGCTCCATCCAGCAATCCAAATCCTAACGTCGATAAATGGGGTATTGGAATGCCGTACGGAGACATATGGTTTTATGGAGGTCCCGACGGAGTGCATGGTTTCCAAAATACAGGAGACGATGCTAACGGTGAGATCGTATTTGGATGGAACTATGATGCTAGTGAGGCACCCCTTCCCGGTTCTGGTACTCCTACAAGAGCAACACTCATCGTGAAAAATGGTGCCGGATCTGTCGGAATCGGATACACCGAAAAGTCAGGCGCAAATCCTGTCCCAAATACAGCCAACACCAATCTCTTTGTCAATTCGGACGCACGTTTTGATGGAGATATGCATAGCGAACGCCTGATTGCTTCAGGACAAGTCTACAATTCAGCAGGAGCTCCCCTCCCGAGTGACGTTCGCCGTAAGAAAAATATTGAAAGTATTCAGGGCGCACTCTCGAGCCTGAAGGCGCTTCGTGGAGTGAGTCATGAGTGGCGCTGGGATGAGTCTCAGTTTAGTTCGATGAATATGCCTCGAGGTAAAGACCTAGGCGTCGTGGCCCAAGAAGTAGAAATGGTCATCCCTGAAGCCGTTATTCAAGGCGATGATGGATACAAGTGGGTGCACTATCAAAAAATTATCCCATTCCTAGTCCAAAGCTTTAAGGAACTCGTCGCCGAAGTTCGGAAGGACGAAAAGCGCGCAAAAGATCTCCGAGCGCGCCTCGATCGACAAATTGCCGGACGCAAGGAACTTCTGAAGGCCATCTGCCCGAAGCATCCAGAAGCTTCTGTCTGCAAACCAACTCAGTAATTACTGTTTCTGAGAGCCCTTCATAAGCTTTCGGCGAGCGTAAGTGTCAGAGGTCAGGTAATTCGCGCAAGCCGGCGCTTTTTGATGAGTCATTACTACCTCAAATTTAGGAAATTGCAGAAGCACCTCTTCCGCAATTTGATAAATCCTCTCCGGCGTTAATGCTTCAAACTGTTCAAGTAAGTCTTTGCTTGCGTCGACCTTGCCGTAATAGACAAAACTGCTCACCATACTATGAGCAAATTGAGACGGATCTCCAGATTCAAGATCAATAGAACGAACTAACCCTAAGATTTCATCTTTGAAGTGAGTTGGACTCAATTTCCTATCTCGTACCATCTGGATCACTTCTTCCCACCCTTGTCGAATTTTTCTCCAATTATCTGTTCCTGTTGTTGCCCCATAAAGCCTAATCTGAACCCCAGACACACCTGTAGAGGCCGATGCTCCATGGATATAACCGAGTCCTTCACGTGCGCGGTTTACCTCAAAGACCTTAGAGCCGAGTGCTTCCGCAAATACTAATGAAGCGGCATGCTTATCAGAGAGCAAAGGTACTGCGGCATGAGTCCGCGCAATCGCATAAGTTTCTAACGGCTGAATTTCTGGTAACTTACTCCAAAATTTCATATTCTGATTGACCGGCAAACGTTCAGCGCTCGCACGAGAACGTTGGATCTCTGTCAACTCGTAAGGAGACATCTGAGACTTTACTTTTTTAGCGATGTCCACTACGAGGCTTTCATCTACGTCACCAGCCCATGCCCAAATCTTATCATTTCGCTTAAATGTCAGATTTTTTAGATCCCGGACTTTATCGGCTGATATCTTATTCATGACCTTCATAAATTCATGGTCGCGAACACCATGACGACTCAATACTCTTTCGGCTGCTTGAAGAACTTGACGAGCAGCAAAGTCTTGCTGTTTTTTTTCCACACTCGTCTTAATTCTGTCTTTGATCCTAGTCAGTAATTCTTGGCTTGGAACGTAGTTCTTAAATGCCTCTAAAATCCAAAGCATGGCTCCGGACACGGCCGTTCTATTTCCTGAAACTACGAAACTAATGATGGAACGGTCTGCACCCACTTGAACATTCAAGCCCTGGGCTTCGAGGCTTTCAAATTCTGCACGATATCGATCTACAAAGGCGAGAGATGCTAAACTTAATGCAACTCTTTTTTCAACGGAAGCAGCCGCAGTGCGCATCCTCAGATGAACATCGACGTGAGTGCTACTGTGATTTTCATGAATGAGAATGGTTGTCCCGGGTAGATCCGTGGATAAAATTCGAGCTTCCCGATTGGGAGCCGATATTGGCTCCAATGCTTTCGGAAAGCTTAAACCGGACAAGACTGGCTTGATAGGTTCAAAACCATTCAGACCGTCTTGAGCGATCTTTTTCCACTTGGCGAACACCTGTGAATGATTAAGCAATACTTTTGGGCGTTGAAATACTTCAGACAAAGCATCTGATCTAATTTCAGGACCCATGTATCCAACAATTAATTTCGAGTCTGGAAACATCCATCGGGCGGCATTTTTAACTTTGTCTGGAGTGACCGAGTTGAATCTTGCCTTTAGGTTTAGATAACTTTGAAGATCCCTGCTGGACTGTACACCTTTAAGCAACATCGAAATAATGGCATCGGGCTGTCTGAAGTTTTTCTGATAACTATCAATGTTTCGTTGAATCAGCATATCCAGAATTTCGGTTTCTATTCCTCGACTTGCAATATCTTGAAGAGCAGCAAACAAAAAGGAAGGGACTTCATATCTATGCTTCGCTCCTTCTTCGGTGAGATTAAATTGCACCATAGCCAAGGACAGATCGTTAACTGATTCTAGATCGGACCAAAGCGATGAGACCCAGCCCTTTTTGAGTAATCGATCATAAAGCGATCCCCGGACTTTAAGATTGAGAAAATCGATTACCACCTCAGCGACTTCTGGATTATCCACCAGCTTGTTTGTAGGCATTTCAAAGTAGAGAATCAGTGAACGCGTGGAGAGTTTAGTTCCAAGTTCAACTATACGAGGTTGACTTTGATTATCGCTAACAATCGAAGGAAATTTTTTCTGATAGTTCGGATAGTAAAGGTCAGGACGTTTTGGTGAAGCACGATGATCACGAGGAGCAATAAAGCTACTAGCAATCAGTGATTCAATCTCATTTTGATTGAGGTATTGATCAAAATTTCCGGCAACGAAGATAGTGAGCAATCCAGGTTTGTAGTTGGAATAATAAAGATCTTGTAAGTCGGCCATTTCGAGTGCCTGTAACTGTTCCTGAGTTCCGATATTATACATTCTCAAGGGATGTCCCTGAGGCAGGAGCTCTAAGAAGGTGCCATTACGAAATGCCCGGTCATCCCTAGATTGGTATTCCTTGGCCTCTTCCATCACTACTTTCTTTTCAGCTGCAAAATGTTCTTCATTCCAACTAGGACCCGACATCATCGCGCCTAAGAAATCGATGAATTCGGGCACAGCATCTGGATGTCCATTGAAGTAGTAATAGGTATGATCACGGCTCGTATAAGCATTTTGGTTTCCACCAGAACGAATACCAATATTCTTCCAAGCCTTTTCGCCGTCAGGATATCTGTAATTGCCACGAAAGATGATGTGCTCCCAGAGANNAATCCAGCGCGACTAACAGGCTCATCATGCCATGAACCGGTTGGAACAAAGACCGAGACCTGAGCCTCTTTACCTTGATGGAGGTTGATGAGCACGACCCGGTAACCATTAACGGTTTTCTCAGTGATGGTGGGAGTTTTTCCAATGTCAGCCCAGGCTACCGATAATGAAATGGCCCAAACAAAGCCGAGTATTGAACCTACAATTGTACGATTAACCCCGGACCGAAACTTCACCCACATGAAGACTGATGTCATGCCCCGCGGCTATCATTACAGAGCACGGGAGTCAATCTTTGTGGGTCCATTTAGGATGAACAATGTTTACAAACCCCAAAGAATTCGAGGGAATGGCGGACCGAGGAGTAACCTAAACGTTTCACCTTGGACTCAAGTTTAGGAAGTTCGCATCCCTCCAGGCTCTCGGTACGACGACATTCGATGCAGATCACATGATGGTGATGGTGAGCTTCGTCTCCCTGATACTCAAATCGAGCAATCCCATCTCCAAAGTCACAGCGCCTCACGAGAGAGGCTTTTTCAAAGGCCTGCATGCACCTATAGACTGTGACCAGATCGAGAGCGTCTCGCTTCAGCTTTTTCTGGATCTCTTCGATTGTAAATGGACCGTGTTCGCAAGTCAGAAGCTCAAGCAACACTTCACGATTTTTCGTACGCTTGAGTCCAGCTTTCTGCATGAGCAAGAGAGCCTGCTCAAGCCCGCGTTCTCGATGGATATGGTCATTCATTCTACTACCATTTAATACTACATCCTTGCTTGCAGCCCGATAATAAAATTACGTCCAGGCAAGGGCGCAAGATCTTTTAATAAGGAGACGTGAGATCTCCCTTCTACGTCAAACAAGTTATGTGCACGAGCAAAAAGACTGAGGTGGACAAAGCTCACCCGGATCGGAGCATCTGCACCTAAATTGACGAACGTGAAACTATCCGTAGGTAGCTCATTCGGTGCAACTAAGCTTTGAGCTTCTGATCTCTGGATTTCAAGTTCAAGGCCATAATGATTCGTGCGATAATAAAGTGCCGCACTCTCGCGGAAAGGCGTAATACGAGGCAAATTAGTGGAGCTCGTTCGATTC
>DBAE01000010.1:0-2184 GCA_002291495.1 Bacteriovoracaceae bacterium UBA1018 | reverse complement strand
CTTGTCCAAGGAAGTTGCTGCCGGTACTCAAACTCAGCTCCGACAAAGCGCGCCTCTACGGGAGTATACTCAAAGATCGACAGTTCGGATTCTACGTCTTCCTCTCCAGTAGGAACCAAAGCTACAAAGCGACTATAGTCTTGGACAAATGCACTCAGCCGACCCTCTCCTGACTGAGTTTTACTTCGCAAAGAGAGTTCTACGGATCGTCCCAGTTCTTTGCCTAAGTTTGCGTCTCCTCTTTCGAAAGTCCCGGTCGCAATATGTGGTCCGTTTGAAAAGAGCTCCTGGAAGTTAGGCGCTCGTTCATTAAAGGCAGTACTTAAACCCAAGCTAAATGAAGGATCGAATCGATAAAGCAGTCCAGCAGATAGACTGGTCGCCCAAAACTGACGGAGCACACTTGCGCCAAAAAGATCGCCTTCTTCTGTACGTACGCTTGAGCGGTCGATCCGGGCACCGAGACTCGGCGTCCAATCTCCGAGAGAGAGCTCTTCATGAATAAAGGCTGCATACGACGAGTTCTTGGTCGTTGGAAGAAATGCTTCTTCACCTATGGCACTGAAGTTAAAGTACTGTTGCTGAAATCCCAGGATGCCGCCCACTGGTCCGACTGAACGGTGTTTCACATCAAGGCGAGACTCTGCACCGCGATTGCGAAATACGGTGCCGACTTCTTCACCTTCGAATTCGGTATGTTTATAGTGTGACACTGCGCCTTTGATCCGCGCGGACTCGACCCATCCTAGTTCTTTAAATTCTCCACTGAGATCTAGGCGCTGACGTTTCATATCAATGCGCACGTCTGGTTCTGCTACAGTTCCGTATTCACTTCCAAAGCCAGAAACCGATGCGCCTAGGTATCCTTTATCGAGGATATAACTTGCGCCGACAGCCCCTTCGAACGAATCCAGAGCACTATTTGCAACTTTATTACGAGGTTCGTCTGCGATTGGATCTAGGGAGCGAAGTCTCTCAGAACGCACAAAATCTGGGACAGAATAATTTTCTGCGGCACGAATCACTCCATCGAGATGAAACGCAATCTTTCCGACGCTTGAGTTAATTGAAACACAGGCCGATCTGCCTCGATTGACGGACGAAAACTGAGAGTCGAGTCGCGCAGTAGGCAGAACCCGCAAGCGATCTGGGATCCGTTGAGTGACTGTGTTCACCACACCACCGATTGCACTATTGCCGTAGAGCAATGCAGCGGATCCTCGCACGATTTCTACGCGGTCTATTAAGCAAGGGTCGAGTGCGACTGCGTGGTCAGGACTTGTCCCAGAAGCATCTAAAGTTCCGATCCCGTTTTGAAGGATTCGAATGCGCTCACCTTCCAAGCCACGGATGACGGGGCGACTTGCGTTCGGACCAAAAAAGCTAGAAGAAACTCCTGCTTCGCGGGAGAGCGTTTCCCCAATCGTCTGTTGTTTACGACGATCGAGTCTCCGTCCAGAGATCTCGCCTACAGTCGGAATAAAATCCGAGACTGATCTTTTGTCTCTAGATTGACCCAAGACTTGAATCTCTGGAGTCACCACTTCTTCCGATACGGAATCTTGTGCAAAGCCCGTTTGAACACAAAAAAGAACAACAGTAGTTAGAATCAAAAGTTGAAGTCTCGACATAGCTCTCCCAATCTGAAGCTGGATATAACCAAGCGAGTGTGCAGAATCAAGCTAATTGCAAATAATTTGCATTAACGAGAATCAGCTAAATTGTAAGTCATAGGAATATGCACGTGCAAAGTGCCCGCGACTTGGAATGGCAATGGAGGAAGTGGATTGAGCCCGCGGACCGTTTCGAGTGCTGCGCGATTGAGGGACTCAAAAGGAGAAGCAGACTCGACTTTTGCTTCTTGAATGGTTCCACTCGGGAGGATCTCGAGATAAATCATTACACGGCCTTCTTGCTCCCGAAGCAAGGCCTCTCGTGGATACCGTTTCAATTCATTCACTCTCTTGACGATTCCAGCGATGTAAGCACCCTTCAAAGATTCAAACCCTGGTGAACCTTCTGATGGAAGCCCTGTTGATTGCCCAGAGGCAGCCGGACCCGAATCAGATACTTCCTTTTCTTCTAAATGATCTGAGGAATCTTCAGCCACCACAACTGGAGCTGACGAACGTTTCTTTGACTTATGCCTGTGTGAGGTTTTTTTGGCCGTACTCTCATCTGCGC
>DBAE01000038.1:12397-12597 GCA_002291495.1 Bacteriovoracaceae bacterium UBA1018 | reverse complement strand
GAAGAGTTCGCGCGCCGATGCTATCCTTCAGATCGTTGCACGCTTTATGTATCCTTATCATACCGCCAAGGGTCAGCGAGCACTTGAGTTGTACCTCTAAAAGTAGGCCGTACCTCGGGGTAGCGCACGTGCGTTATCGATCTTCAGCGGAGTTTGCTTTTGGTTTCCCATTCTCAGAAGGGGCGCTTTTGCCGGTTCCT
>DBAE01000038.1:0-12384 GCA_002291495.1 Bacteriovoracaceae bacterium UBA1018 | reverse complement strand
CCAAGCGCAACACAAGCACCGCTTTTAAATGACTGATCTGGACTTTTACCTGGTTTACAATTCTTCTTGGCAAAGTCCTCGCCCATCTCATGATAGGCACTCGTCTGCAAAAAATCCGCTTGATAAGTCTTAAGTTTCGCCTGAGCCATAGCACAATCGCTTTGAAATTCTGAGCAGGTATATTTGTGATCAATAGCGTAATTGAGGAGCGCATTCGAAATACAACTGGATATGTCCGAAAAGTTCTTAACACCTTCACTGAGCTTACCAAGCACCTTCATGGCAGTACGCATCTCAAAAGAATCTGTTTTGGAAGTAAGAGCCTTCATAGCTCCTAAGAAATATTCATGACCCTCGCCATACGAAGCTGCCAGTCTTTTTTGTACAGATGCATTAGAAAGTTTTTCTGAACGGTGATGTGTGAGGTACCCGGCTAGCACGATTCCAGGATAGTTTTCGATCTTCTGATTCAACGCATCTCGATCTTCTTTAGTAGTGATCTCTGAGACATTGATGCCGTAGGGTCTCAAATCCATATAGTTCTTCTTCTTCATGTAGGATACGATTTTCGGTCGGACCTTGTTCCATTGACCAATCCATTTTCCCGATGAAGCTTTAAAATCAATTGGTTCAATTTCTTGACCCATATTCTTCATCTCTTCGATGATTGCATTGAAATTAGCCATGTTCTTTCGGCTCGCTTCGCAAACCCGAACAGATCGATACAAAAGAGATGTGATTTTTTCTATTTCAGCCGCTTTTTTTGCGGTCACTCCCCTCTCTATCATTTGACAAGTTAGGAACGCGCTTCCTAAGACGTGATAATACTTGTGAGGTAGATATTCTTGTTTCAATCCATGTGCGCTAGAGAGCTTAGATTTTAGTTCACTGGGTATTTCAACACCGGTCAGACCTCCCTGTCTGTAAAATCCAGTCACATTGGAGGGGCAACTAAAAGCCAGCCCAGTCGCCGTGTTCTTTTGATTCACACATTTTTCAGACTGTTCTTTTGAGGGAGACTTCAAAAGCATCTCTCGATCAGCGTTATCCATACAATAGACAAAGTTTTTCTGATCCCCAGTTCCAGCGTCATCATGCCCACAAGATCCGATGAGCGCCAACGCCAGATTTTGATCTCCTCCTGAAAATCTCAGAGCCCTTTCCCAGATATAACCTTTCTGAGAATCAGCATTTAAATCTGAACTTCCTTCGACCCGAGTAAGGAGCGTGCGATCATTATAAAAGCGAAATGCCAACGCTCCGAAACAACCGGGATCTCTAGTTTGGATCTTGTCTTTGATCGTCTGACTGAGTCCCGCATTTGAGGCTGCAACATCATGAGTACTTCCATATTTAGAAGGATTGACTTGTCTTACAAATCCTTCGACCGCCACTTTTTCTTTAGAGGTGCAATACTGATCAAAACACAAAACATCCGTAATTCCTCTTGATACGAAATCTGAAGAAGCTTCCTGTGCCGGGGGCTCTGCACACTGGGCGAGTTGGTAAGATCCTTTTGGTCCCAATGAGCTCGATTCCAACTGGCAATAAGTCGCAGCTGTTTGAGCAAAGGCCAATGAAGTGTAAATCGATGGTAGCACCAGAAAGAAGAACCGATTTACTGGTTTCTTCATAGAGAATCCTCTATTTCGCAGATTAGGCTATTGCGACTAGAGGAGCTGGTTGAATTAATGGCTAAGGAAATGCGGTTAATCCCATTCGTGGCCACGACTAGGTTTCGTTTTTTTGCCTCCTGAGAATTGATCAAGACTTTGGACTGGATCGAGTTCCATGGCCATACACANNCATACACGCACAATCTCACGGTCGTTCGTATCTAAGATGACCATCTGAAACAGCTCAGCATCTCTAAGCTTGATTGACTCGCCTGCCTTCGAAATATGGACCTTATTAGTAAGTATTTTTAGATCGCCATCGCACTGCATTTCTTCAGCTAGGGCTGGCAAAGGACGATAATGGACCACTAAGGTAAGCACTAATAGAAAATAGATTGATCGGAAGCACATTCTATAAGTATGAGAGATTAAAAACGACCGATCAAGTTGATTAAAATTGAACATCTTGCCCTGTGGACAAACGATCTTGAACGCCTTTACGCTTTTTACCGTGAGTATTTTGGCGCCCAGGTCAGCCCAAAATATCAATTCCCCACGGATACTATGAGAGCGTGATCCTCGATCGCGATGGAAATCAAGTGGAGCTGACTGAGTAAAATAGCAGGTCTTGCTATTTAGCGGTGAATTTACGTCATTTCCCTTGCTTACATGACCAGGGGTGGGTATCTGCTTCGCCCATGCGAAGACTTTTTATTGGACTCTTTCTGTTGGTCTCTTGGAATTTGCGCGCAGCGGACAACTGCCCCTCGTACCTCCAGGAGTCCGAAGACGGTCAACCTGTCGCGATCCCTCGTATCGAGTCGATCCTAGGTAGAAATGTACGCATCTTGGATGCGTCTGCCTATGTGAAAGAAAGAGCTGCCAAATCCGATCCGTCGCTTCAGGTCTTTCATCTTTCAGACATTTTTGCAGAAGGAGTTCCATTTCTAGGGTTTGGAATGCCAAATGTCTATTTAGGGATTCCTAAATCCGCCGACGTTGAGCCTGAGTACGTTAAGTTCGCTGCAAAATCTCTGAAGCGCGGCGACTCTGTAGTTCAAGACACTCGAAATGTTGCACAATCTGGAATCTTGCTCGTATTTAAGGAACTCCCTGAACAAGCACGCGAAGAACTTTTTGCCGCTGCAAAACTTCACGAAGGCACTCGTCAGTGGACTTGTGTCAATGCCAATTGCCGAGTGATGAGCGAAGCTGGTTTCACTTCAGGAGGTGAATCGCTTGAACAGTATTATTTCCCCGTGCGCTTACTCAAAGATCTCTTGCAGCACGGACTTGAGTGGCGCGGACAAAAAATTGAATTTGATGTGATCCGCACCAAACCAGACTTTCTCGAAGACGTACGCCTAAAGATCGACAACGCCGTTTGGTCAACTCTTTGCCGACATGCTGAGAGAGCTTGTGCTCCTCGGATGGAAAAGATGGCGTCGCAACCATTTTTGCTACGGATCAAAAACGGAGTTTCGAATGTTTTTGGTGTTTTTTATCCGGCACAACTTCGTTTTCCAAAAGAATCCGAACAACTCGAATCGAAAGTGGTGCGCCTAACAGTCGAAGATGAAAGTAAGCTTTCGCGCATTGATCTTGCTGTTTCTGAGCCCTCTCGCTTTGGCACACTATTGAGACTTCTATGGGGTCCACATAGCCTCTTTGAAGCCAAACTCCCTGCAGGCATAATCGACAAATACCTTCCAAACAAACTCAAGGCGTTTCCACAAGAAAAGCCAGACACGATTACGAAGATCAAAAAGAACTTTCTCTTTTCTAAACCAGTCGTAAAATTAATTCGCTCGCAACTCTCAGCAAGTTACTCTCGCTTTAACAGCATGTCTGAGAAGGACCTTTTCGATATGCTTAGGACTCACACGGACGAGTTTCCGAACAAGTATAACATCGTAGCCACCGGGGACCGATTAATCTTGATGAAAATCGGGATCCAGATGAAACAAGTCGATTGGCTTTTGAGCAAACACGTCCTTATGTCAGATTACTCCAAAGATGTACGTTTTGCCGGTGAGATTTTGAAAGAGGCAGATGGGACTTTGTCGATTTCTAATAACTCAGGCACCTATCAACCCAGTTTCAATCAACTTGATAGTTTCTTAGGGCTTTTGAAAGAGTTATTTCCCAACATCTCAATCGGTATTGATTTGGGATTTGAGTTTCATAAAAAAGGATCCCAATGAATAAAGTTTTGAGACGACTCATTCAGATGTTTTTAATTATTACGGTACTGATGACCGCTACTCTGAGCGCACTCGCAGAGGAGCATCCCAAGCATCCACCCATTTCTCAGAGCGATGCCTCTCAAATAGCACGATTAATCTCGAAAAAGTCAGACACTCATCCCTATGCTTTATTTAAAATGCTTGGGATCGATCAGAAAGCTGTTTCCATTGGCATTTGTTCTAAGATGTTATCGAGTCTGCACCTCGGCTCCGATCCATATTCACCTCTGATTAATACCCTCACAGAACTTTCGCCTTTGAAGCAAGAATTTGTCCGAGGATGGAGAGAGTTTCGCCAAGAGGTGATCGACCTTCAGAAGGCACAAAAAGAACCCGAAGAAATTAATATTAAAGTATGGTTTTCGTTGGTGAACAAATACTCAGAACGCACCAATCAGATGTTTGGTCCAAAGGGATGGATTGAGGCGAGATCATTCTACTCACAACTCATGATCCATTATAGCCGCCTCGATACAAAGCGGGTCAAAGACTATCAAGAGAGAAATCAATCTGGTGGAAGCCATTTTGGTGATCCTCCGGATTTCTGGTCTATAGCGACTATTTAATGACTATTTAATTTAGATCACTGTTCTTTTGAGGGAAAAAGGACCTACTGTGTCTTACGGGACATTGGTCGCAAGAGGACTACCTCATCCTAAGTCATGAAAACGCTTGATGAAAGCCTTGGCTTTGCCCGTGCAATCTATAAGGACATATGACAATGCGAGTAGGAACCATTCACGAAATTACAGGCCATGGATACGAGATCTTAGTAGACGTTGAAACCCGATCTTATGTTCTTGGCGTCTTTTATAACGGAAGCTTTTTGTCTGAATCTAGGAGCACTGGTGGAAATGCAGATGAAGCAACGGTGATTGCCTAAGTTAACGAGTGTCAATGCCGCACGGCCAAATAAAAAGGTGCAGAGCACCTTAATTAGACAGTGTGGACCACCTTTTTGTTAAATATCTTCTCCGCTACCGCCGCGCGCCCACTCTCCCGTGATACGGCATGTGAGGTACGCTTTCATAAAGCCATCCAGATCACCATCGAGAGTCTTCTCGGCAGTTCCGACGTTGAACCCGGTGCGATGATCTTTCACCATCTTATAAGGATGCAAAACGTAAGATCTGATCTGACTTCCCCAAGCGATATCGCGCTTAGACTCTTCGATTGTAGCTTGTTTTTTGCGTTCTTCTTCCATGTGTCGTTCATACAAACGCGAACGAAGTACTTTCATAGCGAGATCACGGTTTTTGATCTGAGATCGCTCTTGTTGACAAGTCACCACGATCCCAGATGGTCCGTGAGTAATACGTACTGCAGAGTCGGTCGTATTAACGCCCTGACCGCCTTTACCTCCGGCTCGATAGACATCGATGCGCAGATCGGCNNCAACTTCAAAATCATCGTCAATTTCAGGAGTTACAAACACACTTGTAAATGAAGTGTGTCGTCGAGCATTTGAGTCAAACGGAGAAATCCGAACCAAACGATGTACACCTGCCTCGGACTTTAATAAGCCGTAAGCATAGGGTCCACTAATAGTAAGTGTCGCATTTTTGATCCCTGCTTCTTCACCTGGAAGCGCATCTAGCAGCTCAACTTTAAATCCTTTGTCTTGGCCCCAGCGTTGATACATGCGCAATAACATCTGCGCCCAATCTTGAGACTCAGTCCCCCCCGCGCCGGCATTGATCGTTAAAATGGCATTCTTTGGGTCTGCTTCTTCTGAGAGCATTTTTTGAAACTCTGCCCGTTCAAACTGTCCGGCAAGCGATGTGATCAATTCAGAAACTTCAGCGAGGATGCTTTCGTCTTTTTCTTCTTGTGAAAGCTCATACANNTACAATGTCTGCGCATCGTTGAAGCCACGTTCAAGCTCCAGAAAAGAGTTCACTTCGGTCTCAAGGCGAGATTTTTCTTGGGTAAGCGCTCGGGCTTTCCGGTTATCGTTCCAAAAACTTTCTTGGGTGGAGAGATCTTCTAATTCTGAGATCCGGCGTTGTTTGACCGCTAGGTCAAAGTGAACCTCGTAGGAAGGCGAGCCGTTCTTGCATTTTCGAAAGGTTCTCGCGGATTTCGTGTGGAGCTAATACCGACGTAGCGTTTGACATAAACAGACGGATACCTGAATAGGCCGACTTTACGCAATAAGAAATAACTGGAGAACGTCTCAGGAAGCCTTTGACAGAAAAAAGCGCGTTATAGCCGGCTGCGTCTTGCACTCTCGTATCTGCTTCGATATTCGAGCGACCGAAACCCATGTCAGGTCTGGCTGAGTATGAGTAGATTAAGAGCCTCCTTATACTTAGTCAGGCCTACAGACATGCAGTCACTTTAGCGTTCCGCTCCTGGATTCACCGTTTTCGGTCTTCTGTCTAGCTCCGCTATCTAACTGTTCTGGTTTAGTCGATTTCTCAGAGACTTGTGCATCTCGTTGGATGCCGTTGAACGACTGATCATAATATAGATCAGGATTTTTACAGCTCTCAGGCAGGCTAAGCTCAATCAACTCACTCAGGCTAAGATAGAGAGACTCTGAACCGCTTTGAGCATAGATAACCACTTTAGGTTCCGGCGATCCTTGCGAATATAAAGGCTGTTCAATAACAAAAATGAGCGACTGATACTGATTCAAAAAATCGACTTTAAGGAGACTCGGGTTTAGAAACTTTCGGCCGATCTGAATACTGGGTTTACGAAAGAGAATAGTCTCTGCATATTTCTCATTTTGGCTGAACTGTCTGATGTGCCGAGTGATCTCATCATCTTCAATGCCACTAGCGCGCTTATAGGAGACTCCATCTACGAAGGTTCCAAATCGATCGAGGATACCTTCCCCTATTTCCACAAACTTTTTATTAGATTCTTTTGCCGCCCGCAAACTTTCGTCAGACGGAAAAAATATGTCATAATCCGGTACTTCAGCTGCATCCTTGAGTTCGGATACTTCTTTCTCTGTGGCTTTACTGAGCACCTTTTTTCGAAGTACATCCATCTTGTCTATTCCCACGGCGTCGTAGACATGCTTACGTCTTTCCAGTCTGAGAATGTCACAGACATTTTGATTTAGTCTCTTTACATGACCTGCATGCACAGATCCGAACGAAAACGACACAACAGCAAGAATGCAGAGTGGAACAATTTTCATAAAGCTCTCCAATTAACTTATCGGTTAATATAAGCCGCAAATTGACTCGATCATATGTATTGGATGTGTCCACACTGACTCATGTTAGAAGTTTTCAAGGGCGACAATATCTTATTCATATTTTATTTAATCCATTATTTCGCACGAACTCATAACCAGCCGAAATCACTACTGCCCCCTCTCTGGCCCCTTCGTTGCAACGTTAAGTTTTTGGGGGATCGTATGAGCGTAAACAGAATCAAAACCATTTTCGTACTTTCGTTTGCGGCTCTGAGTCTTGTTGCATGCGGATCCAACACAGTGACTACATCTAAAAAACGAAGTTCTTCTTTGATCCAACAACAAGAAGAAAAAACCAACTTAATCCAGATGAAAGCCTGTCAGATTGCGAGTGAAGGTGTCTGCACGGATTACTCAGGCAGCGGATGGTCTCCTGCTGAAATTGCAAACGCCGCCGCCGATGAGTGCGCTGCAATCGGTGGAGAACCTTTGGCTGAACCCTGCCCAAGCACCGATCGTATCGGTACATGTGCCTATCAAGGTGGACTCGACTTTGAGACTCAAACCAGATTTTACAGCCCGGTCCATAGCCTCGAAAACATCATGAATAGCGATATCGGATGTGAGGACCAAGGTGGGACCTGGTCTGCTGAGTAAGTCAGCTAAAAACGATAACGCCACGGGTAGAGCGAATTACTTTGCCCGCCCGATCAACCCCGTTCTTAGCTTGGAACCATTCTTTCTAACTTTTTCAAGAAGTGCGATCTCTAGCTTGGCCATTTCGCGCGCCTGTTTGGCGCCAAGTTCATGATCAAACCCTATGAGATGAATCACTCCATGCACAATCAAAACTAAGAGCTCGTCTTGCGCGCTATGACCCTGTTCACGCGCCTGACTTTTGAGCACCGATGCACAAATAATCAGTTCGCCCAAATGACCCATTTTTCGAAATACTTCAGGTGAGGGAAAGCTCAACACGTCAGTCGCATAGTTCTTACCGCGGTACTCATTATTGAGGTCGGTCATGGCCTTAGGTCCGATGAGACTTAACTCGACTTGAAGCTCCCCCGTGACTCTTCCTACTGCCCGCTTCATGCGGGGGATCTGAGGCAGCTCAGTCAGGACCTTGCGTAAAATCCGCCGTCCGCTAGCAGAAAGCTCAGAGGAGGTAGGCGATTTTTTAGGATTTTTCTTCTTATTTTGGGCTTTCACGAGCTTCATGCTATCAAAGATGCCATGATAAATCAGCCTGCTATTGAGTCCCTAACCGCTTTGATTGAAACTGTTCACCGATTGAGAGCGCCAGGAGGCTGTCCTTGGGATCGTAAACAAACCCATCAGAGTCTGCGCCCCTATTTGATCGAAGAAGCCTATGAAGTTTTAGACGTATTGGATCAAATCGGGACCGAAGCCGATCTTAAAAACGATAAGATTAAATCTGCGTTTCGCGAAGAGTTGGGCGATCTCCTCATGCAGGTCGTACTTCACTCTGAAATGACCCGCGAGGCAGGAGCATTTGATATTTATGAAGTGGCTCAGGCCCTCAATGATAAACTGATCCGCCGACACCCTCATGTTTTCGGCGACAAGGTTGCAAATGACGCCGAAAGCGCGCTCAAAAGCTGGGAATCCACCAAGGCTAAAGAAAAAGCAGCCGATCCAAACTCAAGCGTGCTCGACGGAGTGCCAAAAGGTCTTCCTACCCTACAACGAGCAGGAAGAGTCATCGAGAAAGTGACAGGAGTTGGATTTCAGTGGAAAGATCTGCAAGGACCACTCGAGAAAGTTGAAGAAGAGGTCCGTGAACTCAAAGCAGAGCTTTTGGCAGCTGAAAAAGATCCGACACTTGCTCAAAACAATAGAAAGCGAATCGAAGAGGAGTTAGGAGATTTATTTTTCAGTCTCTGCAACATTGCCTACTTAAGTAAGGTGAGCCCTGAAGACGCCCTTCGAGGTTTTTTAAAACGGTTTGAATCACGTTTTAGGCATGTCGAACGCCGAATCAAAGAAAACGGCAAATCTCCTGATCAATGTGATCTTGATGAGATGGACGTCTATTGGAACGAAGCAAAAAAACTCGAAAAAGAGCAGAATAAGTAAGAGGTATCCCAGATGCCCCTCAATCCAAAACCTTTCAAAGTTTATGGCCTTACCGGAGGCATCGCTTCTGGCAAATCTGAGGTATCTCGCCTTTTTGCAAATTTTGGAGTCCAGACCCTGGATGCAGATGCAGTCGCGCGAAAACTCAGGCAGCCGGGCGGCGCCGCTTATGACAAAATCAAACAGCTCTTTGGCACCGATGATCCACGAGCGATTCGTGACAAGATCTTTGCTGACCCTAAGTTGAAAGCAGCGCTTGAGGCCATCCTTCATCCGTTAATTAAAGACGAAAGTGAATCCCGCATCAGAGACTTTGCTGATGCCGCATCATTAAAACTGAACTCTCCCCAGTGGATGATCTATGAAGCATCACTCCTTGTAGAAACAGGGCGATATAAAGACCTAGATGGCCTCATCGGTGTAGGAGCTCCAAAAGACCTTAGAATTGCGCGACTCATGGATCGTGACAAGATCTCTCACGAGCAAGCCGATAAAATATTACTCAATCAATCCACTGACGAGATCAAAAAGAATCTCTGCGACTATTGGATTGAGAATGAAGGGTCGTTGCTAGACCTGCACGAAAAAGTAAAGAAGGTCTTCGAAGCGATCAATCAGTGAACATCGGGCGAATCTACAAAAACTTCTTCGGCAGCAAGCTTTCTTGCTTTCTCCGGCGAGTGCCCAATCCGCACCGGGATTGAATGGGTAATTTTTCGATATCGAACTTCAAGCTGAGTCTTTCCTACCCGAATGCCTTGGATGCAATTTCCAGCCTTCACTTGAGCTAGAGTCGGATCACTCAGGCGCACATCAAGTTTAGGATGATATGAAAGATCCTCCTTTAGATCAGCTTTGAGTGGCGACAAAAAAACTTGAAGGTAGGTACAGGGCTCATTGACTGCCAGATTCAGTTCCGAAGGAAAAATCGAAATGCCTTTAAAAGGAATTAAACTGGCCTCGATGTTTTGATTTTTTCTTCTTTCTTCAAGTCCAGCCACTTCTTCCATTTTACGAACTACGTCGTGCCAATTGTTTCGACGGGCAATCGACAGGGCCGATTCACTTTNNCTTTCTTACCTTCTTTTGCAGCCATGATGAGAGCCGTGTTTCCGGAGGAGTCCTGGGAGTTGACATTAAAGTCCTCATTCTCTTTTTTAAGGTAATGGATGATATCTACGTTACCGCTTTGCACAGCATCGTGAAGCACAAGACCGTTATCACGCTTTGAGATTTCAGCAATATCTACCTTAGCCTCAAGCAATAGGGCCAATAGGTCAGCCTGTGAATCCGAAATAAGCGCGCGCAAAGAGGCATAGTCTAAGTTAAGACGACCGGACTGCACTGCTCTTTCAATAAGTCTCTTTGCAACCGTGTACTGTTGCTTTTTAACTAAACAGCCTAAAGCAGGAGGTTTTTTAGGATCAGGAGATCTCAGGTCAACCTCATAACCTTCAAATCTCACAAGCTCATCTAAGGCGAAGCTGAAGCGATTGGGAGAGCAGGATAACGAATAGAGTAAAGAATTATCAGTCCCACTGATGCGGCGATTGACCCGAATTCTTTTCTCCGAAATAAGCCTGGCTATCTTTACGTCATCCCCTTGTGAAATCA
This sequence comes from Bacteriovoracaceae bacterium UBA1018, assembly GCA_002291495.1. GTDB lineage: Bacteria > Bdellovibrionota > UBA1018 > UBA1018 > UBA1018 > UBA1018. Next base: position 1,654 of record DBAE01000038.1, on the reverse strand, counting down.
AAAACGGCAGTCGATGATCTTCGATTGTTGTAAATTGGATACTTGATCCGTAAGTCAGAGCTCCAAGCAATACAGGAACTCCTACTTTTTCAATTAACCTACAACGAAGTGCTATTTGATAAATTGTGTATGAATAAATAAAAGCTAGGATAAACGCCCAGTGCACTCCAAAAGAGGACATCTGGTTAACAATGCTTACACAATCGTTTCCCTGGCAATGAGAGTAAAAGCGTATCGTTCTCATCAGCTGATCAAACAAAGGTCGACTTGAAAGGTATAAAGCCGCGTAACTCAGAACTGCAATCAAAACGAGGCGAATCCAAAATGCTTTGAGCTTTTTGTCGTTCATGATGCCCATAGTTAATCTCTCAAATTATTATTCTACAAAGAAGATAAAACGGGCGATAGTTTATTCGGCATAGATCGGACGGTTTGGAGCTTTACAAAAAGTGCATCGACTCTTACGCTTTAGATTCAGATCTTATGGAGGAGAATCGAGTGAAGCGTGGCATGCAAAAGTTACCTATTTCTTACTTATTTGTACTAGCGACTCTCAGCGCAACCGGCCTGAGTGGTTGCAATATTTTTGACCCTTTAGATAGCCCAAGCGGTGATGAGCAACTTCTTTCTGCTGCCCGCGCCTGTTTTGATCAAGGCGACTATCAGTGTGCGCTAGATCACTATGCAAAGCTTTCTACTGACCAAGCCGAAACAGTAGCGGCAGAAACTGCCTTCGTGATGTTAGATCGTGCTGGTGCAGGCATGAGCTCTTTTACCCAAGTTGTAGGTAACGGAAAGACTGACGGTAAAGCACTATCTAAGTTTGCGACCCTTCTTACCCCTTCTGCGGGTGAGGCTAAACGATTAGAAATCTACCGCGCTTATCAAAAAGTAGCTCTCATTCAGAATAACGTTCAGCTTCGTGGCCTCGTTCGATTTGTAACCGGTATTGCTCTTGCGGCCGAGTTGCTCGCAGAAGATGCTGGGGGCGATGGCACTTACCAAAATACAGACTTGGTGACTTCTGCTACAGTCGACTCCTGCCGAGTTGCGGCATGTCCGGGATCGTGTACAAAAGCCGCCTCTTCAAGCTTTAATACCGGATCTGTAGTCGATATTACAGGCAACAACCCTCCGGCGGAGTCCTCAATGAGCGGAGCTCTCACTTGGGGTAAATTTTACGGAGCAGTCCAAGCCGTTGACCAAGGTCTCACGACTGAATTAGCGACTTCAGGCAAATTCCAAAATATCTCGTCCACATTTAACGTAATTACAACTGCTGGTTCGGCCCTAGCCAACGCCAGTGACCTTTGTTTCCGTGCACTCTTACTTGAGACAGGAGTTGGAAAAAATGACTAAAACAGCTTTGAAAATTGCGGTGGTCGCGTGTTTGGCCGCCAGTTCTTTGACATCTCTTCCTGCTCTTGCCTTAGACAACATCGTTCGTCCTTATCAAAGTGCGAGAAGCGCTGGTATGGGTGGCGTACGCATTACCACTGGCCTCTATGACGAAAACTTTTTTGGTAATCCAGCCAGAGTCACTGCAAATCCGACTTGGAAGTTTTCGCTTATCGATATCATGGCCGAATCGAGCACCAACACTTTCGATACTATTGGCGATATCCTCGGCGATAAAGACCAGATCATATCAAAC
>DBAE01000020.1 GCA_002291495.1 Bacteriovoracaceae bacterium UBA1018 | reverse complement strand
GGATGTAGGAGTGGCGCAGAAAACTTCGAGCTCTTCGATCTCTCGACCGGAAGTAAAGGCAACCAGCTTGAGTGACCCGTTAAAACCGCTGCAGTCCCCTTCAAAGTTCGATCTAGAGATCGTGCTCAAGTATCGAAACAAAGAACAAGCGATGACTCATTCAAATTCTGGCCACGGATGCCCTACTCCTGAATTGAGCTCAGTTAAGAGACGAAGAAATGGGAAATCTGACCTAGTCTACCTCTGCAAAAAACCAAACTCGAAGTTTGGCGACGAAATCTTAGTCAACATCGTCGATCTCTATTCGGGCAACCCACGTCTCGTGAGCACCGGAACGCGCGATGGAAAAATCAAACAACCGGAAGGAACATTTCTCATCAGTCCAGATCATCAAAAAGGTACACTCATCGAACATAGACGTCCAACGAGTCGCGAAAAGTATTTAAATGAGATCAGGGAACTCCAGATAGAGGCAATGCTCCCGCTTTTAAGTCCTGAGGCTCAGAAACGATTTCAAGAAGGTGATCCTGACGGCAGACGCCTGACCTACTTTAGAGTGGGTAATGAGGTCATTGAAATTGACCATAGCTCCCCATTGACAGACGCCTTAGATAGGAAACTACAAAGAGAACTCTGGCAGTTTGATCAGAGAGAACAACTGAACTATTTCAACAACCGAATCCAATCGAATCAATCAGAACGCGAGCAGATCCTCAAGCAAATCAAAAACGCAGATCTAGACACCAAGATGAGATTGGCGGAACGCCTCAATGCACTTGATCGATCCACAGAAAAATTAGAAAAAGAACAAGTCCAGACTTCCGAAACCAAAGGTGTAACTCAGCTTGATCGAACGCCAAATTTTGTTTTCAAGGCCAAGCTCTTTCAGGATGGACGCGAAACCTACATTGTCTGCGAATCCTACATGGACCTTTGGGAACTTAAACTCGCACGAGAAGGAGAACTCTCTCCTCCGTCGGAAAAAGAATTGAACGATCCGTGTGATTGTGAATGTGAAGGACTCAATCACAGCCCCCTGAATCTCGAGCAATTTCGGAAGGAGTTTGATCGTGAAACTCTGAAAAATCTAGACAAAATATTAAAGCAGCTTGAAGACTCACAAAAGGATTCTGAGCGTAAGGGGTCATCCATCTATTCAAACGACGGAATTAAAACAATCAGTTTTCCGTCGAGAGAGCCGGTGAACTCAAAAGCGAATTCGTCAGCAGGAAAATTGAATTAGACTGTGAAAATAAGAAGAGCCACGTCATATCGCTTCACCGTTACCGCCACCGGCGGCGGTAACGGTGAAGCGATAGATCGATAGAGCGATAAACAGAGCAGTATAAAAATGAACAAAACCAAAATCACCCCATACCCACTCGCCGCCGTCCTCACCTTAGCGCTCACCACTGCTGCGACCTTGGTTCACGACACGTATGCGATCACGACTCCGCCAAATACCTTACCAAACTCAGTCACCGATCCGGCACAAAGCACCCATCCCCTAATCGTAGCAATTGAGCTAGGGGATGCCACAAAAGTAAAAACACTCCTCGAAAAATCTCCAGAACTCGCGAACCTCCGCGCTCAAGACGCAGTAGGATCTCCGGCGCTTCTGATCGCGCTTGGAAAGGGCCAACCAGAAATCGTCTCTCTCCTTCTAAAAAGCGGATCAGATCCAAATGCTAAAGACTCACGAGGAACTCCAATCCTTCTCAGTGTCTCAGCACTCGTCACCAACCTCGATACATCAAACGCAACACTCAAGGCGATCGAGACTCTGATCAAAGAGGGAAAGCCATCAGTCAACGACAAAGACACGGCCTATATCGGAGATGACCGCACAGCACTTCATCAAGCCGCATCAAACGGCGCAATCAAGCTCGTCAAAATTTTACTCGAAAACGGAGCCGATCCAAACCTCACCAATCGTGTAGGTGAGACTCCCCTTTTTGCTGCCGCTGAAAAAGGACGCACCGACGTGGTAGCAGAACTTCTGGCTCGCGGAGTCCAGGTCAACATAAGATCGAAGTTTACACAGATGACTCCTCTGATGATGGCAGCTGAAAATGGCCATTCTGAGGTCGTTAAGCTCCTCCTAGAAAAGAAGGCAGAGCTCTCAGGAAAAAACGCTTTTGAAAAAACCACGCTTGAGATCGTTCAAGACGCTTTAGCTCAACTCAAGCCTCAAGCGGAGCAACAAAAGCGCTATCAAGCAACGATCGAACTGATTCAAAAATCAATGAAGTCTGGTACTGCTACCGCGCAAACTGCCGATAATAGCGATACAGAAAAATCGTCGATACAGCACTCAAAAGATGCCAAGCCGCATGCCCCTGAATCCAGTGATTCTGTGGATCACACCAAACTCCGTTGACATCCAAAGTTGCACAGAGCCTTGCTAGTGCCAGCAGTCCTAAACTCACAATAAGGTTTTTGTAACTGATCCCCCCCGAGGCGCCGGCTACTTTCGCGCGTCGAGCATTAAAGATTTCGAAACCCAAAGCAACTAAGACACCGATAAAAAACACTTGCTGCACCGGTAGTTCATTTCTGAAGACAAGAAACAAAATCGGTATCCAGACTAAATTAATGAGCCAGTAAGTTCGGTTGACCTGTCGAGATGTAATCCACCCTAAGCGTTTAAAATTAAATACAAGCGCGATAAAGAGATAGAGGTACATCCCCAAAAAATCGATGAACTGGGTGAGGTAGTTGAGAGACGCATGATAGACAAACGAAGTGGCTCCCATCAGAAATATTGCAGGTGGAAATAGCGAATACTCTGTCAACGTATCGCCAGCGAGCGTGCCTTTTTTCGACTCGGCGCGAATGATGCGCCACAAATAGACAGATACGATCATGAAGCTGAGATTTGAGAATGTATTTGCGGGCGTAACAAACCAGCTGCAGAGCTGCTCCTCGCACCACCGAATATTGGGCTCTCCCCACTTTTCTAACATTCCGTACCAAGGACAGCCTGGGCCCATGAGCTCTGATTGCATAGTGGGCCCAGTTTAGCACGAGCGACTTGGGTGTCATTTTATTTATGAACCAGCCCTGATCATGGTAAGTGGGAGACGTATGGATTTTGGCAAACTCCAAAACATCTCTCGGGTCGACTTTTCACTTCCTGTACAATCGCAGAGAAGCCTAGATGTTTTAAAACGCTCGGAAAAACCTCGTGTCCCTCAAGTGTACTTTGGTGCCCCTGTTTGGTCCCGAAAGGAATGGGTAGGAAAGCTTTATCCGGTAGGCACACGCCCCGATGATTATCTGAAGCACTATGCCAAACAACTCTCTGCCATCGAACTCAATACAACTTTTTATCGAGTGCCAGACTATTTAACTCTCGCTAAATGGATGCGTGTGACGCCAGAGAATTTCAAGTTTTGTCCCAAATTTTTTCAAGGCATCACCCACGATGAGTCGGGTCTAGTCGCCTCTGGACGCGCACTTCATGACTTTATCGATGCATGCCAGAGGCTGGGTTCGAGACTGGGCATTTNNCAAGTTTTGAGCCTCGAGAGTTAGGAAGTCTCGCTCGCTTTTTGTCTCAACTTCCCAAAGGATTCCCTATCGCGATCGAGTTTAGGCACCCACGCTGGTTTACACGCGAGAGAACTCTTCAACCATTTTTATTAGATGTGCTAGAGCAAGCTCGCGCCGCGACAGTGATCACCGATGTCGCTGGTCGCCGAGATGTTTCACACTCTTCTCTCACTACGTCACGAGTACACATCCGTTTTGTCGGCAATTATCTCGATCCGACAGACTACACACGTATCGATGCTTGGGTCGACCGTCTTAAGATTTGGATTGATGCTGGACTCCAAGAGCTCTACTTCTTTGTTCATCAACCTGATGATATTCACGCTCCTGACCTCCTCAGTTATTTCGTACAAAGAATGAATCAGGTCTGTGGGCTGCATTTGCAGGACTGGAGACCAGAACCGTCTCAGATGGCCCTTTTTTAAACTATTGCACCTAGGAGACATGACCAGTGATAGCGCGCGGCCCCATTCATACATTGACCCCTACAGGTGATCATCGTGAACGCAAGGTTTGTGATGACTGTGGGTTTGTCCTTTATGAAAATCCGAAGATCGTGGTGGGCTCGGTCGTCGTAGACGCTTCTCAGAGAGTTTTACTCTGTAAGCGGTCAATCTCTCCCGGTTACGGAAAATGGACCCTGCCGGCTGGATACCTAGAGCTCGGCGAGACTCCAGAAGAAGGAGCAATGAGAGAAGCGCTTGAAGAAGCTGAAGCCAAGATCCGACTCACTGGGCTTTTAGGTGTGTACTCCGTTCGTCACTTAAGCCAGGTTCAACTCTTATACAGAGCCAGTTTTGAGAAGCCGCACTTTGCTGCAGGCGAAGAAACTCTTGAGGCCAGACTCTTTGATTGGGAGGAGATACCTTGGGAGGAACTCGCATTTCCAAGCGTGAAATGGGTCCTTGAAAAATTCAAATCCATCGGAGATACGGCTGTTTTCTCGCCTTTTTTTGGTGTTTCTCATCCTGACGAACGGATTGATTAAAAATGTTTCTCTTGATTGATTACTTAATTCAGAAGTGGGCAGCTGCGATTTTTGTAGCGCTCGTCTTTTTATTTCTTTTTTGTTTAGCCGCGTTTTTTCATCTTTTCTTCCCAAATATTTATCTTCGTGCATTTCGCAACGGAGCGGCTTCAGCATTTGTGCTTGCGTTTTCTATCCCCATTGCGTTTTCTCTGTATGAGATTTTACTTTGGAAGGATGCCAACATCGCCAAAGCAAGATGGATCAGCGGGCTCTACGCGCTATGCGTTATTGCAGTTTTACTCACTGCGAAATGGCGTTGGATTAAGAATGCGTCGCAGCATTTAACAAAAAATCCCCCGTCTCCGCAGCCAGAGCGGAAAAACAGAGGTTAGTCGGAGGCTATACGAAGCTAAGACCACGCAAACACGGCCTTGGCCTGATGCGGGCCCGACGACGAATGTTTCAATCCTTTTTTGTAAAATTTCGAAATAAAAACGCGATGCATTATGATGCAATGTGTAACGTCACCACCCCTACATATAGTGGCTCCTTAGCAAAGAAACTCTACATATAGTTTGACCGGACCAAAAAGAGCTCTAAACTCCATAGAACGAGCACATAAAAATGCTTGGTCAGTTATCGAAGTAAAAACGTAATTATCGCCAAGAGGCAGGGAATTAATCACATGCAAGTGTTTAAAAGGGATGGAGCAAAGGAAGAAGTCAAAATCGAGAAGATTCTGCACGCTGTGAATCGAGCATGCCGGGGTTTAGAAAGAGTCGAGGCCCTCGAAGTTGCTAAGCGTACGATCAATGGTCTTCACGATGGAAGTACGACTCAAGAACTCGATGACCTTTCAATTTCCAATGCCGTGATGTTGATGGCGGAAGAGCCGAACTACTCCAAGGTAGCCGCTCGCATGCTCTCTGAAGGTATCCGCAAAGAAGTCGGCCGCGATCTCGCGTTTAGAGACTATATGCAGAACGCAATGGAGCTAGGTCTCCTCTCCTCTCAGGTCTATGAACTTGCGAGCCAAGATTTCAAAACCCTCGAGTACGCGATCCGCCATGAGCGCGATGACCTCTTCGAATACTTCGGTCTTAAGACCGTTGCAGATCGTTATCTTTTGAAACACCCAAAGACCCGTAAGATGATTGAACGTCCACAATGGATGTTTATGCGTGTCTCATTGGGTCTTGCTGAATCGATCCCAGAAGCTTTAGAGCTCTATGATATCGTCAGCCAATTTTTCTACATGCCCGCCACACCCACACTGTTTAATTCGGGCACACGCCACCCGCAGATGAGCTCCTGTTATTTGCTCACGGTGGCACAGGATAGCTTGGAAGGCATTTACAAGTCGCTCACCGACTGTGCCAAGCTGTCTAAGTTTTCAGGAGGCATCGGGATCGACTGGACTCCAGTCCGCTCCTCAGGTGCTCTCATCAAAGGAACCAACGGCCTCAGTAACGGAATCATTCCTTTCTTGAAGGTCTTTGACTCCTCGGTTCACGCAGTCAACCAAGGCGGTAAGCGTAAAGGTGCGGCAGCTGTGTACCTAGAGCCATGGCATGCCGACATTGAGTCCTTCCTTGAGCTCCGTAATAATACCGGTGCTGAAGAGCGCAGAACTCATAACCTCAACCTCGCCCTTTGGATCTCGGATCTATTTATGAAGCGCGTTGAGGCGGATGCTCAGTGGAGTCTCTTCTCCCCGAGCGATGCTCCAGAACTTCTCAATAGCTTTGGTAAAGAGTTCGAAGATCATTACCACCGCTATGAAGCCGAAGGTAAAGCCATGAAACAAGTCCCAGCTCGTGGATTATACGCACGTATGATTCAGACCTTAGCTGAGACTGGCAACGGCTGGTTATGCTTTAAAGACAAAGCAAACCTTCGTTCTGCTCAAACTGCTAAACCAGGTAACGTCATTCATAGCTCCAACCTCTGCACCGAGATCTTGGAAGTCACTAATGAAGGCGAAACCGCAGTTTGTAACCTAGGCAGCATTAACCTAGGTGCGTTTGTCAAAGCAGATGGCTCGTTTGATTTCGAAAGACTTAAGCCGACTGTAGAAACAGCAGTGAAGTTCTTGGACCGTGTTGTGGATCGTAACTTCTACCCGACTTCAGAAGCAAAGAACTCCAATAGCCAATGGCGCCCAATCGGACTAGGCATTATGGGTCTTCAAGATGCGATGTTCAAAATGCGTTTGCCATTCACCAGCGATGAAGCGAAACGTATTTCAGCTCGTATCTCTGAAACAATCTACTACCACGCCATCAAAACCAGCATGAAGTTGGCTGAAAAATTCGGTCCATTCGAGAATTTCAAAGATTCTCGTTATGCCGATGGCAAGCTTCAAGTGCAATTGGCTCAAGACCTACAAGGCCAAATGCCAGAGCTTCATTTTGATTGGGATGGATTGGCTCAAGAAGTTCGCCAAAAAGGACTCCGTAACAGTCTTTTGATCGCGATCGCACCTACTGCAACCATCGCTTCCATTGTTGGAAGCTACGAAAGCATTGAGCCACAGATCTCGAACTTCTTTAAACGTGAAACATTGAGCGGCGAATTTCTCCAAGTGAATCGCTACTTGATCGCGGATTTGAAGAAGGCTGGAATCTGGGGACCAAAACTCAGAGGCAAGATCATTGAAGCAGATGGCTCGATTCAGCATATCGACGAGATCCCAGCAGAGCTCAAAGCTCTGTATAAGACTGTGTGGGAA
>DBAE01000188.1:21896-37880 GCA_002291495.1 Bacteriovoracaceae bacterium UBA1018 | reverse complement strand
CGCATCCCGCTACATCCCAAGACCTACCAAGCGAGCGCTCTTTCAAGGGGCCCCTCGTAATTCCGATCCCCACATCACCCCACCCAGCTGCAACTACACCGATCCCAAAACCCAAAGACGCTGCACCTCCCAGTTCTCGCTTCAGATCGAGCACATCCATCCCTATGCCCAAGGAGGCACAAGTTCCCGAGAGAACCTCGAGCTTCTATGTCCTGCTCAGCTCAGAGCCGTGCAAAGGTATGGGGAGAGAAAGATTAGGAGGTACGCGGGATAATCGAGATCCAGATCTGCAGGATCTAGTTCAGAGAATAACGTGTTAAGTATTGACCACATCGTCGATCTAAATCGAGACCCGAGGGCTTACCTTTAGGGTGATTTTGATCGAGTCCCTGCCAAACCCACGATGGGACTTGGAGATGGGCCTTAATATTGTAGAACCATTCGGTCCATTTCTTTTTCTGTTCAGGCTTCCAAAGAGCTTTGGGTTTCCAGGTCCTAGTGATTTGCGAATCGAACTTGATTCCAAGTAGGTCCTGCGAGGTCAACCGGCCTAACGAGAGCAATACTCGGTCGGCATCCTGAGGATCAAAGAGCCGGGTCAGAATCCAAACCACTTCATCCAGATCCCCATAAATCAATGCCTCTGCCAATAGCATCGTCGAAATCGAAGGAGACTCGAGCAAAGGTTTGATTAACAAGTGACTCTTATCGCGCATATAAGCAATCACGTGTTCGAATGCTTCGGACTGTGTATTTTCGCCGACGCGCATTCGGATATCGAGAAACTTTCGAAAGAGGGCGCGTGAGTTTTTTGATGGATAGACGGCACCAGTATAAGGTTCATAGTAAAACTTGAGTCCCCGATACTGAAGATCTAACTCTGGAAGATCTACCTGTCCCTGATAATAGAGCTTATCTAAAAACTCGATAATCTGTGATGAAGCACCTTCTCGCATGATTGCTCCATCGTGGAGGGTCAACATCCCTTGTTCGTCATGAGCTTGCTGTAAAGTCTTTACTATGTATTTTGCCTGATAGCTCAAAGGCGGTGAACCCTTTTTCCAACTCAGGACCTCTTGCAAATGTTTATAAAACTGTGGGCTGTCCCACTGTAGAGTGAGATGACTTTCAATCCATGTTTCAATCCTGGACGGATTGATATTCCATCTCTTTAAGAAGGCTTCCTCATCTTCAATTACGGCAGCAATCGTCATTACGACAAATACTTGCTGAGACGATGACGCAAAATAGTACTGCTCGAGACTATGAAACCCGACATCATATTTGAGCCCATTATTAGTCTTGAGAGTAGCGAGATGGGTGCGCATCAGCTGGGACAAATCAGAGATAAATCCTCTTTCATCTTGGATCCCTGAATCACTCATGAGCCTGGACAAGAACCCGACCAGAGCTGGTAAAGGACGAGGTATTTCACTACCTTGATAGAATTTAATAAATCGAGGTACACCCTGTGCGAGCGCAATCGAGGGCAATGGTACCAACACGGGTACTAATACTGGTACTAGGGCTAGGCCGATCGAAAGAGTTTTCAAAAACCACAAATTCACCCCAGCCTGGTACAATAAGGTACGTGATAAATCAACTTTTGGGATGACTGAGAACTCTAATCGTAGGTCTCAATAAAGTCTTTTACAAAACGTAACAAGAACTTACGACGATCTCGACCGCCGCCAAACTCCACAGTAACCTTCTGATCATTTCCAGCGCCTTCGCTCGATATTACTTTTCCAGAGCCATAATCCGGATGTGAGAGTCTCTTTCCAATCACATCAAGCTCTCCGTCGAGAAAGACCTTCTGAGCGGGCTTCCAAGGACTACCAAAAGTATCGTGGTCTTGAGACTCAATTCGTCGCTCAAACGGCCCAGAACTTGAGCTACCGCCAAACCCTCCGCCTCCAAACTGACGGGAGGATCCAGACCGAAATTGATTTGAAGCCGCACCTTGAGAGTAGTCTTTGAACTCATTCAGATCATGAGGCATTTCATCAAAAAAGCGAGCTGGCTCCTGATAAGTGACATTACCCCAAAGTCTTCTCACCACGACGTGAGAGAGATATAGATTTTCACGCGCACGAGTCATACCGACGTAACAAAGCCGANNGATCGATGTCCTCATCAGCTGTTTCTTCCCAAGGTCTCACCGAAGGAAAGAGGCCCTCTTCCATGCCCGGCAAAAATACGACCGGGTACTCAAGGCCCTTTGATGAATGTAGGGTCATCATATTGACCGCACTCTCAAGTGGCGCTTTAGTATCTGCATCGGCTGCTAACGACGACTCTTCAATAAACAAGGCAAGCAGATCGTGATTTTGAAGCTCAAGCTCCCCTTCTGCTCGTGGATTTTTGTTCTGCTTTTCGAATACGTCTTCTTCAAACTCTTGTAAAAGAGTATTGAACTCTTCTAAGTTTTCAATCCGTGCAAAAGCTTCTTCAGTCGCTTCTTTTCTCAGCTCGCGGACGTAACCCGTCTCATCGAGGATTAAGTGATAGAGCTCGCTTAGCTTTTTCACTTTTTGTTCTTCAAAAAGTCGATCGAGGAACTGAACAAATACCGCTAACTTTTTGGCCGTCGCCCCTGACGTGACCGACGCATCCTCTGCCGCGCGGCGGAGAGCTGCATTAAAACTTGCATCCTTTTCTCCAGACATCTCAAAGCTTCTTTGTAGAGCTTCGATCTTATCAATCGTCGTCTTGCCGATACCGCGCGCAGGAACATTAATGATCCGTTTTAAACTGACTGAATCCTGCGGATTGAGGATCACCTTAAAATACGACAGAATGTCTTTGATTTCTTTACGATCATAGAAACGTAAACCGCCGACGATCTGATACGGAATCTTTTCACGTCGCAACACATCCTCAAACTGACGGCTTTGAGCATGAGTCCGGTAAAAGATCGCAAAGTCCTTATAGGATCGGTCCTCATTGGAAGCTAATCGCTTAATTTCGGACACAACCATTTCTGCTTCAGCTCTCTCATCAGGAAGCTGTGCACGAGTAATCGGGATGCCCTCTTCATTATCAGTCCAAAGGGTTTTGTCTTTACGAGTTTTGTTATTACTAATGACTTGGCTTGCAGCCGTAATAATTGTCTTAGTCGAACGATAATTTTGGTCGAGCTTAACGATCTGGGCACCTGGGTAATCGTGCTCGAAGTCTAAGATATTTCGAATATCTGCCCCGCGCCATTTATAGATGGACTGGTCTTCATCGCCGACTACGCAGATATTTTGATGACCCCCAGCAGGTTTACCTGCAATCATGGAGAGCATCAGATATTGAGCTCGATTAGTATCTTGGTACTCATCAACGTGTACAAATCGGAAACGGTTTTGATACTTAGCACGTGCTTGGAGATCATCTCGAAGTACTCGGTAGGTCATGCAGATGATCTCACCAAAATCGAGCGCGTTATTGGCAAAGAGATCCTTCTGATATTGCTCATAGACAAGCTTAAGTTTGCGCTCAAAGAGATTATGAGTTTCAGGCTGCATGTCCTGAGGCTCGATTGCGTCACACTTAGCGCGATTGATCGCGGCTTGAAACGATTTAGGACTGAAGGCTTTGTCATCGATTCCAAGTTTGGAAACTACGGTTTTAATCAAACTGAGTTGATCAGAGTCATCGTAGATCACGAAGGGTTTAGTAAAAGGAGTACTCGCCAACTCTCGTCTCAAAAGTCGCACACAAACTGAGTGGAAGGTGCCAATTTCCGGAGTCCCAAGAAAAGGGACATCACCTAAATGACGCTCGACCCTCTCTCTCATTTCGCGGGCCGCCTTGTTTGTAAACGTCATTGCCAGAATGTTATAAGGAGGAACTCGCTTCACATCCATAAGATAGGCAATACGAGATGTGAGCATTTTGGTTTTGCCCGAGCCGGCTCCAGCGAGAACGATCAACGGACCATCTGTGATCAGTACAGCTTCGCGCTGACGATCATTCAGATTTTTAACGTAATCCGGAATTCCGCCATCCGTTCTTGGTGGNNACGTTCCTGCGCCACGGGAGAATGGATTTTTAGGAAAGCCTGAGGAGCCAGAAGAGCTCGGAGGCGCCGAATCAAAATCAAAATCGATCATCCCCGAGGGAGTAACATATCTTAATGAATTTTACTTATAGGAAGTCTGCATTGCGAGTGACCGGCGGGCGACCTCACGATCGTATGCTACACGGACGTTATAAGCGAATAAGAGACCGACCACTCGGCCGTCCTCGCCTAAAACTGCAATACAGGGATTTTGCTCGAAGAGCCCTGCCGTCTTAGACAGTGCGTCAATCGACCGAACCGTCGGAATATTGGACTTGGCTCGGTAAAGCAAATCTTTAGCTTCGATAAATCGAGCGAGAGTTGCATCTGAAGCCGCCGCGTAATCCTGCTTGATCATATCTATCGTCAGCAGGCCCACGTAGTTTCCGGATCGATTGACCACCGGAAGAAACGCGTATCTCGATTTGAGAAAACGACTCTGAAGCTCATTGACTGGGTCGTGTTCGTAAACGATCTCATGATCAGTGATCATTGCATCACGAACCAAAATCGCATCCATGACTGTTCGAGATCGTCCCTCGAGGAGAGGAATTCCGCGTGTTTCTAAATTGGAAAGGATGAGGGACTTAAACTTAAACGCACGGGTCAACTCACGTATGGCTAAGCCGGAAATTAAACAAGGTAAGATCACTTGATAATTTTCGGCGAGCTCAAAACATAGCACTGCTCCCGCCAGAGGGGCGTTGAGCACAACTGCCCAAAGAGCAGCGACCGCAAATAAACCCGATGCTTCTGACATATGTGATGCTGAATGTGGCATCCAAGATAATGTAAACATCAGCTCGTCCAACATCATTCCAAATGAAGCACCCAAGGCCACCAAAGGCCAAAATATACCCACGGTTCCAAATGCAGCCAACACCAGTGCGCCACTTAAAAAGAGTGAACCCGTAAATAGCGCCAGTTGAGAAATCTCAAACTGACCCTGCATGGCCTCTTGAAATACTGACCACGAAGGCAAATAACTCGGCTTATGCACGAGCACGACCAAAAACAAAAGTACTCCTCCGGCCAAAATTCGCATCCAGACTTCAGCCTGAAATAGATCACTCAAGCTACTTTTGCAGTAGCGCGTAAAATGAATAAAACCGAGTCCGAGCGCCGCGCTCGAAAGAGCAATCAACACGAGACTGATCCAATCCGGAAAGGAGCCGAAAGTATATTGATCAAAGGAGGACGCGATCGAGATCGGCTCAATCGCAAATCCCTTCTCAAGCAATCTCACACTTAAATATGAAAAAACCGCACTCGTGGCTGCAGACAGTGTACGGCCACCAGCTCCGAGCTCTAATGTGAGGAGTACGGCTGCAAAAGGAGCATGAAATGCAGCAGCAATAGCTGCAGCAATTGAACTAGCGACGTCTGTTCGACGACTCTGCTCAAACCAATGCGATGAGTGAGATCGCGTTTGGATCGCTAGGGCATGAGTTAATTCGGTGGCGGTACCTTCGGGGCCAGCGACCCCTCCAAAAATGCTGAGTACAAAGGACATCATGCCGCGAAGCGACCATCTGCCTGCAGAATCAGCATTTGAGAGAGAATGAATATGAACAAAAAGATCGGCCAACCCATCGAAGCTTCGGTACCCTGGCCTTCGATCAATCACCAACTTTTGCAAAATCATCGCAAAAACGGTGACCGCCAATATAAAGATAGGTGCATTCAGCTGAAGATCAAAACTGGATTTTCGAATGTATTGAGCTGCAGTAATAATTACTGCAGCAAGAACTCCAGTCAAAGCTGGAGTAAACAACATGGTCAGCATAGTTCACTGGCACTCTCGTTTTGAGTCTGAGTGCCCCCCCGTATGCATCGAGTTTACTCTGCAAGTTATTCAACAGTCACGCTTTTTGCCAAGTTCCTTGGCTTATCGATATCGGTTCCCTTGAGGACCGCCAGCTCGTAACTCAAAAGCTGAACAACTGTGGTCATTACAAAAGGTAGCAGAGCCTCGGTGGATGGAGCTAAAGGAATCCAGAAATCAGAAAGTTCTTTCAGGTTCTGATCGAGACCCCCACCGACGGCAAGAATCTTAGCGCCCCGGGCCTTTACTTCCTGAAGGTTCGATACTGTTTTATCTCTCCACGAATCCTGGGGTGCTAGCACCACGACAACCATATCTTGATCAATCATGGCAATGGGTCCGTGCTTCAATTCTCCTGCGGCATAACCTTCGGCGTGGACGTAAGCAATTTCTTTGAGCTTCAATGCGCCTTCGAGAGCGATTGGAAATGAGAAACCGCGACCAATAAAGAAAAAGCCTTTTGCCTTCTGTAGTCCACGTGCCGCGTCTTTAATGGCGGCTACCATACCGTTGCTTTCAGACAACGCATCCTCGATCTGATGCGGTAACTTGACGATGTCGTGAAAAAGTTCTTCGAGATTAGATTTTTTCAGTCCTAAGTATCCTGCCCAAAGCAAGAGTACGAGCATCTGAGTTGAAAAGGTTTTGGTTGCAGCAACGCCGATCTCAGGTCCAGCCGAAGTATAAAAGACTGAGTTTGCTTCACGGCTTAAGGTACTTCCACGGACGTTGGTGATCCCAAGGGTAGGTATTCCTTTTGCCTTCACTTCTCGGATCACTGCTAATGTGTCTGCGGTCTCACCCGATTGGGATAGCCCGACAACGAGGGCTCCTGGATTGAGGACAGGATCACGATACCGAAACTCACTTGCAAGCTCGACATTGACCGGAATGCGCGCGAGTCGCTCGATCCAATATTTACCAACGAGCGCCGCATGCCAAGACGTCCCACAAGCAACGAAGATTATTTCCTTGGCTTGATCTAAGAGTTTAACGCCGGGTTGAGCTGCTAAAGGAAATGGATCGGTCTTGATGCGATCTAAGATCCCATTGAGCGTATCGACCAAAGCTGCTGGCTGCTCATAGATCTCTTTTAGCATATAGTGATCAAAACCTTGCTTATCGATCTTATCTACTGACCAATCGAGCTTGGTTTTTTCACGATTCAATTTTTTTCCAGTTTTCAAATCAAAGAACTGAATCCCGCCTTGAGAGCAAAGCGCGATATCCCCATTTTCTAGAAAAAATACTTCGTTTGTATATTCGAGAATAGGTTGCGCGTCGCTCGCTAAGATTGCTCCCCCATTTGGGTCAAGTCCAGCGACTAAGGGTGAACCATTTCTAACGCCTACAACGGTGCCAGGCTCACGTTCTGACATCACAACTACACTGCATTGACCTTCAAGCAGGGAGAAGCTCTTTCGGACAGCTTCAAAGAGTCCTAAGCCATTTTCCATTTCTTCAAGAACGAGAAATCCAAATAGCTCACTGTCGGTTTCCGATTGCGGCTTATGGCCGCGCGAAATCAAGTCGCGCTTAATTTCTTGGTAATTTTCGATGATTCCATTGTGAACTAAAACCACATGTCCGGTACGGTGCGGATGGGCATTTTGAGTGGTTGGTTTACCATGAGTGGCCCATCGAGTATGGCCGATCCCACACCGGGCGTCCGGATAGGAGTTTCGGCTTCCGTTCATGAGTTTTTCAACGTTGGCGAGTTTGCCTTCAGACTTTCTAATCTCAATGAGATCGTCTTGAAAAAAGGCTACACCTGCTGAATCATAACCTCGATATTCTAAGCGCTTAAGGCCGCCTAATAAGACATCAATAACTGGTCGCTGTCCTACATAACCTACGATGCCGCACATACTTGACTCCTCTGTCCTAACTTGGCCTAACTCTGGCTTTTGAGCTTACGCGCGTATCCTGACTTTGTCACTTGTCTGGATCGGGCGATCGCTAATGCGTCCGCTTCTACATCTTGATCTATGGTTGAACCCGAAGCGATATAAGCTCCTTTGCCAATCCGTACGGGAGCAATCGTCTGACAATCGCTTCCCATAAATACGTCATCTTCAATAATCGTTTCGTGTTTTCTCTTACCGTCGACCACTCGGCCATCAAAGTTGCAAGTGACAAAGCCACAACCAATATTAACTCGATCGCCTACTTTAGCGTCACCTAGATAAGAGAGATGAGCGACGTTCGTTGAGGATCCTATTTTAGTATTTTTAAGTTCTACAAAATTGCCGATCTTTGCTTGAGCACCAACAATCGAATCAGGCCTGAGATGAGCGTACGGCCCAATTTGAACTCCAGGACCTATAACCGACTTTTCAGCAACCGTTCCCGTCTTGACGTTCGCTTTTTCTCCGACTTTCATGTCCTGCAACACGACATTTGGGCCAATCTCGGAGCCTTTTCCGATCTTAGTCTTTCCTCGCAAGATAGCCCCCGGATGAACGATTACTTCTTCTTCTAGTTCAACACTGGAGTCGATATGATTGGACCAAGGATTTATGAACCGAACCCCTTTTTGAGCCCATTTTTGTACAATTCGCTCATTGAGAAACTTTTGGGCGATCGCCAATTCCCATGGATCATTGATCCCACGCAAGTCTTCTTCAGGCTGCCACTTGAGAACATCAATTGCCTTCTTAGCGCGTGACGCATTGGCCACCAAATCTGTTAAATAGAATTCGCCTTGAGCATTTTTATCCGACAACCTGTGGAGCTGAGACTTTAAGAAGGCCGATTGAAAGGTATAAATAGAGCATGCAACCTCGTGAATCTCTTTTTCGCGGGCCGTAGCATCCTTTTCCTCAACGATTCTGAGAACCGGGCCGTTTTTACCTCGACGTACGATTCGGCCATATCCCTTCGGTTGGCTGAGCTCACATGTAAGCAACCGAAGCACGGTCGATCGTCCCAGTGGCTCTACCATTTGCTCGACTAAAGCCGATTGAATCAAAGGTTGATCCCCAGGAAGAACAAGAATAGGGAGTTTTTGTTTGGCTACCTCTTCTCCCCATTTTGAATCCATCGCGCATCGAGCTGCGTGTCCGGTACCTCTTNNCGGTTGATGAATGAAACTAATATTCATTTTAGAAAATAAATCATGAGATTTTACGGCTTGTTCGACCAATTCTTTTTTATGTCCTACGACAATCGCAACAGGAAATTCTGTGCCCGCGGCTTCCTGAACCTCGCGAATCCGATCCAAAACATGGAACAAAAGGGGCTGTCCGCCAACTTCGTGGAGCACTTTCGGCAATGCCGATCGCATGCGTTTACCTAGACCCGCGGCAAGAAGAATGATTGCACTTTTCATGTGATACAAAGACGTAACGGAATCTCCGACCCATCGTCAAGGATCCCCTTAAGATTCATAACTTGACAAATCGCGTAAAGATTTTTTTCGAAGATTCTTAAAAATAAATTCGTGACATAATCTTCCAAAATTGACGCTAAGTATCATAATAAATATTATATTCGCTGAATTTAAAATATCTCCCGCTTTTTCCCGTGAAAATGAATCAATCCCAAGCATGAATAAAATATAAGAACCGAGACAAAACACGCACTCCTACTCTCGCTTCATTTGTTAGGATTTGATTGGTTTTCAAAATTTTCCAATTCTTTTAGTTGATAAATCTTAGAAGTCCTTATAAAAACCTTGTGACCGCGACGGATAGCGGTTGATGTTTGGGGGACAATCAAAGCATTTTCAAATGTTTGATTGCATTGATGTTCAAATTGGAAGTGAACGATGGGGGGAATTATAGGTATGGATGCTAAGACTCTTGGCAGATTCAGGAAGATTTTAGTCGAAGAAAAGCAGAGAATTCTGAATAGCACAAAGAATGCGCTACGAAATGAGCTCACTCTTTCACCAGACGATCTTGCAGACGAGACAGACCTCGCAGCAAGTGAGATCAGTCAAAACCTAACATTCAAATTAAGAGATCGAGAAAGACAACTTCTATCCAAAATTGACGAAGCATTGTCTCGAATGGATGAAGGCAGTTTCGGCACTTGCCAAGATTGTGAAGAACCAATCGAAGCAAGACGCTTAGAAGCTCGTCCCGTTTCAACTCTTTGCTTAGCTTGCAAAGAGCGTGAAGAGCACAAAGAAAAGATTTACGCTTAATAGCTTTAAAAGAAAAAGGCCCGTCTTGGCAGGATGCCGAGACGGGCCTTTTTTTGTTTGTACTGTCACTACTCCACCCGATAAACTCTCGTCCGAAGATCCTCTCCGCGACTCCCGATGTACTGAGCACGTCGTATGCCTGTCACTTTGTCCGAGGTCTTGATGATCCGAAAGTTACTCCGCCCCAGCCGAATAGCCTGAACACCAGAAATTGAAGAAAAGTAATCGTTAAAAGATACTTCGTTGCCAGCAGAATCTTCAAGAATCCGAAAACCTTCGATCGTCTTAATATAAAGCTCGCCACCTTTTTTAAGTGTCGAAAGATATTTTTCCAAAACCACATCAAGGCGATCCGAGTAATGAAACGGCCCATACACATCTGAGATCAAAGCCGCGCTAGGGAGATCTTTCAATGGGATCTCCTCTAAAAATCGTCCAGAAAGATACTTAAATTTTTTATGTTTTGCGGCTTGAACGAGGAAGTCTTGATACTTCTGACTTTGTGGCGCCACATACCCGATCGCTAAAGTATAGGCTCGAGCATCTTCACTCTTCACTTGAGCATGATATTCCCGAACAGCTTTCGCCTCGCCTGCACCCGCATCTATCCAAACTTGATGACCCCGAAGGTTCAGGAGAAAGTTATGAAAATGATCAGAAAGCTCATCTTTATAAATCCCTAATGTGCGACCGGTATTGAACTGATTTTCTTGAATAGTTTGACGAGATAGTTCACTCAGCAAATCGTCGCACTTAGCCAGCGCGCTGCTCGATACGGAGCTCGCTAGCAAGATTAAAATACTAAGAAACGAAAACTGTTTCATACGCCTGAGTATATCAGTTTTATTGGACGCTGGTCCAATCTCTCAATTGCTCTGTCATTTTTGATATTTTATCTTGAGAGCCATCCTGAAAGTTTTCCAACTCATGGAGGAGGTGCTCATAAGTTGGAATGACCGATTGAGAAAGCTTAACGAGTTGACTGGATCGCCAGTTGTACTCGGTCCTCGAAGAAAAGATACGGGGCAAATGATAAGTAAATCGAGCATTACTAAATACCCCATATGCCGAATAATAATGCGAGCCTGGCTTATGATCCTGAATCACGTAATCACCGACCCGGATAGCTCCCGTTCCATCCGGCCCACCTAATGCTTCTAAGATGACTTGATGAAATCGAAGAACGAGCGATACGTGCGACTTAAACTTTGTAATAAGGGCAGGCCGTTGCCTCGGGGGTATCTGACTCAAGAGTTGAGCCCATTTCCATAAATGAAGTGGATATGTGGATAACTCTTCCAAGCTGAAACGATGATTATAGATAGAGAGATCGATTGTGCTCAGGGGACGATCATCACTATGGCTCGTCNNCCCCGCATACTGAGTAATGGTTCCTTGCTGGAGCAAACTTTTGAGAAACGCATGATGAATCTCATGCATCACCTGTCCAATCGTGATCCCTACTAACACGGTATCTGTACGATCAAAGCCAGGATTAATGAGCAGATGGTGAGGCAAATAGAGGTCGCGCCCTGCCATAGATGCTCCCTGCCGTGGCTTCATCAAGTGCTTACTCGGTACATAAATGAGAGATAGCCCTACGGCGTCGTAGACTGCCTTTGCAAAATGATTAAAATTAGAACCCGACGACTCAGGATTAATAATAAAGCCGATATCAGTGTATCTCGAGATGGGCGTAACCTGAGTGCCATGGATCTTCAGGACTCTTTTAGCGAGGGAGAGCATCTGAGAAGCAATGAAAGGATCAGAGATCACTTTGCCCTGTTGACCTAGGGCATAGACTTCATCAGCAATATACTCAAAGGCTTTTGATTCGTCCGAATCCTGAGTGAGTGCAGAAGCACAAGACAACCCTTGGAAGTTGCTCGGATCCAGCAGCTGGGCACTGGCGCGTAGCGAACAAAGAACGAAAGTTAGAATAAAAATCGAAACTGCGCGGTACATCCAGGGTCATAGATAGTCCACTTAGTGTCGTCAAACAACTGCCGCTTCTATTCCGACACTAATTATTCTTTCAAAATAAAGTCAGATCCAAAATAATAGGTACTTAGCCCCACATAAAGGAACACATATGCTTTCATTTCACTGTCCGACCTGCAGTTATGAGACGTATATCGATGAAAAATACGCAGGAAAAAAAGTGCAGTGCCCTAAGTGTAAGGGNNGCCTCCCCCAATGACCACCATTCCTGGTTCGACCAACCCTTCGATCTCACGAAATATTCCGTCTCCGGAAAGAAAACCTAATCCAGGAAACAATCGCTACGCTCTCCAAGACTTTTTTAACAAAACTAAACAGCGAGACCTTAAAGAAGGCGTGTTTGAGCTCGAAAGTGATCGCATTCTTGAGATCAATCTCAATGGTCCGGTGTGGATCAAAACAGGAAGTATGATCGGCTATTTGGGAAATATCACCTTTGTCCGTGAACGCATCCTTGAGTTTGGATTTAAAAAAGCGCTCAAAAAATTCTTTACCGGCGAAGGCGCTTCTCTGACTCAGGCCTCGGGTCGCGGTAAACTGTATATTGCGGATCAATCAAAGAAAATCTCTCTCATTACACTTCAAGGCGAAACGATTTACATTAACGGAAATGACATCTTGGCGTTTGAAAAGAGCCTCACCTGGGATGTCACGTTTTTGCGTAAACTCGGCGCACTTGTGTCGGGAGGACTCTTTAACGTTAAATTTTCGGGTCAAGGAACGATTGCGATTAGCACTCACTACGACCCGCTCACCCTCGAAGTGACACCGGGCAACCCAGTCGTTACTGACCCTAGTGCAACCGTGGCGTGGTCTGGTTCGCTCACTCCGGAGTTCAGAGTGGATGTGCAGCTTAAGACTTTCTTTGGGCGTGGAAGCGGTGAAAGTATCCAAAGCGTATTTAAGGGTAATGGATATGTCCTCATTCAACCCTATGAGGAGGCCCCAGTCGCGGTCAATGCACCTCAAGGCTCGACAGGTCAAGCCAAAGGAATCATTGGGGTCATTGTTGTTGTACTCTATGTGGTGGCCGCAATCGTAGTTAAGATCTTTGGTGGAAAGTAATTGGAATTGATGAAAAAGATTTACGGCCAGTTGTATGGTTACTCAACCCACAAGATCAGCACTGAAGTACAAGTAACGCCAGCAGGATTGCAACTAGTAAGTCCCGAATTATCAAGGTCCCTATCCTACGCAGAGCTGACAATCCGTGCGGCAGGTACAAATGATGACGCCTACGTCGTATCTACTCCGGAGTTAGGCAATGCTTCTTTAGTTATTGAAGACGAACGATTTTTGAGGGCATTAGCTAGAGTGCCAACGGCATCCATTCAGGCCCAGCTTAGAACTATCAAAAAGAAAAACTCCACCTTTTATCAATTGATTGCTGCCGCGCTTGTCTTAATAGTCTCCATCGGAGTCGGGCTCCTACTCATGCGAGATTACTTACTCAAAAGGGCCATCACCCATCTTCCACCAAGCGTGGACCAGATGTTAGCCAAAGCTGCTGAAATGAGAGTCAATGCTTCTACTCATCATACGGATCCTGCAACGATCCGATATTTTGAACACCTCATCACTCCTATTTTTCCTACTTCGGATCAAAGTCCATTTAAGTACCAAGTTCATATCTCAAAAAGTAAAGATAAGAATGCCTTCGCTTATCCAGGTGGTTACATAGAGATCACTGAAGGTTTGATCTTGGAGGCGGATAGCTCTGAAGAGATTCTCGGAGTGCTCGCCCATGAGATCGCTCACATAGAAAAGCGCCATAGCATGCACGCGCTCGCCTATCAGATGGGTATCGGTTTAAGTTCAGCTCTCATCTTTGGCGACACGAGTGCTTACCAAATATTGGCGCAAGCCGATCGCATCACAAGCATCCACAATACAAAAGACATGGAGAGAGAAGCAGACCAAGGTGCAGTGGACCTAATGGCCAAGCATCAGATCTCTCCGGCAGGAATCATTCGTTTCTTTGAAAAAGCGTCGGAAAAGCTTCCAAAAGGCTCCACTCAAGCGATGGTGATCCTAGATTTTTTAAGTACTCACCCATCGTATCCCGAGCGGTTAGAATTATTCAGAGCCGCTCAAAGCAAACAAAATGAAGCACAGTCAAACGAACTCTCGAAGCCACTGCCCAGCTCTAAAACTTTTGACTTATTGACCTTTAAAGAGATGCTTCAAAAAAATTAATGAGAAGTCTTAGCCGCAGATCCAGCCTGCGAACAAACATCACGAGATGCATCTTCAGTTAAGCTAAATGCGAGATAATGAGTGAATGCATAATATGCACACGCATGTACGAGGTCTCGTTGCATGAGTAACTCGGCTTCGTGGGCATCTTTGTCTTGGTTATCAAAACGAAAGTGGTGAAGGAACTCGTGAAAGAGATTATGGCGGACAGCGAGTCGAATAGCTTTTTCATGCTCATCTTCATCATCGCGCGGACTAAGTGCTCGGTCCAAATAAGGCTGTGAGTCGCCCATGTAAATCTTTGCGGCATGAAATCCATACTTCCCAACATACGAAGCGACTCCCACGTTACCTTTTTCACAGGAAACCACGACTGGCTCAGAATTAAGAATCTGCACCGCTTGATCATAGAGCGTTTCATTGATTTCTTTGATCTTATTGAGACCCTCAGTCAGAGTCTCTTCTGTGAAACGCTGGATCTTCTCTAAATCGACACCGCTGGTTGTGCCGCAATCGTATGAAACTTTTGAAAAATCGAGGCCGGCCTTTTTTGGCCGTGCGTGAGCCCCCCCAGCATAGGATAAAAAGCCTACTGTGAGCATAATCAGGGTGAGAATACGTGGTGAATCGTTCATAGGGCGCGTTTTTATCATTGTGTACTAATTTAATCAACAATTATATTTTCTGATATATTTTCTGAGCATCGATCATTCGCGGATGACTAAGCCTTCAAGATATCTCGCTAATTGCCAATCCTCTGACAGCCAAAAATCGGCCACCAGAGCCAAAAAACGGACGCAGCAACCCCTCTTTCCGCTACCAGAGCCTGAAGACGAGCTCATTTCCCAACAAAAACAAAGTCATTCGCACCGTTTTGGTCTGATATTATTTTGGCAATTATCTAATATTTCTCAATATTTATTATGTATTTAGAGCACTAACAAAACCCTAAAGCGAAGTCGTTTTTCGTCCGAACTGATTCATAACAACCAGAGCGATTAAGCAAAGGGAGCGAGTGAATGGTTACAAATTACGACGGCGAACAAGTAGAGATTCCACAAACACTTCCAATGTTGCCCGTGCGAGACATTGTAGTATTTCCATATATGATTATCCCACTCTTCGTGGGACGGGATTCATCGATTAAAAGTGTTGAGGAAGCTCTTTCAAGATCAGACAGGCTGATCTTGCTCGCTTCTCAAAAAGACATCAGCGATGAACATCCATCTCCAGAAGGCATTTACAAGACTGGCACTGTAGCCATGATCATGAGAATGCGAAAGCTTCCGGATGGACGAATCAAAATCTTAACTCAAGGCTTGTGCAAAGCTAATATCCAGGAATTCACACAGCGTGATCCGTTCTTCGAAGTGAAGATCGATAAGATCGCTGAAACTGAATCTCCTCGAATGAGCGAAGCAGAAGCTCTGATGAGAACTGTAAGAGAGCAACTTGAGAAAGTGATCTCTTTTGGAAAAGTCTTATCACCAGACATCTTGATGGTGCTTGATGATATTACTGATCCAGGTCGCCTAGCCGACCTCGTTGCTTCAAACTTGGGACTTAAGGTTCAAGATGCTCAAGGTATCCTAGAAACTTTTGATGCTTTCGAGAGACTTCAAAAGATCCATGAGATCCTAGCAAAAGAAATTGAAGTACTCACTCTTCAAGCTAAGATCCGTTCACAAGCAAAAGATGAGATGACTAAGTCTCAAAAAGAATATTTCCTTCGTGAACAGATCCGCGCGATCAAAAATGAAC
>DBAE01000188.1:0-21868 GCA_002291495.1 Bacteriovoracaceae bacterium UBA1018 | reverse complement strand
GGTCGATTAGAGCGCATGCACCCAGATGCTTCCGAAGCATCCATGCTCCGCACCTACATTGACTGGTTAGTTGAGACACCATGGACAAAATCCACTGCCGATAACCTCGACCTCAAACGAGCAAAAGCGATTTTGGATGATGACCACTACAACCTNNGTATCCTTGAGTATCTAGCAGTACGCAAACTCAAAGATAAGATGAAGGGCCCAATCCTTTGCTTCTCTGGACCTCCAGGTGTTGGTAAAACTTCTCTCGGTCGCTCGATTGCAAAATCCATGGGCCGTGAATTTGTCCGAATCTCTTTAGGTGGAGTAAAAGACGAAGCTGAAATTCGTGGACACAGAAGAACCTACGTGGGCGCCCTACCAGGACGTATCATCCAAGGTTTGAAACAAGCAAAAACCAATAATCCAGTCTTTGTATTGGATGAGTTGGATAAGCTTGGAAGTGACTTCCGCGGTGATCCATCTGCTGCACTACTTGAAGTGTTGGATCCAGAACAAAACGGTACATTTAGAGACCATTATTTGAACGTACCATTTGATCTGTCAAACGTGATGTTTATCGCAACCTGTAACATGCTTGAAACTATCCCATCGGCTCTCAGAGATCGTATGGAAGTAATCCAGCTCTCAGGTTACACTGAAGAGGAAAAATTCTTCATCGCGAAGAAATATCTGATCCCTAAACAAATTGGTGAAAACGGTATCAAAGACCAGTTCATCGAATTTACTGACGAAGCTCTTAAGACTGTTGTGTCTCAGTATACTCGCGAAGCCGGTCTCCGTAATCTAGAGCGCTATGTCGCTACCCTCTGCCGCAAGACTGCACGTCTTGTTGCCGAAGGAAAGACAGAAAAGACTCTGATTAACCGTGAACAAGTCTATAAGTTCTTAGGCCCAGCTCCTTACACTCGTGAAGACGAGCAAGAGCAAGATGAAATCGGTATTGCAACCGGCTTGGCTTGGACCTCAGTAGGTGGCGAGATTCTCTATGTAGAAACTGCGACCAATAAAGGTAAAGGCGGCATCACTCTGACCGGACAGCTCGGCGAAGTGATGAAAGAATCCGGTCAAGCAGCATTAGGTTTGATCCGCTCTCGAGCTAAGGATTTCGGAATTGATGAAGATATGTTTGCAACAACCGATCTTCACATCCACTTCCCTCAAGGCGGCATCCCTAAAGACGGACCATCAGCAGGTATCACTATGGCTACTGCGATCATCTCGCGACTCACAGGAGTTCCGATTCGTAAAGATGTAGCAATGACCGGTGAAATCACCTTGACCGGAAGAGTTCTTCCGATCGGTGGTCTGAAAGAAAAGGCTCTTGCAGCGATGAGACATGGAATCAAAACCATCATCATCCCTGAAAAGAACAAAAAGGACCTAGAGGATATCCCAGAAGAGTTCCGCGATCACCTCACCTTCGTCCCAGTTAAGACGATCGATGAAGTTCTCGCAGTGGCTCTGACTCAGAAGGTAGGCGCAGGAGCTTACGCTACTGATCCGAAGGCCCCAAAAGGTTCTAAGAAAAAGAGCAGTGCTGCAGGATTTGATAAGGCGGCATAAGTTAGGTAGACTACCCTCAGCTCGCCAAGGGACCAAACAGCCCTTGGCAGAGCCAAGGAAATGAAACAGTGACTCTCTTTGAAATTCTGGTTTGTATAATACTAGTGGCGATCTCAGGCTTCATGTCAGCGTCTGAGATCGCCCTTTTTAGTTTGTCCCGCTTCCAGCTCCGTTCTCTTAAGGAGCGCCATCGTTCCTCCCATCATAAGATCAAACGACTGTTAAGTGACCCAGCGGGGCTACTCATCATTATTCTGGTTATTAACGAGGTCATCAACGTCGCACTTTCAACAATTGTGACTCAAGCGATCTCTGAAGCATGGATCACACATGCTCTTGCGACTACGATCTTCTTTAAATTTCCTGAATGGACTGTCCACTCGTTTCTGGGGATATTAGTAGTCTCACCTATCGTGCTTTTTCTTTGTGAGATCACACCCAAGGTGATCGCGGCGCGTGCCAACCTGGTGATTGCTCCTCTTACGGTTCATCCGCTTTCGCTCATTTACAATCTACTTAAACCAGTCAGAGTTCTCTTACAGAGATTTGTCACGACTGTGTCTCAGCTACTCACAAAAAAGGTAACCAAAATTGAGTCTACAGAAGAACCTCCTCCCCTTCTGAAAGAAGAAGACTTTCTGAACCTCGTTGAGGNN
Source organism: Bacteriovoracaceae bacterium UBA1018 (assembly GCA_002291495.1). Classification (GTDB taxonomy): domain Bacteria; phylum Bdellovibrionota; class UBA1018; order UBA1018; family UBA1018; genus UBA1018. Next base: position 19,640 of record DBAE01000188.1, on the reverse strand, counting down.
GAGCAATTAGGCAAAACGAAGTGGATCTCATTCGAAATGTTTTTGAACTCGATGACACTAGTGTTGATGACGTACAAACACCGATAGCCCGCGTCTATACACTGCCCGCCCACACCACTTTAGATGCAGCACTCAATGCAATGAAGGCAGTCCAATACTCACGTATCCCAGTGACACAAAATAGACCGAATGGACGACCTCATATCGTCGGCATTCTTTATTCTAAAGACCTATTGGTGGCGAAACTCGAAAAAGCAGATATGAATGCTCCGATCTCGTCACTTATGGAGAAGCCATTATTCATTCCTCCAACTTCACGTCTCAACTCACTTTTTAGAAGAATGAAAAACCAGAAAGTACATATGGCCGTGGTGGAAAATCCTCCTGGTAACGTGCTTGGGATCGTCACAATGACTGACATTTTAGACGCCCTATTTGAAGAGATCATGTAGCCATGGAAAATCCTCAATTGCACATGTCAATTTGGACTTTGGTATGGATCGTACCCCCGCTCCTACTTCTTGAGGGACTTTTCTCAGGAAGTGAAATCGCACTCCTTTCAGCAGATCGGTTAAAATTAAAAGCACTAGCGGCTAAAGGTTCTCGTGGGGCAAAACTAGCATTTGAACTCGCTGATCAACCTGAACGAGTTCTTTCTGCGACGCTTTTCATCACAAGTCTCTGTGTTATCGGTATCTCATCGATCATCGGACTCTACGTAAATTCATTACAAACAGATCATGCCGATTTATTATCTATCGCGTTTACTTCGCCACTTGTTGTCTTGGTGGGCGAGCTGATACCGAAAACAATCTATCAAAAATACGCAACTGAACTAGCCCCTTGGGTGGCTTATCCTGTTCAATGGGTTTATTGGACATTTCTACCGGTCACTCGTATTTTAAGTTCGTATACTTCGAAGCTATCGCGATTACTGGGTCCAATTGAAGAATTACTTACTGGGAAAAAACACAGTACTCGAGAAGAACTCAGATCTCTCCTTCTATACGGGAAAAAAGAATCTCAGATCAAATCGAGTGAAAAGAAAATGATTAAACGCATTTTTGACTTCAAGGACACCGAAGCAAAGCATGCGCTTATTCCGCTCATTCGGGTGGAAGCGATCGAAGACACTTCTACAATCAAAGAAGCACTTGAGAGATTTAAAAGTCACCGCCATTCCCGCATGCCTGTCTATAAAGACCGGGTCGATAACATCATCGGTGTTCTTGAAATTTCGGACCTATTTTTATCCTCTGATACAAGTCAGACGATCAGCAATCACATTACACCAGCACACTATGTCGCTGAAACACAAAGTCTTGATGATCTACTCAATGAGATGCGAGTCGAAGATAACGAGATGGTAGTGGTCGTTGATGAGTATGGCGGAGCGGTAGGAATTCTTACCCTCGAAGACATCGTCGAAGAAATTGTCGGAGAGATCAATGATGAGTACGACTCTGACGTCCAGACGTTTCGTCAACTCACTGATCGCAGCTGGTTGGTACAGGCACGAATGGAAATCGTACAAATGAACGAGCAGCTAAAACTAGATATTCCAGAAGGCGAATACGAAACGTTAAGCGGCTTTTTATTGCAGCAGTTTGGGCGAATTCCAGAAATCGGAGACGAACTCTATTTTGATACTGCTGCTGGCTCCCTTAAATTTGCTATTAAAAAAGCAAGCGAACGACAAATAGAGAGCGTCTCCATTGAGGTTATGCGCGAACGTGAAACGGGCGAGATAATTCAATAACAGCAATAATTATCTAGTTGTGGTAGATTCCAGCCCTTATGGGAAAAGTGATACCAATATTTTTAGGATTAGCCGCCGGAAGTAATGCTGTCGCAACACTAGGAGAAGAACAAATCTCCGAGGCTAGCGAAAGTAACCCTCTCTTCAAAGCGCCGCTTATTGTCGGAGCAAGTGTTAGCGCAAATTTTGGTACTGATAGTCCAGGAAAAAGATTAGCTCGAGAGCTAGGTCATTCCAATGATGTACTCACCATTGCGCGAGGAGGCACTCCTGGCAAAGAAGTGCTCAAGCAGATTTCTGACCGAGAATTAGACGGGAGATCCCTCGTCATAGCAGTTGACCTCCTATTCTGGGATTCTTCGCTCTCCAATTGTGAAGCAAGCATCGCTTCCTTAGATCGCTTTTTGAGTCAACTGAGTGAACGAAAAATCCCCATAGTGCTGGGCAATATTCCTGCGCTCTTACCAGATCGGCAGCCTTGTCGCTTAAAACTCAACCGACACATCCACGATGTGGTAAAGAAGGATCCTACGCGCGTACTCCTGGATCTCGAGTCTTTGCATGAGGATGTAATGAAAAAAGGATATCTCACGATCCGAGGTCAACGTCACCCCATCTGGGATCTGATTCCAGACGGACTGCATCTCAGTCGACTTGCATCAGACTTTTTGTCGGAGCAAATCCTGCAAGGAATCACACGTGCGGGTCTTTTTAGCTATCGCTCTTGAAACTCAGGCTCATCAAAAGGCTACTGCACTGCTTGAGACAGTAAGAATGGGGCTTGGCCCCCAGAGTAAATGTTTTCGCTGGGTCAAACCGGAAAACTTGCACATTACTCTAAAATTTTTGGGAAGCGTTGAGGAACAAAAGCTCCAGGCGATCAAGGACGATATGCATCAGCTTGTCACTCAACACCGTCCATTTAGCCTGCGGCTCCAAGGACTCGACGCTTTCCCAAATTTGAAAAAGCCGAGAGTTCTATACATACCCGTCCTTGAACCTCGAATGCCCATCCTAAAGCTCTACCGAGACATCGAGGCAATAATTAATCACCACGGATTTGAGTCTGATTCGAAAGGGTATACTCCCCATCTCACACTGGCGAGAAGCATAGAGTCCAGAGACAGAGATAAGATCTGCACTTTGGATCATACCCAGATGAACCTTCAAGATACTTTCGTGTCCGGCTTTTCAGAGATCATCCTATTTCAAAGCATTACCTACGCCGAGGGGCCTGTTTATGAGCCGCTAGATCAATTTAAATTAGCGCCAGCTTTTTGACACGCTAGACATCTGCGCAGCGTTATAAAATTAAGAGTGCCCAGAAAAATTTTTCTTTTCCTCAGGAGATCGTTACACTGATGATTGCACGGGAAGTGCGACGGGGGATAAATGGCCAAGAAGGTCCTAATTGTAGACGACGTAGCTTTTGTAAGAAAAACTCTAGCCGATATTCTCGTTGAAGCTCATTACCAAGTAGTTGGCGAGGCTGCAGACGGCCTTGAAGCGCTTGAACTGTACGCAAAATTGCGCCCCGATGTCGTGACCATGGACATTGTGATGCCTAAGATGAGTGGCATCGAAGCAACCCAAAAAATTGTAAAAATGGACAAAGACGCGCGCGTCGTCATCGTATCTGCGATGGGCCAAGTTAACCTGGTGATGGAAGCCATTAACGTTGGAGCCAAGGATTACGTGATGAAGCCTTTTAGTTCGAGCGACGTCATTAAAACCATTGAACGCGCATTAGGACCAGACTCCCACGGCTCTCGCTCAAGCCGAGAACAGGAAATAGGATAAGGCGATGGATTTTCCGGGGGGATTTGATTTCTATCACCTAGGTCAGGTTGAAGCACTTAACTCGACTTCGATTGATTTTGAAGGAAAGCAAGCCGTTGCTTTTCAGCTTTACGGAGATCAAGAAGGACTTTTCGTTCTACTCTTTGCAGAAGGTTTAGATACATCTCTATATTCGGAACTCGGTAACGTACTCGCTAGTCGAATGTCCCGAATGCTCTCCGAGAGTTCGGATACGGATCTGATGATCTCACCACCGAGACTATTAAATCCTCTCCAAGTCAAAAAAAGTTTGGCTCCAATCATTCAAAACCAAAGCGGTAATTTTCGCGTCCAAGATTATCGACTTGGTACTTCCGCTTTTCAGTTTATTTTCGTAACTAGTCCAACGTCGCGGACATCCAGTGATGCTTCGGCCTCGATCCCCTACTCCATTGAATTATCTCCGTTTGAGGAACCTCTCGCATGATTCGGCTATTTGGGCTTTTCGTTAAGTTTTCCCTATTTGTCGTTTTTATTTTAGTGCTGGGGAGTTGGCTGACCTGGGACGGCAAAACTGTTTCAGACCAAGTAAAAACCCAGCTCTCACACGCCGAGAACTCGGATACAGCTTATAAAGTGCGCCACTGGACACGAGAAGCGTACGAGAGCGCAAAAGAATTTACAGAGTCAGCTTTTAAAAGCAAAAAGTCTTCGCCAAAAAAAACAGAGACGCGTCGGGAACCCAACGCGTCTCTTAATAGTTCGAACAATAGCTCTGAAGCACCTGAGACTATTCCATCAACTGAACGACAGAAACTTCGTGCGTTGATTAAAGAGCTCAATCACTCCAATTAGATCTTAAAACTTATTCTGTAACGATACGTCCAGCACGATTAGCGCCAGTAGACGCTGTGTTGCCGGAACCCACGTTTGCAGCTGGTTTATTGTACTTATCCATACAACGTCCGGCTACAACGCGGGATCGGATTTGGCCTGAGCTCAATTCACCTGCTAAAGCAGTTGGGCCCATGAACATTCCTAAGGACATCAAAATAATAATTCTTTTCAACATGGTATACTCCTCTTTTTCTCTCATCTCGTCAGTTCAACTAAACAACAAATTCAACAACTGATCGTGCTACACCATGATGCAAGACCCTTCTTAGGTGATGCATCACTTATAGACATACATTGCAACGCAGGTGCCAGAGTGACACATCTTTAAATATATGTAATCATTATGTAATTAATTGCTGTGTCACTTATGAGCTGTGACAGAGGAAACACAGGCCTATGCAGGTGTAAAGAGTTTAGACAGTGCAGACAGCACGTCTAAACTCCCGGTACACCGTATTTAAGCTTAATTTGCGCGATATTCTTCGATCACTCTAAGGATAGCCTTCTTAGCCTCTTCTCGGATCGTTGGAGAATTGAGGTCCTTCTGCAGGTATTCCTGCTCTAACCCCATAATTTTAAAGTATCGTGACGGCTGTCCAGATAGGCTCTTCTCTACAAAAGCTCGATCTCCGGTATAAACGGTATCCCAGGCTTCTCGAACCAGAGTCCAGAATGGCTTTCTTGCTTGAGCAAACTCGCGAGCAGGCTCACACTCTGAATCCGGCAATCTGACATACCAGTTCTTACCTAACTCTTTGGCCAAAGGTGTGCGAGTTTCATCTTGGTGAATGGTTTTGACGTTAACCTGGCGCTCTAGCCAACTCTCTCCGTAGACTGTAATCTGCGTGGATCTATGCAGGGTTTGATAGTCTTTTCGACCCATATCGCGAAACTCTCTCCCAGGTATCGGAGAGTAGTTGTCACAAGACCACTGAGGATAAGCTCGATCGGATGACCAGCTTGCCGCACACTGATACCTCAACCCATCATCCAAGTTCGTAATTCGACGGGTCCAGAGCCCTGGAGAGGATCTCAAGTCTTTCACCTGCCACTTCAGTGGAGCTACAAAATCATACAAAAAACCAGCGTTATACTCCCAGTCTTCACCAGTGTGCTTCAGTTTAGAATATTCGGACACGGTGCCGTTTAGATCTGCCGCAAACAAGATATGTTGAAGACGAATCCGATTGGGTGAAATGTCTTCTGCGTAGATCCACTCTTTGATCGACTGCTTTAGATTAACGTCATACACGCGATTATCACGGGTATAATCAGGTTTTAGGGACTCCGTCTCCGTGTAGCTATAATCGACCAGATAACATCCTGCCATGGCCCGAATAGCCTCTCGGCCTAGGTCTAACTGAGATACATCCTGCGATTGCGCCATGGCCACACTAGACATTGCAGAGGTCGCAAATACGCTAAGACCCAAGCACTTCTTGAACTGAACCTTTAATCGGAACATCTTTCATCTCCCCATCCAAGTAAATTGATATTGAGAGTCACTATCAATATATGAATCGGCTGACAAGAATTCCTTGAAGGACAAAAAAAAACCTCGATGTCCCTAGTAGGACATCGAGGCGCATAATCAAAAAAATTTGAAAATTACTGTCTACTTCTTATCCTCTACCTTGGCGCTCGGGTCCTGAATCTGTCCAGCTTCTGGCAATTTTTCGGGAACTACAGGTGCAACGCCACCCGTCATGCCGCGAGGTTCAATCAGATCTGAAGTGGCCTGACAACTTGCGTCTGTTTTCTGCCCTACTGTTTCTTCGGCTTGAACCAAAGCAGGTATAAAACCACAGACTAAAGCAATCAAAACTGCCGTGTTAAGTTTTGTCATATCTTTTCCCCTCTACTACTAGAACGAAAGTGTTACGCCCGCAGGACGAATAATATCCAAAAGATTCTGAAACGCCGATGTCACCTGAAGCGCGATTTTGCGACCTGCAGTACTTTCGACCTTCTTTACTTCGCCGCTGTTGGNNCCTGTTGGTGTAACTCACAGTGATCGATCCAAGAGATGGGTCGGTGATCTGAACCGGTTTTGAGTTTTCATTGTACTTAAAATCAATACGACGTTTACTCTGGTCAACCATACTTTTGATGCGTCCATTGCCATCATAGAAGAGCTTTACGCCCTTCTTTTCAGAGTTTTTGGCAAAAACCAGATTGCCTTTTGGATCGTACTGAAATTGCGACCAGTTCATGTCCTTTTTGTTCAGCTTCGAATAGCGAACAACCTTAGTCACTTTACCTACGTTTTTGTCGTAAGCTAAAGTAGTCACGTCTGTAGGAGTAACCTTTTTAGTGACATGTCCTTTACTGTCATACTCAAAAGCGGTTTCTTCTTTGCCGCGCTTGATTAATAGAGGCATGTTGCAACACTCGTTATAGATGGTCTCGGTCTTATCGCCATCTAGGTTTGCGATCATTTTATAAGTCCACTCTTCTCCATCAGCCTTACTTTTAACATAATAGTCATATTGGCTGCTTGAGACGATCTTTCCGTCCGACGACTTAATCTTCACCGCAACAGTTGTATGGCCCTTGTCCTTTGCATCCTTCTCATAGAAGTAATCAGTGATTGTTCCATCGCGCTCAACGACAGACTTAACGTTTTCTAGTTTATCGCGCCCATAATAAGAGATGGTCATCTTTGTTTTGTCTGAATAACCGATCTCAGTCATATTGTGACGTTTGTCAGAGCTATACTTGTAGGCATAAACATTCCCTTCGACATCTTTGCTGTAAACAAGCTCGTCGAGATCATTGTATTTGTAAGTTGCTTCTTTTCCGTTTTCGCCCNNCTTTTCAATCAAACCACGCGAGTTAAACGTGAAAAAGATCTTTCGATTAAAATTATCGACCAACTTAGCTAACTTGCCGTTTTTGTCGTAGGTCAGTTCAATGAAGTTATTATTTTTGTCTGAAATCTTAATTAGACGACCGTTTTCAGAAAACTTCTCAATCTTGCCTGTATCAAAAGCACGAACATAACCATCCGCTACCTTTGTGATGTACTGATAGCTAAATCGGTTAGATGTGAGTTGGGTTCCTACAGCTAGCTTTCGTGGTGCAATTTTCTTTTGTACAAGAAACTTCTGCCACTCTTCGTTTCGGAAGGTTGCATCGTTTTTGAGTTTTGTTTTGTAAGCGGCATATTGGTCTGCACTTCCAATTGCTCCAACCTTCTTCGCAGTTTCAGCAATCGTTTCTACGGCTTTATCGAGTTCCTTCGCATTGAAAGCTACCGGACTGAAGCGGTTCTGTGCGCCTCCGCCGTACTCATTGACGACTACACTGCCATCTGCTGAAACTTCTAAATAGACTTCGAGTTCAAATCCCCAACCATGGCCATAACCACCTCGGTATGGAGTTTTTGAATTGAAGACGCGTTCTACTTTCGGCTCAAAGCCGCCTGGATAAACAATATCTGAATATCCAATAAAAAAGTTTCCGTTCTTAAGACTCACATTTGCAAGTGCCTGGGTGGTGGAGAGAATCACAACTGCAAACGCAGTTAAGAGTATTTTCGACCTGTTCATAGACATCTTTTCCCCTCTATTACCCGGACGTATGACAAATTTTCTCTATACGTCGATTTTAATAATCTTCATGATTACAACAAACCCAATCACTTCAAGAAGAAGGATTATCATAATGATAAGCCAACCTAGCGGCGTCGTAAACAGTGGTGTCATGAATTCTGGGTCACTTTGATAGAACATAAGACCCATAATCGGCGGAATCGCCATCACAAACATGCCTTGATAGAACCCTTGTGCGGTCATTGCCTGGATTTTCTTCTCGATTTTGATTCTTTCACGAATTGTTGAAGTAATCGTATCAAAGGTTTCCGCCAAATTTCCGCCGGTTTCTTTCAAAATATTAATCGAAGTGACAAACATTTCGACATCGTCTGCCTTGATACGTGTAGCTAAATTATTGAATGCCTCCTCAAGAGACACGCCCAATTTATTCTCACTTAAAACAAGATTAAACTCTTGTTGAATAGGATTTGGCATCTCCTGCGTCACCAAAGACATAGACTGAACCACTGAAAGTCCTGACTTTAGACCATTAGACATCAAGTTTAAGCCATCCACCATTTGCAGAACTAGCTTTTCAGTCCTTCTCTTATACATGAAGTCAACGATGGGCTTTGGAGCTTTCCAACCTAAAAATGTCACCAAGATTGAAAGCATGACCGCAGGAAAGAGTTGGGGCAATAGCGCCAAAAATACGACGGTGCCTAAGCCAAAGCTAATGGCAAACTGCCCAAGAAGGATCTTATGTGGTGGGATCTCAATAAACATCGCCGAAAGCTTTTCAGCGATGTAGTCGCGAGTCCCTAAGGATTGAAATCTCAACCAATCCAAAAATCTGCGGTTGTAGTGATATGAAACGAGGAGTGCGGCTACGCCGATACTAATAAGTCCTACATATTTGTAGATGCTCATTATTTACCCCCCTTCTCTACGCACTATTTAGCTGCGAAAAGACCCCTTGAGATCTTCATTCCCTTTGCTTCCATCTCTTCTACGAACTTAGGAATAAAACCCGTCGGCACGAATCGACCGATAATCTTGCGTTTCTTATCCAGACCTTCTTGTTTATAGACAAAGATATCTTGGAGACTAATTACATCACCTTGCATACCGGTGACTTCGCTAATGTGGGTGATTTTTCGCGATCCATCACTCAATCGGCTTTGCTGAATGATGAGATTTACAGCTGAAGCAATATTCTCTTTGATTGCTTTGGATGGCAATCCTAGACCTGCCATCATCACCAGAGTCTCTAAGCGAGCAATACATTCTCGAGGATTATTTGAGTGCAAAGTGGTAAGCGAACCGGAGTGTCCCGTATTCATAGCCTGAAGCATATCGAGTGCTTCCCCAGATCGACATTCTCCGACTACGATTCGATCTGGTCTCATACGTAAGCAGCACTTGATTAGATCTCGAATGCTAACTTCACCTTCGCCCTCAATATTTTTTGGACGTGTCTCAAGTCGAACCACGTGCTCCTGGCCAAGCTGCAACTCTGCAGAATCTTCGACAGTAATAATACGTTCGTTAACTGGAATAAAGTTTGAGAGAACGTTTAGAAGCGTGGTTTTACCTGAACCTGTACCACCTGAGACAACTATGTTGAGTTTGGCTTCAACACAACATCTCAAGAAATCAGCAATCTCTTCGGTCATCGATCCAAAACCAACTAAGTCTCTCGCTTCAATTCTTTTCTTAGGAAACTTACGAATAGTAATTGTTGGGCCACGCAATGCGAGAGGAGGGATAATAACATGAACACGTGATCCATCTTGAAGACGTGCATCGACGTAAGGAACTTTCTCATCTACGCGACGACCTAAAGGAGTCACGATCCGCTCAATCACGGTCATCATCTGCTGCTCGCTACTAAACGTGACTTTGGACATCGTAGGCTTGCCTGATTTTTCGATATAGATCTGGTCCCGTGCATTGACCATGATCTCAGTGACCGAGTCATCTGCTAAGAGATCTTCGAGAGGTCCTAGTCTCAATGCCTCATCCAGAACCTCTTTGAACATTTGAGCTTTGAGTTCACGAGTATTAAGAAGTGATGCTGTATCTTCCGTGTTGAGTACATCCAAGACACCCTTTTGGGTTCTTTCTCTTAATACGGCCCTTTGCTTGGGATCGCTTGTATCTGTGTTGGTCTTTTTAAGATCCATTTTTTCGACAAGAGCTTTATGAATCCTAAGCTTCATCGCAGTCCAAGCATCAACTGGTGCGGCCATACTGCGCCCATTTGGACCCGAAGAGCCACTAGAACTATCTCCGCCCGCCGCAGATTGCGCTCCCCCGCTTTGAGTCTGAGCTTGAATTTTGGCTGCAACGCCAGTAGGTTTTTTCAGCTTCGCAAGATTGTCGAGAAGGTTCACTTGTTGGATCTTACGAACCAGATCATGATAAGCACGAGATATCGGCGCATTTTGCGCGGCGATACAGAGAGGAATACTCTTGGCCAGTGAACTATCGCACGAGTTTACGTCTTCTGGAATTGCAGCAAAGATCTGACGATTGAGATTTTTTTGGATGACTTGCGCATTGATAATTGAGTTTTGCGAGTAGCGATTCACTACGACCTGTACCATTTCAGGTGGAAACAGGAGTTCTTGGATTTTTGATAAGACTCGTTTGGTTTGATTAATGACAATAATATCTGCCGTGGTCACGACAAAGATTGCTGTAGCGTACTCGAACGTCTTCATCGCTGAAGCATCCATTCCATTTCCGCAATCGACGACTACAAGGTTAAATACGTTCGTAATCGCTTTATAAAATCTCCCCAAGCCATCGATGTCGAGGTCTCTAGCCATGATCGCGTCTCTTGGCGCTCCGATAAAGGAGTAACCTGCCTGCGCATTGACCATAAATGGAGACAAAGTTTTAGGATCGATCGGTCCAGCGGGCATCTTCGAAACATCGACAATGCTCTTTTGAGGGCTTTGACCCAAGATGATATTTTGATCACCTAAACTCGTTAAGTCGAGATCAACGATGAGAGGGCGTTGTTTGAAATCTTGCATGTAGGCAATAGCAAGGTTAGCTGCGAAGACACTCTTCCCAACTCCCCCTTTGCCACCTACGACTGCGATAATATGCCCTGCCATAGTTATTTCACCTTAATTCTAAAATTTTTGCGCAAGTCTTCGGTGCCTTCGGAGGCGTTTTCGATCACTTGTGGTGTAACAAAGATTACAAATTGGGATTTTTGTTTTTGATAATTCTTAGATCGAGTTAGATCGAAAAGTTTTTCGGTTGTTCCGCTGTTTTGTAATTCGGTAGGATCGTCTTTGTTAAAGTCTGTTCCTGCCGTTGTCGCACTCACGCCACCCACTGCAGCGCTCTCGTTAGACTTAAGGTAGATCTTTGTTTTTACTTTATGAACTGCACTGATTGGAGCAGCTCCAGCTGCTGGGGCACGACCCACCACATTACTTTGGCTCATGTCTAGATCAAGTGCTATGTCCTCGCTCTGTCCTAAGATTTGAGGAGTAACTGCCACCGCAAGACCGACATTTTTAGATTGACCGACTGGTTGTCCGTTTTGACCAAGTGTCGAATAAGGATACTCTGTTTGCTCCTCGATGACGGCATTCTGACCACTTCTAACGATCAGACTGCCAGTCTTTAACACTCGTGCATATCCAGCATTTTGTGCGCTTTGCAACTTTGGAAAGAGGCTGGAGATCGTTCCTGTGAAGGATGTGCCACTAGCACTTGCTTCGCCTCCTGGCGACTGACCAAAACTGATTTGTGGATTCGAGGTAAATCCTGGCGCCCATTTGAAAGCAAAGATCTTGCTGTATGTCTTTGACAGCTCTACAAAGTGGACTGTGATTCTCACTAATTTTTCCTGTTTCTTAGGTGGAGGTGGATTGACTACTAAGAAGTTCACCACCAATGAACGAGCAGGCATCACTTGTGCGGTTGGATCTTTTGCGATCAAAGGATTACCTGGCTTCACTTCAGGTAAGTAAAGCCGCGCAACTTCGACAGCTCGTCGTGCCTGGTCTGCATTATCGACTGTACCTTCAAGAAAGATCATTCCGTTTACGACTCGAGTTTTTACTTGAGCGGCAAACGTGTTGATATCTTCCTGAATGCGCTTACTCAAAATTTGAATCGCATAAGATGAAAGCGTAGCTAAATTAAGTACTAGATCGACATAAGATTTATCCGTTACAACTGATAGAAGTCGACCGTAGTCGGCTGGAACTAATACTTCGCCATCGATGACTACTTTCTGACCCACGACACGAATATTAATGCCTTCAATATCTCGCAAAAGATCTCGTAGCTCACCTGCGCGTCTTAATAAATTATTTCCAGTTACAACAACATCAAAGATCAGCTTAATCGAACCATCCGGATCACGAACTGTAACGGATGTCTCACCCGCTTTGAGGGGTTTAAATATGATTTGCTTTCGTTCTTCTCCAACACGCACGAGCGTTGTCATCGCGATTTGTGGATTTCCTACGGTAATACCGTTAGGGCCTCCTTCGACGTTGAAGTCTAAGTCCACGGTCTTGTCTTCGCCGCTCGTCAATAGGAGCTTGCGACGATCAGCGACCCCCTCTGATGAGTCATGAGTGAGCCTAGACTTCTTAAATTTTTTCTTCTTAGCCGCTGGCAGCGCTGTCGCTGTTGGAGCGGCTTCTTCGCTTGATTCTGTAGCTTCAGTTTGAGCAAAGGCCGCTTTGGGCAAAAGTGTACACTCCAGCGATACAATCGCCGCTAAGACATAAACTTGAAGATATTGAAGCTGACTCTTAGTTTTATGCATTTAACTTAGCGCCTTCCGGATGCGACCCCCCTCTGCGTACGGCTTGCGTCGACACCAAGGACGTCGACAGCCATCGTGGAGCTGAGCGGAACCCGATCAGTATCGTCATTATTTCTGAGCGATAAAGTAATCGCATTCTCACCATTGGCCATCACTAAGGCCAAAATTTGTGCCTGCTGAGGATCAACTTCGAGCGTGACTGACGTAAAGGTTGAGTCTTCATTGAGAGATTTAACCTTCTCTTTTTTGCCATCGATCTCGATAACTCGGGCGATGTTATTGGTCACATTTCGACCGACGGATAAAACAACAACATCTTGAGAAATAGTCTTAGCGATCTTATTCTCTCTGCCGCCACCCACGTCGAGTACCGCGATCAAATCAACACGATCTCCAGGCTTAACGAGTTTAGATACGCCACTAATATCATTTACTGGAATAGCAATAGCTCTTCGACCAGGAGCAATCTGAGGTGATAAACCTGTACGGATACTTGGCTCGGTTATCTTGTTAAATGTAATCTGCTCGCCTTTTTTGATAGGTACAATCGCGATAGATCCCGAGAGAGCCTTCATACTCTTTGCGGTCTCTTTGTCTTGTTCTTTCTTTTCAAAGTGAACTGAAGCAGGCTCTAAGAACTTTTTAGGCACCGGAGTGAGCTCGAGTAAAGTTTCATTGATCGTCTCGTTTTCCAGGATGTCTCGTTTTGCTTTTACGACTAGGACTTCTGTACCGAACTTTTTCTTGGCTTCGTCTTCGATACTACGGACGTAGCTATCCACCATAAAAACCGCGAAACCAGCGATGAAGAGAGAAAGCGTTAAGGCTTTATTATTCATATTACGTTACCTCCCGCTTTAGCCATCTTGTGGACTCTCACAAAAGTTAATTTGAGTATTTTCAGACAACGAGTTTGGAGTGATTGGGCGTTTCACTCCATTTACCGTCGCGTGGTTAGACTGTGTGCATAGGCTTACCGTAGTTCTAACTCGAACCATTCCTCGTTCACGAGGCTCTTCCTGAGAAGGACCTTCACCGCCAGCCTTTGTCTTGGATTGCGCGACAAGCTGAGTAGAAGCAATCGGTTCATTGTTTTCGTCAGTGATGGATTTTTCGGACATGCCGATGATCATTCGACTGCTGTCGAGGTTATCAAAGTTTTTCTGCCGTAGATCAATTGTAGGATAAACGGACGAATTGAAGGTCAGCCAATGTGCTTGAGCGCGTACATACTGTTGATTGACAATAGACATCTGGATCGCTGTATTGACTCGGACCAAAATTAAGACGAACGCGATCATGACCGGCAGCATGAACATAAATTCAAGCACGCTCTGGCCATCTTCGTTCTTTAATTTCGGCAAAGCTCGACTAGCAACCATTATCAATTATCCCCACCATAGACCTAACGTTCTGAAAACATTCATCGTACGTTGGCTCACGCCCTAACCAACTCTCAGAACTTAACGTCAAAGAATTGGCTGCGCTTGAGTTCCCTTCTTGTCCCCTCTGAAGCGGGATTAAAAAGAGTCTACTCTTAAATGTATATCGGACTCCCTGCATCCAACTTGATGATAAATCCCCAGCTGAGAACTGTGGGCCTCCGCCGATACGAATTCCGGCAGGAGTTCCGCCGACACCAGTCGCGAGAGCGGGATAACGATCAAGTCCAGCTCGACCTTCTCCCCTTTTTACCATCTTGACCNNCGCTTCGTGCACGTTCACTTTGGTCCTCTTGATTAAAGGAACCCGACAGATAGGCTCTCGCCGACATAAAAGTGGCGTAGTGGATGTAATTGCCCCAAGCAAAGATCAATGAAATTTGGATAAAGAAGAGAAGTAGCGCCATGACAAAAATGATCGTCAAGCCAAACTCAATAGTGGCTTGTCCGTTTTCATTTTTGATGACTACTCTATTTTGCCTCTTCTTCATTACTTGTTCCGAGGGTTAATAAACATTCTGAAATTGTTTCCACCGCCAGCACCCGAAATCCTTGGATGATTTTCTGGAGTGCCTTCGTCAAAACCTTTCGCCTTTGGATGTCCATATTTGTAGGCCATTGCAAAGTTCTGCGTAATTGGAGTGGTTAAAACTTGAGTCACTCCCATTCGCTCCATGCCTTTTGAAAGCACCAAAAATCCGCCCACCACTACGAGCAATAGGAGGATGTACTCGACCATCGCCTGGCCGGATTGGTTTCCCTTCAGTTTTTGGAGATGAATTAATTCCATGGCCGAACTCCAAATTTTACAAATGGGTTGTCGACCACAATCCAAATTGCCGCTATAGCCATTGGGATCCCGAATGGCATTTTGAGTTTGTGGTCTACCTTGGGTAATTCTACCTCAAGTTCTTTAGTCATGAGTGTTAAAAAGAAATGCGATATTTTTCGATAAAACTGAACTAATCGACCTTTAAATAGTAATAGTAGAACTGCCAAAAATCCGCCGACTAGGACAGACAATAGAGCCACATCTAGAACAAATCCAATACCTCCCCAGGCACCAAAGGCCATCAAGAGTTTGATGTCGCCGCCACCCATAGCACCTAGCCAAAACATCCATCCATAAAGTGCAAGCCCGAGCGCTATTGCGCAAATAGATGCTAAGCCACCAGACGGACCTAAGAGATAGAAACTTACGATTGGTCCAAGAACGATCGCAGGAAGAGTTAGCCAGTTATAGATTTTTTTATAGATCGAATCGGTGATCGCAGCAGTAAATGCGATTACGATGATGCAGAGGTGGATAGGTTCAATTTGTCCATACATTAACGGGCACCCTTCCAGTTTTGAGATCCTTCTCAAGCTGCGCCCCAAGGCGTAATATTCCTTTATCTAAAACCTTCACGATGCCTCGAGCCAAAGCCGAAGCCGTTAAAACACAAAGAGCCAATATGAGAACGTATTCGGTGATTGCTTGACCGCTCTCATTGGCTAGTAAATTTCGCTTTTTTTTAGTATCAGCGCGGACTCTCATCCTAGTTTCTAGTTACTATCGATTGCTTCGCCCATGTTGGTCTGGAGTTTCCCAAGAGCATTGCCCATCATTTCGTTAAATAGACCTTTGAATCGAACCGCGATCATCACCACGACCGCTAAGATCAAAATATATTCTGTGGTCGATTGGCCAGCTTCGTCTTTGAGAAGCTTACGGAAAAGGCGAGATGCCAGAGATTTTGTTTGCTTGCTGTTAAGGCTCATAGAACCGCTCCCTTTCCTTTCTATTCGGAGTGTCGACCAAAAAACTTGATATTCCGATAAAAAGCCCAAAAAGATCCCCTACACTTAAGTGTAGCTATTTTTGACCAACCATGTCAACAATTGGAGTCAGTCGTAATTAATACACTTAACATGTTGAATTAATTAGAATATCACGGCCGACAATGTGACATTATCTTGAAAAACAGCGCTCTTTAAAATTGATTCAATAGCACGTGCCGCCTCAGCAGCCCCCTGCTTTTTCTTATTCTCTTCTAGAATCGCATCCTGGATTTCTGGACCTAGATTATCAGTATGTAAGAAGAGCCAGTCACCTTCTTCAAGTCGTATTTCGACGACTTCAGGCTCAAGATCCTCATACATGCCTAATGCGGTTAATGGAGTCCGGCTCTGGGCAGTAAAGGGATCATAGAGTTTCTCATAAGTTCTCGGAGTGACCACCGAGATGAGTTTCTGATTTCTCACCAACCAAGCTGAACAGCTACCGACATTTGCCAACGCGATTCGATTTTCGTCGATAAAACCAGCGATGACAGAAGCACCGCCGCGCTCGTAAATGTTTTTCTTTTTATTTAAATCCATGACCTTTCGATTGGCATGAATCAAAGAATTGAAAAGTACATTTCCAGCCAGCGAAAAATAAGAACGAAGCACAAATGGCATGGTTGCCTCAAGGTCCCCTGCTTCTTTCTGTAAATAGGTCAGCACGCTCTCACATGCGGTTTTAGACGCTTGTGCACCGGGCGTGATTCCACCAAAACCATCGGCAAGGGCAAAGATACCTTTCTCTTGCTTACAAAGGACGAAGTTCTCCTGAGCTGGCCGATTTCCGGCGTTCGAATAGGTACAAACTGCTTTTGCTTTTATCCGCTGAATGTTCATTCGCTGCTTAGCCCTCGAGATTCGAATTTAAAATAGTTAGCCAGTTTTCGCTTAGCTCTGTCGTGATAGATATCATCATCAGGAGCTGTACTTAGGCATTCTTTGAATTTTTTCTGAGCAGTGGTGAAGTCGCTATAACTTTCTGCAATCACAGCTTCAGTATACAAATTTTTAGCGCGATCGTGGAGAAAGCCTTTCACTCTTGCCATTCCAGCATGTCCCGCAGGATGCGGAGGGTCTACTTTAGTAGCACCTTTATAATTTTGGTAAGCTCCAAGCATGTCACCAGCATCTTCAAGCTCTCTAGCCTTTGCAAGGTACGGCTCTCGAGCATCAGCGATCAGACTTCTACNNGGCTTGAGCTTTAGAGATTACAGATTTGTCTGAAGCACCGATCTCGGATACTTTTTCTAGAACGCCCATAGCCGAGTGATATTTGCCGGCTCTTTTGAGCGCGATACCTTCGTTATATACATCCCACGCCCGGCGATTAATTTCTTCTTGAACTTGTTTTTGTTGCGCCTCAAGTCGCTGAGCTTCATAGTAACTGTCTATAATTCTCTTCCAATTTTCTACGTCTTTGTTGTCAGGATCTCGCTCTAATATTTCTGGAAATAGAGCGGAGGCTTGCTCATACGCTTTTTTGTCCATCAGCGCACGAATCTCCTCTACGAGCTGTGCAACGCGACGTCGATTTGCTTCAAGTAGTTCTTTTCTCTTGGCTTCTTCACGTGCGTTTTCCAAACGACGCTTGCCTTCTTTTGAGTACTCTAAGATCTCTTTTGAATTGAGATAGTCGTCCACATATTTGAATACTTTTTCAATCTCAACGATCGCTTGGTCAAAATCTCTGTTTTTATAGTACTCAAAAGCAATATCTCGCTGCGTTTTGACAAACTTTTGCTGCTCAGGGGTCAAATTCTCAAACGTACGCGTTCCAGCTACATCCTTTTTTGCTTGAGAAGCAGGCTTTCGCTTGGCGACCTGTTTTTCTTCTTCCATGAGGATGCTACCAACAAAAAACAGAACAAGAACTACTAGAACTTTTTGTATTGGACGAAGCTGTCCAAAGTTCCTGATGTATCTGACATATAAACTTTGCTTTGGAGCTGGAGCAAGATCGGCCTCGCTAGTGATGCCAGGAATCTGTCCACCATCTTGAAGCATCGGCGCACCGACGGGTGGTGTAGAACGCACAAACTCATCTAGATCAGTGATCAATGCTTCAGCGGGTTGTTCATCAGCTTGGGCGCCGGGCACTTCATCGGGAATGACAATAAAGTCTTTTTCTTTTTCATCGTAGTTTGCCTGGACTGCTTCAAACACAATCTCAGTATCCCCTACACGAATGACATCACCGCCGGCCAAGAGTTGCTCTGTGACACGGTTATGATTGATGTAAGTTCCATTGGCAGATTCTAAATCTTTGATGACATAGACCGAGCCTTCACGCTTCAGAAGTGCATTTTTTCTCGAGGCTTTTTTGTCGTTAAGTACGATATCGCAGTCTCTTCCACGTCCGATAAAGATCTCGTCTTTATTGAGAGGAAACTCTTGTACATTGGCTGCTCCTGGAGCCAATGTTAACTTTGCATGCATGGGTATCGGACGCACTTCAGTAGCCGCATGCTCATCGGCCATGATTTCAGCTGGTGCGATCTCTTGCACGATAGGATCCGAAGATCCCATACCATCCGACACAGGTTCAAGACTCAAAGTACCGATTGCACCTAGGTTCTCTGAATTATTTTCCTTAAACTCTAAGATCCCAGAATTCTGAGCAGAGGGATTAAAGCTATCGTCGAGTGAAGACTCAAAACTTGAATTTAGGCTTGTCTTCTCTTCTTTTGGTTCTTCCGGGATAATGTTCTTACTTTCCTGCGTAGAAAAAACTGCAGAATCTTCGATCGGAGGTAAATTTTCGGATACGGATCTTGTAGGTAAGGACGCAGGTGGTGCTGGCGACACGGCGTTTACTGGAGCTGCCGCACTTGGCGCTGGAGCAACTTCGGCTTTCATCGAAAGACGTAACAGATAGGGACCGATGGATACTATGTCGCCTTCTTTTAAAATAGCGCTAGTACACTCTGCTCCATTCACTGAAATTGGAGCAAATTCACTTTGCTTCTGAATCTCTACTCCCTCAAGAGTCTTCTTAAGCAAGGCATGACGGCGAGAGATCGCACGATCGTCTAAGTGGATCAAACAGTCTTTATCTCGACCAATACTTGCTTCACCATCCAGAGGAAGTGTCTGAACAGTCTCGCCATTACGCAAAATCGTAAACAGAGGTGCCATACTCATGTAGCACCCCCCTTCATTGCTTTCTCAACCTGTTGAAGCTGCTCTTGCGCTTCTTTAAACTCGTGCTTTGACTGATCACGATAGAGTAATCGCAAAATAGCTTGGTAGTGCGATTGAGCCTGACGCAGTTTTCCTGACTCGAAACTCTTTTTACCTCTTTCGAGATGCGAGGTGACTTCGTCAGTAATTCCTTTTTCGCAATTCTGCAGGTAAAGGCTAGCCAGTGGATGACCGGGCGCTATTTGCAGCGCNNGTTTCAAACTGAGTCTTGGCCCGGAGATAGTTCTTTTCCCTGTATTCTCTAAATCCTGCCTTCAAAAACATTTCAACCGTACGACTAGTCGCCGAGTTTACCTCAGCAGGCGGAAGGTAAGCGGCGATACCTCGATCGAGCTCACGGCCACCTTTAGCTTTACCCTTCTTACTCTGATTCTGAGCTTGCTGCTGTTCTAAGG
>DBAE01000292.1 GCA_002291495.1 Bacteriovoracaceae bacterium UBA1018 | reverse complement strand
CTACTGACATAAGGACTTCCGTCACGTTCGTATTGTTCACGGATTGGGTCCTGGATCTTTTTGATTTCCGCATCACTCAAAGTTTTGCCCTGAGCCTGGAGCTGCTCCATCTAAACCTGGGAGAGAACGCCCGCAGCTTGTTCGCCACCCATCACAGAGATGCGAGCATTTGGCCACATCCACAAAAAGCGCGGCTGGAAAGCACGTCCACACATCCCGTAATTTCCTGCGCCGAAGCTTCCGCCAACGATAACGGTGAATTTTGGCACTTGTGCATTAGATACTGCGGTGACCATTTTAGCGCCATCTTTTGCAATGCCGCCTGACTCATACTTTTTACCGACCATAAAACCAGTAATATTTTGCAAGAATACGAGTGGGATTTTTCTCTGACTACAGAGTTCAATAAAGTGCGCGGCCTTGAGTGCGCTTTCGCTAAATAAAATTCCATTATTGGCAACGATACCGACCGGGAAGCCATAGATATGAGCAAAGCCACATACGAGTGAAGTCCCATAGAGCGCTTTGAACTCGTGAAATCGCGAGCCATCTACAGTACGAGCGATCACTTCACGAATATCAAATGGTTTACGAAGATCGGTGGGTAAGATGCCCATGATTTCGCGCGGATCATAAAGAGGTTCTTCGGGATTGATGCGTTCAATTGAAGACTCAGCCGAAGCATGTGCTTTGCGGTTGAGGTGAGCGACGATCTCGCGAGCGATTTGCAATGCATGTTCATCATTCTCGGCTAAATGGTCTGTCACGCCTGAGGTGCGTGAGTGGACATCACCTCCTCCGAGCTCCTCGGCAGTGACCACCTCTCCAGTGGCTGCTTTGACTAAAGGAGGACCTCCGAGAAAAATAGTTCCTTGGTTGCGGACGATAATCGTTTCGTCGCTCATTGCAGGAACATAAGCTCCGCCCGCAGTGCAGGATCCCATCACGACTGCAATCTGAGGGATGCCAAGCGCCGACATCTGAGCTTGGTTATAAAAAATGCGTCCGAAGTGATCTCGATCTGGAAAAACCTCTGCCTGTAAGGGGAGAAATGCTCCACCCGAATCGACGAGATAGATGCATGGAAGGCGATTTTCGCGCGCGATCTCTTGCGCACGAAGATGTTTTTTAACAGTCATTGGAAAATAAGTGCCGCCTTTGACCGTAGCGTCGTTTGCTACGATCATGACTTCGCGTCCATGCACCAAACCAATTCCGGTTACAATGCCTGCTCCAGGTGCCGCACCTTCGTACATATCCCACGCGGCGAGTGGGCCTATTTCAAGAAAACTCGAGCCAGGATCAAGAAGGTGTGTGATTCGATCTCGAACAAAAAGTTTTCCTCGCTTTTCATGACGAGATCTTGCTTCAAGACCCCCGCCTTGTTGAATGAGTGCAAGTCGTTCGTCGAGCTCGCGCACGAGTTTTTCGTGATGCTCAGCGTTGGACTTAAATTCGGCAGATTGGGTCTGGATGTTCGATTTGAGGATAGGCATAGATTCGCGCCATATTAGGTGGTAATTTCGATAAAAATCTATCAGAAAGTTTACACTATGACTTATCAGACTCTTAAAGCAGATTTAGACTCTCGTGGCGTCCTGACAGTTTCACTCAATCGACCAGAAATTCGAAATGCTTTTAACGAAACTTTGATTGAAGAACTGGGGACAGTGTTTGGTAAGGATGCGTTGAAACCCGAAGTCCGCATCGTCGTTTTTAAAGGAGAAGGTCCCGTCTTTAGCGCGGGTGGCGATCTGAATTGGATGAAAAAGTCTGTCGATCTCACCTATGATGAGAATCTGAAAGATACCCGTATCCTGTCTCAGATGTTCGCAACACTTAACGAGTGCCCTAAACCAGTAATTGGGGCAGTGCATGGTGCAGCGATTGGAGGCGGCGTAGGACTAGTCAGTATCTGTGACTATGTTATCGCGACGCAAGAGACTCAGTTTAGTTTAAGTGAGGTTCGTCTGGGAATTGTTCCAGCTTGTATCGGGCCTTTTGTCATTTCAAAGATTGGTGCCACTCACGCGCGGAGTCTGTTTATCAGTGCCGAGAGATTCTTAGCGCCTAAGGCCAAAGAGATAGGGCTCATCCATGAAGTGGTGAAGGATCAGACAGAGCTCAGTGGTGCGGTAGATCGTCTCTTAGGTAATATGCTTCAGTGCGGACCTAACGCAATGTCAGTTGCAAAGCGTTTGGTGCTTGATCTTTCGTGGCCGGAGCGACGCATCCAGCAAGCGGATTATTTAGAGTATGTTTCAAAAACATTAGCGGATCTCAGAATTTCAAAAGAAGGACAAGAGGGCTTACGGGCCTTTTTAGAAAAACGTAAACCTTCTTGGATCGGCGAATAAACTCAGTAGGCAACATCTATGGCTCAAAAAGTGGCTCAAAAAGTACTCGTTGCAAATCGATCTGAAATCGCATGCCGTGTTTTTCAGACCTGTCGTGAGATGGGCTTAAAAACCGTCGCCATCATGGCGCCTGGTGATGAGGAAGCTCGGCACATCACCTATGCTGATGAAGTGCAGCCGGTGCAAAGCTATCTTGATATTGCTTCCGTAGTAGCAGCTGCTCAGAAATCAAAAGCAACGCTCATTCATCCTGGATACGGATTTTTATCCGAAAGACCAGCTTTTGTGGAAGCGGTCGAAAAAGCAGGCATTACCTTCGTTGGACCTACGAGCCAAACCATGGAGATCATGGGTGGAAAAATTGCGGCTAAAGAACTCGCAGCAAAACATAAAGTTCCGACACTTCCGTGGGCGAAAGTACAACCAGGTTCGGACCTTAAGTCTGTAGCTAAGAAAATTGGATTTCCCCTTCTCCTTAAAGCTGCCGCTGGTGGCGGTGGAAAAGGGATGAGACGTGTAGACCGCCTTGAAGATGTCGAATCTGCTGCTGAAAGTGCAAGCGCCGAAGCGATATCGGCCTTTGGTGATGGCACGCTCTTTTTAGAGCGATTGGTGGATCGACCCCGCCATATCGAAGTTCAAGTTTTTGGAAATGGATTAGGGCAGGGTATTCACTTGCACGAGCGTGAGTGTTCTCTGCAGAGACGACACCAAAAAGTGTGGGAAGAAGCAACAGCTCCGCATCTGCCTCAGGCCACGCGTGAGGGATTATTTCAGGCAGCGCTTAATCTCGTTCAAGCAGTGAATTATCGAAGTGCTGGCACGATTGAGTTTTTGGTGGATGAGCAAGGCGGATTTTATTTCCTAGAAATGAATACTCGCCTCCAGGTTGAGCATCCTGTCACTGAACTCGTTACAGGAGTGGACCTGGTTTGGGCGCAGCTAGCTCAAGCTCAGGCACCCAAAGAAACAATATTAGATGTAGTCCCCGATGCGAGAGGGCATGCGATTGAAGTTCGTCTGTATGCCGAAGATCCTTCACAAGGTTTTATGCCTACGCCAGGAAAAGTCAGTCAACTGAAATGGCCAACAGGCACAGGTATTCGTATTGAGAGTGGGATTGAAGAAGGCCAAACCATTGGAACTCAATTTGATAGCATGCTGGGCAAACTCGTTGTGTTTGCAAGTTCACGAGACCATGCAGTAGCTCGTATGAGATATGCGCTCGATGAAACAGTCATCTTGGGTCTCGGAACTAACCAACATTATTTACGTACCTTATGTGATGATCCGCATGTCAAAGAAGGTCGAGTGCATACTGGTTATCTCGGAACGGAGTACTCCAAATATGCTCCAGTACCAGATGCAGAAGCATTGACATTATTAAGTGATGCTCGTGCGGCAGGATTAGCTCAAGGAGGCTCACGAGCTTTAGGGTTGTCTAACACAGGTCCCTCCCAAATCGTTTCCCCGTTTATGAATGAATGGAGTCGGAAATGAAGGAGCTTTATAAAATTTCAGGGAAAAAATCAGAACTTCCGAAAGCCTCGAAGACTTGGACCTTTAGTAAGCGTCCGGGTGGATGGATCATTGCTGAGCAAGAAGTAGACGGCCAAATCATTCGAAAAAAGATCGCCGTGTCTCAGTCACGAGATCAGCTCAGTCTGAGTTTAGATGGCCACTTGTGGCACGGTCAGATTCAGACGATTGAAGCAGGCGGCGGTGTGACTGGCGCAAGTGAGGCTGATCTGATCGCACAGNNTAGCAGAAGGTGATCCTTTGGTCTTAGTTGAAGCAATGAAGATGGAATTTGCAATCAAAGCTCCGTATGCTGGGGAAGTAGTTTCAATACTTGTAAAAGAGGCTCAGCAACTTTCACCAGGCGACCGGTTAGTCGACTTAAAGCAGAAAAAATAATATGGCATCTTCAGTCACAGTCTTTGAGGTTGGCGTAAGAGATGGGCTCCAAAATGAGCCTCGCGCGGTGTCGACCTCTGATAAGATTGAACTGATTCAAGGTTTAGTTGACTCTGGCGTCACTGAACTTGAACTTGGAGCTTTTGTACGGACTGACCGTGTTCCCCAAATGGCGGATACGGATCAGATTTATCAGGCGATACAAAACGGCAAACTCAATTTAAATAAAGCGCGCGCTTGGAGTCTTGTTCCTAACTTAAAAGGGCTTGAGAGAGCAATATCAGTGGGAGTGAAGCAGATCGCTGTATTTACCGCGGCCACTGAGAGTTTTGCTCAAAAGAATATTGGAATGTCGATTGATGAATCACTCGTCGAGTTTGCGCAAGTCATCAAAATAGCCAAGAAAAACAAAATCAAAGTTCGAGGGTATGTATCCACCGCGTTTGCTTGTCCATTTGAGGGAAAAGTTGCCCCGAAACAAGCCCTAAAAGTAGTGGAAAGACTTGCAGAGTTGGGTGTGAGCCAAGTCTCCATTGGTGACACAATCGGAGTGGCCACGCCCATCGATATTGAAAAAGTCATTAGGCCCGTGATGAAGATGCTCCCGCGAAAACAAGTTGCGGTGCATTTGCATGACACCCGAGGCACTGCACTCGCTAATACATTGCGTGCTCTTGATCTGGGAGTAACCACTGTAGATAGTTCTGCAGCGGGGTTAGGTGGGTGTCCTTTTGCCCCAGGTGCAGCTGGTAATCTCGCTACTGAAGATCTTGTCTACATGCTGCATGGTTTAGGCGTCAGCACAGGCATTGATCTCAATCGACTCTGTGAAAATAGTGCGCGTTTTATGAAGAAAATAGGACGTCCTGTCGCAAGTCGTTACCTACAAGCTTACCTAAAAACATGCGAAAACTAATGCTGGAATAGAAATCGCAGATCCTCCGCACTGACTGGAGGCTTCATGGACGGTAGTACTTTATTACAACTTAGAAATCTTTTATTGAGTCGACGTTCACGCGCGACAACCTTGCTTCGACAAGACATTGGGTCAGATGATCAAATGCTTCCGCAAGCAGAAATCATCGACATGGCTCAGACGATCGAACAGATTGATCGGGATCGTTCTTTAGCTGAGCAAGGTAAACGCGACTCTGACGCAATTGAGCGTGCGTTGGCTAAGCTCGCTACCGGAACATTTGGAATGTGTGAGGATTGCGACGAGGACATTCCTGTGAAGCGACTCTTAGCGGTTCCAGAAGCCCGGCTCTGCACGAGATGTCAAA
Organism: Bacteriovoracaceae bacterium UBA1018; assembly: GCA_002291495.1. Lineage (GTDB taxonomy): Bacteria > Bdellovibrionota > UBA1018 > UBA1018 > UBA1018 > UBA1018. The sequence goes on along the minus strand of DBAE01000292.1, from coordinate 28,981 downwards.
CCTTCGAAGAGCGGCAGCAAGGTCGCCATCGAGGCTACCTTACCGCCGTTTCTCGCTAGTTTTGTCGTAGCCTTCTTAACCTGAAGTCGGGTGAGAAGCTGCGTAGTTCTGAGCAATTGATTTGAGCCCAGTCCCTTCGTCATTATTACGTGTATCGGAGCGGGTATTTTTGTACTCGCGGAAGTGTTTTAATGCTTCGTCATAGGCAACATTACCAAGTTGTCTAAAAATTGTTGATCCTGGTCCGAGCAACATCTTCCATCGACCCGATCCCACTGCATACCCTGCAATGAACAACATGGCTAAAGTTCCTACATCGATGGGCTGATCATTTTGAAATCGTGTTGTTTCCATTTTAAATCTCCTAAGTGCGTTTTATCTGTTCTGAATCTGCAGCCTTCTATTGCAAGGTTCATGAGCAACAAGCGAGGATTTGAAAGTGGCACAACCATTGCTGTTAGCTGGTATCTACAAGGAGATGCTGCAATGGAAAAAATAGATCGTTCTCGTTTACGTGAAGTAAACAGTGATGTGACTCAAGCGTTTGATCAGGTCCGTAGTCAAGTGGATGAACTTGTCGAAAGTCTTGATATTGGTGGAATGAGTAGAAAGCTTGAATCCTTTGGTCGCGAAAAGCCTGTTGTTCTTGCAATCGCGGCATTAACTGTGGGTCTTGCCGCAGGATTACTTATGAGAAATCGCGACCTCGCCTAAGCCTGTTTTCGCCAAAGATTGCAAATTGCATTGATGAAACTGCACGATGAACAAAAATTCGCTGTGCATTAAAGTAATTAAATGTAGGTAATTTCACACAATTTTTTTCGGTATAGCAATTGCGTAATGACTCTCGTTTAGGTAGAGGATCGGAAACATAAACGGTTCTTGAGGGGGAGCAGTTTTTGGCGCTTTTAATCCTGCCGGTATTAGGGCGAAGCAAACGCACGTTCGGACTTAGGGGGTCTGACTTGGGTAGCTTTTTCTTAGTCAACACGAAGAGTTGTCGACTATGAGAAAGAAACTTGGGTTATTACGTTTTGCGTTTAAAGATCTTTCGATCAAGGTACGTCTGGGGCTTTTGTTTAGCTTCTTGATGATCCTTATGATCGCGGGGTCGGCTTTTCTTCTTTATCAGCAACATAAATTAGCAGTGAGAGCTACTGAAACTTCTTTGATGGAGCATTCGGAGCTCGAAGCTACGTTCCAAATGAGACAAGTCCTGGGTCAGATCGAACATCTGTCTTGGACCAAAGGTGCTTCTTTTGATGAGCTCGTAGGTGAGTTTCATCGCCTGACCCGCGAATCCGTGGGCGAAACACCAACCCTTCAGCAAGAAGAACTTCTCTTAGAGCTGAACCGCAGATTTGATCTCTACTTGGATGTGCTTCCACGATCAGTAAACGATCCCATTCGTCGTGAACGTTTTGATGATGTAGCAGCTTCGGTTGCTTCGATCCTCTCTCAAAAGCAAATTAATACTTACGACTCCGCCTATAACCTTCGTAAAGACCAAGAAAATTTTATCCGTGTCGGGATCATTTTACTGGCGCTATTCATTTTAATTCTGATCGCAGCGGCCTTTAGTATTATTTCATTTGTAACAAAACCACTCTCAGCTTTGGCTGAGGCATTGGATGGAGTTAACATTGAAGATGATTTGCACTCAGCACTGCCTAAGTTTAGTTGGGATGCGCCTGAGATTACTCGTGTCGTCGCAAGTTTTGAGCAGTTACTGAATCGACTACGTGGGTACCGCGCAATCAATGTGCGAAGACTATTGCTTGAAAAAAGACGTGCAGACATTGTCGCAGCATCCATCTCAGATGGGATCTTTCTCTTACGCAATGATGAATTGCTCTATGTCAATCCGGTAGGTGAGAGGATTCTTACCTTACCTAGAGGGACAACTTGGAAAGGCCTATCACTGAATTCCAACCAGCTGACCGGTGACCAAGCAAAAGGCATGAAAGCAGTTGCACGATCTCTTCAGAAAACAATGCCTGTCGAGTTTGAGATTGAGCTCGAAGACAATCGTAAGCTCTATTATTTGCTCCGATCTTATCCAATCTCGGAAGAAATTATTGAACAGGTTGAGCACGCATTTGATGGTCCAGTTGAACAGCTCTTAGACCGCTGGCAAGCCAATACACTCATCTTGGCCCAAGATGTAACTTTGGCTAAAGAGGGGCAAGAAGCTAAGGGACACTTTATTGNNATGGCAACCAGGCTTCTCAAAAAAACAATCGATCAAATCCCCAATCAAACTCAACGATCGCTGATCGAAACGTGTGCATCGGATGTAGATCGCTTGAGAGGTTTGATCGATAATCTATTATCAGTTTCGAAATTTGATGCGCTCACTCAGAAGCTTGAGCTTCAGATGGTAGACATCAATAAGCTCATACGCCAATCCGTACAGTCATTTCAGCCTCAAGCGTTTGAACGTGGTGTTGAAATGGTTACCCACGGAATCGTCAATCAACCTTCGATACTTCTATCGGTAGATGCTACAAAGATTTCGTGGGCACTTTCTAATCTACTTACCAACGCTCTTAGGCACGCGCCTCGCGAAGGTAAGGTAGAAATTGATGTGGCATTGAAAGACGAAAATATTGAAGTTCGAATCCGAGATAATGGACCTGGAATCGAGAAGGCTAGACAAGAGAGAATTTTTGATAAGTTTAACCCATTCTATGATCTGCGAGTTGCAAGGACGGGCAGTGTGGGAATGGGAATGGCGATAGCTCGAGAGATTATCGTCGCCCATGGTGGGAGAATCTGGCTCACGAGTGAGCCAGGATGTGGAGCTGAATTCTGTTTTACCTTACCGCTTAAGAAGAGCAAAGGAGCAGAGTCTAGTAGTAGTGCAGTTTCTAATTTGAAGGGAGACTTAGGTGTCACGTCTGCTCGTAGTTGATGATGAAAAAAGCATCTGCAGTACAATTGAGGCCGCGCTAAAGGCTAGCGGACATCAAGTGGAGGTTGCCGACAGTGGGGAAATGGCGATTACGCTGATGCGTAAACAGGCGCCAGACATTTTGCTCACCGACCTTCGGATGGACGGCATGAGTGGACTCGATCTACTCAATAAGACCAGGGAGTACTTTCCTTCTGCGACCGTTGTGATCATGACTGCTTATGGCACGATTGATACTGCAGTTTCAGCCATGAGAAATGGTGCTTATGATTATTTAGTTAAGCCTTTTACTCCCGAGCAGCTCGATCATTTAATTGAGCGCATCGAAGAGTACCGCAGACTGAAAGACGAAAACGTCAAACTGCGCGATCAGGTGGATACTCTTTCCGAACCTTCTGCAATCGTTTCTCACAATACGAAAATGTTGAAGTTGTTGGATACTGCGAAAAAGGTCGCAGCAACAGATTCAACCATTTTGATCACAGGTGAAAGTGGAACGGGAAAAACTCTTCTTGCCAAGATGATGCATGATGAGAGTCCTCGCGCGAGAGGCCCGTTTGCAGTCGTGAATTGTGCGACACTTTCTGAGAACTTACTCGAGTCCGAACTTTTCGGTCACGTAAGATGTGCGTTCACAGGAGCTGTGAAGGATAAAATGGGTCGTCTCCAAGTAGCAGATACGGGAACGGTCTTCTTGGATGAAATTGGAGAAATTTCGCCTAATCTTCAAACAAAGCTTCTGCGGTTCTTACAAGAGCGTGAGTTTGAAAAAGTAGGTGATACCAAAACGATCCACGTCGATGTTCGCATTATCGCTGCAACTAATAAGGATCTCGAGCGAGAAGTGCGTGAAGGTCGATTCAGAGAAGATCTCTATTTCCGCCTCAATGTTATTGATCTTCACATGCCATCTCTACGGCATAGACCTGAAGACATTATTGGTCTAGCCGAACAGCTCTTAGCGAGATCCTTTATGGCGACTGGCCGTAAGCCTCGTGGCCTCGATGAAGCCGCTAAGCGTGCAATTCAGAGTTATGGATGGCCTGGCAATATCAGAGAATTGAAAAACGCACTTGAGCGAGCAGCCATTCTTTGTTCTGGCGAGCTCGTCACAGTCGAAGATTTGCCGGATCGCGTATTAGAATATTCTGCGGCACCACTGAGTCCAACGATTCCAAATAGTATGTTGGCTGTAACGCCTTCAGATGTCAGTTTAGAGGACTTAGAGAAAAAGCATATCCAGCATGTGCTTATGACGACGCGCACGCTGGAAGAAGCGGCAAGCGTATTAGGAATTAATTTAAGTACGCTCTGGAGAAAAAGACGTCGCTACAATTTGGATTAATTTGGCACGTGTAATGCAACTTAAGTAATTAAGTCGCGACGATCAAATTGGTCTACCGACTCTAGATTTAGATTCGACCGCGCAGGCCGTGCGGTCTTTATCGACCACTAAAACGTGTCACGTCATGTGTAATCCGCATGCTTGACACGTTTTTTTTGCGTTTTGCTCAATAGCTGGCTGGCACCTCGATTGCACACTGCTTCAAGTCCAAAAGGGGGAGCAGCAATGCGGAAGCGAAATCTATTTTACTCTGTTTGTTTAATTTTATTAGCCCTACTCGGGACTGCATGCGGAAAGATCGTACCTGATGAAGCTGAAGTGTCAGGAGGTCTTGAAGACAGTCGCCATAATCGAAGAGCCGATCTCTTAGGCGTAACAGCTTCATTCGGAAAAGCTGTTGTCGTTGAGGCAGGAAGTCTAAGTGCAGAAGCAAGTCGTCGGCCTTGGTCTGCGTATTGGATTCCGGCTAACAGCTCCTACCTTTTCTCCGATGATAAATCTCCACTTCAGAAATACGACAAATACTCGAGCAAAGCTCACAACGTAAATTCAACTGCTGCAGACTTTGAGCGAGATAATATTTTCGACGAGTACGCGAGTGGATGGTCTGGGCATCTCGGCGCGTGGGCCCTGGCTTCTATTTTAGAACCTGAACCTACTTCAGAGATCAAACTCAAAGGAGTGAACTTTTCTGTCGGAGACCAAAAAGCACTTATCCTCAAGGNNAAGGCATACGAGTCAGCTCATGGTGAGACTGTATTTGGCGAAAGATTTGGTTCAAATCCAGAACGTCGTACTGAAGAGGATTTAGAAGATATTTATCCCGATCAATTTCACCGTTTTCTTCAGGCTGTTTTGTTTGAGAAGAAACAAGCTTTTATCATGGACTATGACGCCGCGGATGGGGTTTGGTATGCGCCTATTTATCAAGCGCAGATGACTATTCGTAAAGACTCAAGAGATGCTCGAGTCATGCACGTCGATCTGACTCTGAAAGGCGCTGCACATCTGGAGAGTCCTTCTGACTTTGTCGGAACTCAAGAGCGCACGTTCAACTACACTTACGACTTATATGGCCAACCTACTGCGGATGGAGGTATCGAGGTTGACTTTGGGATTTGGACGGGACGATCGGAGAAGGATCATCCTGATTTTGTCAGCTATGTAGTCAACCCGACTCAGGTTACTCCAGGAAGTCGAAACCGATATCTCGATATCAAGGTAGTCCAAGAAATTTTAAAAGGACGATAGACTTTCTATTGATGGACAGAAACTAGAATGCGTGGTTTTCTGAACGGGTCTCTATGAGGCCCGTTCTTTTTTTTATCAGAATTTTGCTGATGGTCCTGTGGTTGGTGCTTTGCTGTACCGTGGGTTTACTCGTGTGCCTTATCCGCTGGGGAGATCCAAATCTCGATCGAAGTTTTGGACATGCTTTTGGTTGGGGGCTTACTCGAATAACAAATGTCCGAGTACGATGTTCAGGACTGGAGTATCTTGAGAAGAACCAGCCTTGCATTTACGTAGCGAATCATCAGTCAGGTTTTGACATGGCGACGTTTGGATCAATTTACCCCCATCGAACAGTCGTAACTGGGAAAAAGGAACTGAAATGGATTCCCTTTTTTGGTCTCTTTTATATTGCGTCGAAGAATATTCTGATCGATCGGAAAAACAGATTTAAAGCCATTCAGAGTCTAAAAAGCGCAGTTGCGAATGCAAAAGCGAATGACGTATCGATTTGGATATTCCCTGAAGGCACCCGCAATCGAGCGATGGAGGGCCTTCTTCCTTTCAAAAAAGGAGCATTTCATATGGCGCATTTAGCGGGGTGGCCGATCGTACCGGTAGTGAGCTCTCCCCTGAAGGAAATTGTTAATCCACGTAAAATGCGTTTCGGAGATGGAGAAGTAGAGCTTAAGGTGCTTCCGCCCATCTCTATTACAGATAGCAGTGATCAGGGTATCGACGCCTTGATGATAAAAGTAAGGGCTTCGATGCTCGAAGCCCTCAGTCAGATCAAAACGACATTGGATTAAAGAAAAGATTAGCGGCAGTCTTCCATCAACGCTGTAGCTACTACATGGTTCAGTCCGTCAATCATATCCCGCGCTATGGCCTCATCCGGAATCTTAGTACAATATTCAACGCCTTTCATGGCGATCAATTTTTGCTTTCCGGTACCTACTTTGACCTCCACGGACTCATCAAATCCTCGAGGTACTCGTGGATGAGTAAAACAACGCTCCTCAGAAAGTGGCGGGAGCTTCAAAGCTTCATTGGTTGCATGAGCGAGTTTGTTCCATTGTTCGATGTTATTGATTGCTCCAGACTGAGGCACAGCGCAGGCTGTGCGGCCAACATCAAAGTGGGCTCCTGTAGAAAGATCAATTTGTGTTCTTCCGACAGAGTCACCACCACTAGTAATAACGAGTCCGTCCCAACCTTCCGCAAAAACCATCTCTGGCTGCGCTGAGCCAGCTTCTTGTTTTTCTCGGCTTGCTGCGGCTGGACCACAAGCAGTGAGTGTAAATGAAACTAGAGCAACTGTTACAAGAGCTAGATTTTTCATGGCGATTCCCCCAAGCGAATCCGCAATCTGCAACGGAAGTGCCACGTTTTTTCTACACAGTTAGAATATTTTTGAAGCTCTGCGAGACTTGGATTGTACTCGATGAGCGATCTGGTGGAGCTGGTTTTGTTTTGTGGCCGATGCGCTCGCTAAGTGTGTGGCATTTTTTTCTACTGCAGAGTGGAAAGCTGGGGCTTTATCGGTGTGTCCACTAATAACTCCTACTACGTTTGAAATAAGAATAAGTGCTGTTAATCCCGAAGCTACCGCATCCATCGATCTCATAGACATCCCCTTGGCCCGGGCGCGGTGCAACGAACATGCCGCCTGCTTAAACGCATAGGCTGTGGATTATGCTTGGCAGAAGGGTGTTTTCAGAGATGATGAAAGTAAGATGCGAACACTTCGTGCAATTTTCACATTGCTTATTTTAACTGCTGGATGCGCTTCCACTCCAAAAAACGAGTATGTGATATCCAACCTGATTCCAGAAAACTTACATGTTCGTCGCCCCCTTCGAGAGGGAAGTGTGGAGATGGATTGTATGCAACCTTCGGCATTGTTTGAAGGCTATCAGCTTGGAGCCATACGGGATTGCCTGAGAACTATTAATAAACCCTATAACGCGATCTTTCGCCTACGGCGGGAATTGGTACCCTTTCTTGAGCTCGAGCAGGAAGAAGCCACGCCAGCTTGTTTGAAAACTCTGACCCCGACCATTCCAGTGCCGCGGGAAATTGTCTTTGAGTCCATCTACGGGGGAACACGTGAGTGCTTCAGCTCTCGACTCGATATTGAAGCCAATGAGACGCTTGGATTTAAGTTACCAACCCATAAATTAGCTTTAAACGTCACTTTCCCTCTCGAAGATATCCCAGAGGACGACCAAGAAACTCTGCGCTTACTCAATACATGGTCGCTTTCATTATTCTTCGATCCAAAGGTTGACGGATTTAAAGCACACTATTTACCTCAACATCTTTGTCGCAAATGTTTAGGGCCCTGGAATGAAAACCCCGCTCCAGTGTTCTGGCCCTGAGTTTCGACTCCTCAGACCTTGCGCAGCCCTATGAGCTGAGTTAAGGTCCGCGCATATATGTCTATCTGGATTATTATTAGTTGGATCTGTGTTGCGATTCTTACTGCAGTTAATGTTTTCGTCTTCCTCAAGCTCAAGGGCGCAAGCGAGCAAATGATGAAGATGGCATTTCCAGGGGCAAAGGACATGAACCAAGCCATGGCTCAAATGCAGCAAATGATGTCTGGCATGAGCCGAGGTAGCGGCGGTCGTGGTGGAATGCCAAACTTCGGTGGTAGAGCGGGTGGCGCAAAGGGCGGGGGCAAGAACATGGATGCCCAGCTCAAAGCAGCCATGGATATGCTCCAAAACATGCAGAAAAAACGTTAGTCCGGTTTCGTTGAAGTTTGAGCCGAACTTCGATTCGAATTTCGACGAGCGGATAAGCGCTGACGTTGTTTATCCAGAAGTTTTTTGAAAACTTCAGTTAATCCTTTTTCAATTTTTTCGTCCTCACCTAAAGCGCTCAAGCTTTGGGCAATGGACTCTATCGTCGAAAGGCATTCCTTTCGAGGTTCTTTACGGAGCTCACGGTAAAGGGATGGCTTTTGTGGGGTGAGAATTGCTCGGCGAAGTTTCAGAAGCCACGCATTTCTCCACCAAAGTGTCTTAGCTTGGCTCCAGGTCCCGTCCAAGATCACGATGCCTTCGAGTTCTGCCAGGAGCTCTTTTTGATTGGGAAGGGGAACTCCCTGTTTATTGACCAAGGTGAGAGCGGAGCTGTCCTTATTGGGTCCTGGTCGATCTGCACTCTTCTTTCCTGCTCCCAAATAGAGTACGGCCCATCGGGTGGGACTCGATTCTCTTCCAAGTGCTTTCTTAAGGTTGGGCCAAGAGAGACCAACTTTCAGTGTCGAATTAGGCAAACAGAGATGTGCCAAGCGAGCAGAACCTAGATCCTTATCGGGTTCTTGGGGATGTTGAAGAATTAAGACATGAAGTCGAGTCGCAAGCTCAGTAATATCGGAGCAGACACAAAGGTCGAGCGTTTTGCCACAGTTTTCGCACATTGACTCTTTCATCGCATACCGCTTTTAAAGGTCAATCCAATTATCACTTTGTCCAGAGACGATGCCATGACCGAGTAGCCTTATTCCAAATTTATCAGCCAGCTCTTGGACATTCAAAGTGAGTTCAAAGTCTGCGGCTGATGGAGTTAAGTCTCCCGAAGGATGATTGTGAAAAAGTATAAAGTGATGAGGCCGGAGAGCTAGGAGTCTGGAAAAGAGCTCTAGGGGATCAATATTCACATGAGTTCTTACACCTTTTTCAACCAAGCAAAACTGGCCAACCTGGCCACCTTTATAAATCGGAACGAAGGCAAGCCTCTCTTGTGGATCCGTTCGGCGATCCATAGAAATCTTGGCCACGGCTTGCTTGCGGAGATCGGCAGCGCGTAGTTTCGCAGGAAGGGGTCGTTCGGTACCCGTCTGCTGTCTAAACACACTATAGCGACGGCCCAACTCAAAGGCGGCTAAGATTCTGGCTCGACCAGAGGGTCCTAAACCTCGCACTTCTGCCAGATGAGTGAGATTTGAAACCTCCATAGCGGTAAAAAAAGCCCTCTCTTGTTCGATGGGCTCTAATCCTATGCCCGGAAGATCAAGTATTTGAGAAGCAACGCCGAGAGCTCCTAGGTTTCTGGGTCCACTTCCCAAGATGACTGCGATGCATTCTCTGAGGCTAAGGCAATGGGCACCTTGGCTAATACATCGTTCACGGGGGCGTTCAGTTAAAGGTAGTTTTGATATCATGACCGTGAGCCGTACAAGACTTGGACTCAGAGAAGTCAGAACTAGTGAAGCCAGAGAGAGTTAATCCAAACGGTCTGTCTCAATTACGGACCTGAAACCTCGACTCCATTGCGAAACTTCTTTTCGAGGATCTTCTGGCCTTTCTCATTGTACTGGACCCAGACGCCATCTTTTTTGCCATCTTTAAATTCGCCTTCGATGGCTATACTTCCGTTTTTGTACCATTCCACATACTTGCCATGGTTTAAGTACTTTCCATCCTTTTGCTTAGCTTGGTGGCATTGGCGGTTACCCTTAATCTCGAGCGGAATCGGTGGATTCCAACTTGTATCACCCGAGCTGGAGCAAGGCTTGGTTGAGGTTGAGCAACCCGTAACAAAGATTAAGGTCACCCAAGGACTAATGAGATGTCTAAGCTTGGACATATTTCCCTTGAGTTTAACGACAAAGCGACTTAACCGCTAGAGTTCTATGAAATCTCTCCCAAATAAGTATGAGCTCTATATTGAGTCCGTGCAGAGCCCGGAAACGGACGCACGCTGGCTAGCATTTCTATATAAAAAAAACCGGGGCCGTGACGCTATCAGTTTTCGTGAAGACTTCTGTGGTACTTTTGCGACCGCCTGTGCTTGGGTGCTGAGAAATCCTGCCAACACCGCATTGGCGCTCGATTTAGCCAAAGAACCCCTCGATTATGGGAAGAAACATCACTACGCCAAACTAACCGCNNTCCTCAAGCCAACAAAGGCGAAAAGTGATCTCATAGCCGTCGGCAATTTTTCGTTTTTTGTTTTTAAAGATCGCAAGACTCTAAAACAGTACTTCAAAGCCGCACTGGATTCGATGACTCGAGAGGGCGCGCTTATTCTCGAAATGTCGGGGGGGCCCGGCATGATTGAAGAAATGAAAGAGACCAAACCTTTTTTCAAGAAACGTAAGAGAGTGTTCTCTTACGTTTGGCATCAGAAGTCTTTTGATCCAATTAATAACTACGCTGAGTATGCCATTCATTTCCGGTTTCCGAATGGCAAGCAAATTGAAAATGCATTTGTTTACGATTGGCGCTTATGGAGTATCCCGGAAATCCGCGAAGCGATGGAAGAAGTGGGCTATTCCAAGGTCATCGTCTATTGGGAGACGACTCATAAGGGTGAGGGCACCGGAGAGTACATACCCATGGAGCAGGGTGACAACTCCTATGCGTGGATCGCTTATATTGTAGGATTAAAATAAAGTAGACTCCGAGGTGAGGATGTCGTCAGAAGCACAAAAAAAAGAATTAAAAAAGGAACTGAACAAGCCACACGCTCAGGAGNNCTGGCTGACTTACTCGAAGATGTCACTCCAAAAAATCGAACCGAGTTTGTAAAACATTACGGAGCAGAAGCTTTGCTCATTGGATTGCTTACGGATTATATGATCGACGTAGGGGTCGCTGGACATGAATATTACCGTGTCAATTCTCTAACCCGAAACCCGGACTTGATCGACGCCATCAAAGAGCTCCTCGAGAAAAGTAGTTTTCGTGAGGAAGCGCACGTAAAGCTTTTTCTGGGGATCTTCAGTGATTTTCATCTACTTATGTCTCCTGGCGCGATGGTGGCGTTGGATGAAAAAATATTTCCAAATCGCTTTCAAATCGTAGACAGCCTCAATCGTTGGGCATCTCAAATTCTTGAAATTAAAAATGTCCGTGGCTCAAGGGAGTGGTCTCCAGAAGAGCTTCTCGAAAGGCGAGGACAACAGCCTTCACATCAAAATGATCATATGATTCATTGAGTAAGTTTGTCACATCTTTGGAAGTTTTCGCGCCAACTCTAAAGTAGCTGAGTCCATTTCAGATTCGAGTTCTTTCCTTGGATTCTGGAGAGATGGATATTTAGTTTCAAGTTCCACCACGTTCGAAAAACAAAGCGCTCGAATAGATCGTATCTCAGCTTGCAGAGCACAGTCTTTCAGCTCAGGCATAAGTGCTAAGGCGGCTTCTTCGGAGTTAAAAGCAGCCTCCATCTTAGGACCCATCTGAGCTGCAAACTTGAGCACTACTTCCGGTGTCGAATGCGGATTTTTTTCTGCTTGATCACGGTAATCTTCGACCTCTGGTAAAGGGATAGAATCATTTTGTGCCGTAATTCGATTGGCAGCCTTCGGCGCATTATTTCTACCTATGTCGTGATTTACTCCAGATCGAGGTGTCGATGAGGCAGAAGGAGTGGGTGCTGATTCAGTGGCCGTGGTTTGTTGAAGTGGGGGCCCTTCATTGAGATCTGCTTGGTGCCGAGATCGACTCGTTAGGACCAAAGCTACGGTGACAAACACAGTCATGATGAGGATCCAAAGTGTGCGGCGTTTCATCGATAAACTCCCGAGCTAGACATGTCTGGTGGCACTGCTTTTTCAGAATCTGGAAGATCAATTCGAGACATCATTTCAAGAAATGTGCTCTTCAGGCGTTGTTTGGCAGTCTGATCCTGAGTATTCAAAATGGCTGCCCCTAAAAATACGCTTTGTACAGCATGAGCTCCCCAGGCGTGACGATCACAGGCTTCCACTCCTTTGAGTTCAGGAAGGTGTTCACATTTGACGTGGAGGTGGCCGCATCGCCTATTCTGAAATTTTGTGAAAGCGTCCTCTTTGTTTTCTGCCGATCGCAATATTTCAAGTTCAGCGACTGAAATGCCTCCTGTGCAATCCGAATGTCTAGCTTCGTGGATAAGTATGGCCTGACGCTCTGTCTGCGGGACTTCTTTCCAGTCACATTGATTGGCTTGATAGTACTGAGGGTAGTTTTCGGTGATCACCATGAGTCCGTCGCGTATTGACTGGATGGAAACGGTTTCTCCTTTAACGTAAACTACGATGTACGGATGGTTTTCGAGTAACATTTGTATCCACAGAAGAGGAGAAAGATTGAAGGCTAAAACAGATCCGACCATCGCAGGTTCTGTTATTGCGGATTTTACTGAAGATTTTGGTTTAAGCCAGTTTTCATATTTCAGGTTGTTGGCACTAAAGACAAATACATCGCTGGGGTTTCCAACTGCCCAAGTTTCAATACGATCTGAAAAGAATTTTGAAACATGTTTGCCCGAGGTGCCGCCAAACACTTGGGAAAAAGTATTGTTATTTTCTCGATCGAACTCAATTGCGCCTACAGAATTGAAACTACTGAGTGATGCAATATCTTGAGCGGCAACGTCTTCGACCGGGTGCCCATCAGGTCGTGAGCACTTGTCCTTGTTTGTTTCTCGGCCGCAGGCGGAGACTAGGATCAGGAGTCCTAGGGCGAACGATACGAAGGGCAAAGAGAATAATAGGGATTTTTGCTTGGATAACACTCTGGAGGCGTTATAGCACATGCACTAGGACTATGTTGACTAAAATAATATACTATTTTTAGAAGCTAACTTATTGAAATATAAATGGAATAATGACTATGGAGCGGCCTAGCAGTCTATATCGTATTAATTAAGTCATATATTTAAATGATGGATTAATTATGTTACACAGCGGTCGTGTATTATCTCCACCTCAGTCGCTTTAACGCAACATTCTTACCTGCTTGCCTGCTGGTACTCTTAGCTTTCGTTAATACCACGTTTGGTCAAACGAATTCGCAAGCCGAGCCATTGAGTACTGACGCGCAAAGATTTGATTATTTGGTTAAGGCACAAAGGTATGTTCCCGACCTATTTATCAAGGCTCGCGTTTCTTTCTCTGAAGCGTTAAAAATATTGAAGAAGCAAAATACCATTCGAAAAAATCTAGATCCAAAGCTTAAGAAATTCAAAAAGTCGCAAACTCACCCCATGCAAGTGACGATTAGTCTTTCGCAGGAACCTTCCGAGGAAAAAGACTATTCAAAAACTCACGAGTCTTTTGAAAATTTCGTTTCGAACTTAAAGGCTTCACTTCTGAATTCAAGTACGGATTTGGAGTCCGCTCGACAAATCATGTCGGACTTATCGACCAGCCTGTCGGAGCCCCTTCGTCATGCATTGGCTGGAAGTCTTTCAGATTCAAAGCGAGAACAATTATTTATGAGCTCAGTTGAGGAGCAGGTTAGAATTTTGGAAGAATATGCCCCTTCTCATGTCGCTATCCGAAATCCACAGGGCTTAGGATTAAATTCTTTTCACGAACCTAAAGAGAAGGTGATTCAAAAATACCTGAAAAGTCTGTCTATTGAGAAGCATGCTACAGAGGTTGCGCTGATAGAGTTGCTGACAGATGCTTCTGATCTTGGCTGGAATCCGACATTGATTCGAAAACGCTTGGATCAACTAACTTTTGAAGATATCAGTTCCCGTCTGACCAATTTGATGTCCTTAAGAAGGAGTATTGAGGCTCATCTTAAGCAGTATTGGCCACCTGGGAAGTTGCAAAAACGTACGATTAGTCGGTTGTTGGTTTTGGTACAAAATTGGATAAAGGATAAAAATTTACCCAGGGGCTACATCCGAAATCCTCAGAAAAGCATGGTATGGGAAGAAGTTCCATCATTAGACGCTATTCGCGGAGAATTTGGAGACGACTGTAANNCCTTTGAAAGTGCTCCCGGATACGCCGAAAGCCCTATGGAGCGTGTTTTTTATCTAAAAGACGAAAAAGGCCCAAAAGCATATCTTCAAGGAACATCGGTTTTAACCGACCAAGGGCTAGCTGCTTTCTATATTCATACGATCAACGGTTTGAGGCTGAATTCGGAAGAAACTTTAGCGACATTGGAAGGATTTCGTATTGCGGCGCCAAAACTTGGATACGTATCCATTGAACTGCCAGTCATTTCCATACTACGTAACCAAATCAACTACAGACCCATCTATGACGCCTTTGCGAGTGTCATCCAAGACTTTTCTGGATCGGACAAGCTAATCACTTTCCAAGACGCAGCGGTGAGAAAAGTTATTGGAAAATACTCTGCCTCTCGTCGATACGACGACCCGCAGATGCATACTCGTGCACATACCATAAGATCGAAAATCAATCTGAAGACAATAGGTTTGGAGATAAAAGTTGATCAGGCAAATCAAAGTCTTTTTCATTCTGATATTTCCTCTGCAGAATATCTAAGAACTTTTGCAATTATGACTGTTCACGGAGAAAGTTCGCTCGTCGAAAGTATTCTGAACGATTTGGATCTCAGGATGCCTCATCTAGAAAGTGAGCTTCGGCTCATACTGAATGAGGATGGCCTTTCTGTGGAAAGTTTTAGATCCCGCCTCGTGCGCTTTTTTCCCAACGATCTCCTGGCAGAAAACAATTTTCAGTTTTTTGATATGAGTTTTTTATCTTGTCCAGATTTTACAAAGTCGAACGACGCCTCAGAGCGTATGTTTCGGATCCTTTCTCGGGTGCCACTGATGAGTATTTCTAAAAATGGATATCATCTTGTTCAAAAAAGATTTTTCGAACTAATTGATAATTCACCTGATTTTTCTAAAAAAGTAGAACGAACATTGAATAATTCGACGCGATCTCGGTCTGACTTATCAGAAGCAAAAATTGTGGCGTCCATTCTTTATCTATTCCCCGAAGACTCCAGCGTAGAATATTTTATTTCTCATGCCTGGGACCCTAATATCAGATTTTTATATTCGGAAAGTGAAGAGTTATTCCAATTCTTTCACCTTAATGCAGCTCAAAGTGTACCAATTTTAGAAATCAATCGCTTGGGCGCGAATGGAAATCCTTTAATGGATGAGCATGCTAGAGAGTTATTAATTGGTCGCATACAAGATATAAAATCCGATTACGCGTCCAAAAGTTTAGCTTTGAACAGTTACACCGATCTTTATGACGCTAGACAAAAGTCCGGTCTAGACGTGAAGAAGTGGCCATATCCATGGGAGAAAGTTAAGGAACTAAGGAGGCAAATGATAGCGGATCTCCAGAGCAGAAGCGTCCTTTCTCGAGCGCAAGCATTTTATTATCTTGATCGAATATACGGACTGCCAGAGGAAATAGATCGAGACAAGTATCTAGTCGATACTATTCACGATCTTTACGAAGAATTAAAGAAGACAGATAATGTTAATAGTGAGTTCAATTTTCTTAGAAAGCTGATCTATTGCGCCTCCCTTAAAAAGAGCTTACAAGCTGATCTTGACGGAATAGTTTTTGATATTATCTCAAAAAATATTGCACATAAGACTAATCTTCTTTTAGATCTTAACGAAGTACTTGAGTTCTATACAGTTGACTGGAGATTAACTGATGCCGTTATTGGAAAGTTATTGATGGGTCAGGCAAAAGACATTCTTGATACTGATGCTTATGCTTATGATCTCTTAACTCTCTATCAGCAGCCTGCGACAACTGCAGATGCAAAAAAGATTATTTTGTGGAACCTTGAGCATCCTGATCTTTCAGAAGCGGAGTTTTTTGAATCGTTGATAGTGCGACTAGCCGATGTTGATCAAGACGAATATTTTGCACGCGCGTTGGCTAACTTTGTCAGAAGTGGCCACAAAAAATCGCTGTCTGAGTTCAATATCCGATATAAGGCACTAAAAATTTTAAATGCTTGGCAAGATCCGCGTACAGTCGAGGGAGCCGAAAGTCTTTTATCTGAAGTTCAGACTCAAAAAGGGATTTGGAATCCCAAGAGAGTAAAATCGTTTACCGCTGATTATTATACCGTAGAGATGAATAGAATTATTTCGGAGGTTCGTGCTAGGGACGGGCCGAATTGTGGAGAGCTTCTAAAATAATAACAGGATCAAGCGGTTACCGTTTTTACCAAGACTCTTCGATCGCCTGAAGGGTAGAATTAATTTCTTTCACCGATGCGGGAGCTACGAAGATCGTGTCATCACCGGCAATAGTGCCCAAGATCCCCGCAGGGCGAGTTTGATCCAAATGTCGTGCAATCAGGGAAGCTGATCCCGGCGGTGTGTGAATCACGATCATGGTTCCATTACTTCGAATATCAATAATGAGATCTCTCAGAGAGTTACCCACCACAGGCATTGGGGCTTCGCCTGGCAGGCGGTAGACCGTTTGGCCTTCACTATCAATTGCTTTGACTGCACCGATCCGTCGGAGATCTCGAGAGATCGTCGACTGAGTCACGACAAATTTTAGCCGTTCGAGCTCTTCGCGAAGTTCATCTTGCGTGCTGAGTTCTCCTTGTTCAAGGAGGCGTCTCAAGGCAGTTAAGCGTGCTTTTGAATCGGTTGATGGCATAAGTCCTATGCTTTTAATTAGGCTTGGCTGAGCAGTCCTAAGAGCAATGCTTTCTGAGCGTGAAGGCGATTCTCGCTCTGTCTAAAGAGCACGGCATTTTTATGGTCTGCCATGGCTTCTGAGATTTCTTTACCACGAACCATCGGCATACAGTGCATAATTAATGCGTTCGGCGAGGCGTGAGAGTAGAGTTCTTCGTTGAGTTGGTAGTCTTCGAACGCTTTTTCTCGATCGCTTTCACCTTCGTCTTTTTCAAAGCCCATACTTGTCCAAACGTCAGTATAAATCGCGTGAGTGCCTTTGACTGCAGCCACTGGATCGTGAGTGCCAGTGATTGAACCACCATTTTCTTTGGCGCGTGCTTTTGCTTGTTTCAAGATAAAGGCGTTGGGTTCAAAACCTGGAGGGCATGCATAAGAGAGATGCATTCCAAGAAAAGGCATGAGGAGCAACATACTATGGAGCATGTTATTGCCGTCTCCCACGTAGGCGACTTTCAGGCCCTTTAGATTTCCGTAAAATTGCTTCAGCGTTTGAATATCAGCAAGCACTTGGCAAGGGTGATGAGAATCCGATAGCCCGTTAATGACTGGTACAGGGGACTTTTGAGCCATTCGATTCAAGATATGGTGCTCATGAGTTCTGCACATGATGCCGTGGCTATAACCAGCAAGAACTTGCACGGTGTCTTCTGGTTCTTCTTTTTTTCGAACAGAAGAAATAAGCTCAACCACCTGGCCACCGAGTTCTTGCATCGCCACAGTAAAGCTCACTCGTGTGCGGAGCGACTGTTTCTCGAAAAGAAGAGTGATGTTTTTGCCGCTGAGATCTGTACGAGTTTTGCCCGCCTTCCGTTCAGCACGTAGCTCTTCAGCAAGATCGATGAGACCCAGGAGTTCAGACTGGCTAAGTTCTTCACCTGTTAAAAAATGTTTTGTTTTGAGCTTAAGCATGCAGAGGTTCTCCTGCTTTGGTTAAATGAACTGAATGGCTGCTACGTGAGCGCAGTCGACAAACTGTCCCAACTCCAGCTGCTGTAAAGAGTTCCTCGATGAGGCCGTGCGGACGTCGAGCATTCAAAATATGAACGTCATTGACCCCGTGTCGGAGGGCATGGATCACAGTTTGCACTTTGGCGAGCATTCCGCCTTTGACGATGCCTGTGTCGATGAGATTTTCGAGTTCACCGGCGTCGAGTTCGGAGATCAGTTGTTGATTTCCGTCTAGGATGCCTTCTTGATCCGTAAGGAAAAACACTTTCTTAATACCAAGCGCCTGAGCAATGCGACTTGCGGCCCAATCTGCGTTGATATTGTAAGCTTCTCCGTTTTTTCCAATACCCACAGGGGCGATGACCGGAATCGATCCGACGCCATCTGTCTGAGTGTTCAAGATGGAGTTGATAAAGGATGTATTGACCTTATCGATGACACCTACTTGACCGAGTTTAGGATTGGATTTTTTGCAGTAGAGAGTCGAGGCGTCTGTGCCTGACATGCCCACGGCTCGGACTCCTGCATGATTGAGTGTTCTCACGATTCGTCGATTGACCGAACCGCAGAGAACCATTTCAATTACGTCCATCATTTCAGGAGTGGTCACTCGCTGGCCGTCGATAAATTCCCACGCAATGCCCTTAGACGTGAGCTCTTGATTGATCGAAGGGCCTCCGCCGTGAACGAGCACGACGGAGACTCCTACGGATCGAATCAAGGTCAAATCATCACAGATCGACTCTACAAGATTTGAATCTTGTAAAGCGGCTCCACCTAATTTGATCAACACCGTGCTCCCGGCAAACTGCCGAACGTAGGAAAGTGTTGCCAAAACATCTTTGGTGTTTGCATCGATCTTTTTCATTAGGTCGTGTACTCCGTGTTAATCTCCACATACTTTTTGGTGAGATCACAGCCCCATGCGGTGGTTTCGCAATCACCTGACATGAGATCAATATCAATCTTGACCGTTTCTGCTCGGAGAGAATTTCTCACTTCGCTTCGGTCAAAGACGAGGGGACGACCGTTTTCAAAGATCTTATGACCCTGAAGGTGCAAGGACATCTTATCGAGTGAAGCTGCAGGAATGCCCTCAGCTCCGAGTCTTGCTAAGATTCGGCCCCAGTTCGGATCTTCCCCGTGTACTGCGCTTTTTATCAATGGACTCACAGTGATGCCTCGAGCAGCTTTACGAATGAGCGTGAGATCTTGGCCACCAGTGATATTGACTTCGATCAAACGAGTTGCACCTTCGCCGTCTCGAGCGATAGCTTTTGCAAGCGCTTGAGAAACGTTGAGAAGTGCATTCTTAAATTTGTAGAAGTCTTCATCTGACTTAAGACCTACTCCTGATGCACCATTGGCCATGAGAAACACACAATCATTTGTCGATGTATCTCCATCGACACTGATCATGTTGAAACTCTGATCACAGGTTTGTCGGATCATGTCCTGAGCAATCGGCAAGGGGATCGACGCATCCGTGAGTAAGTACCCGAGCATGGTCCCCATGTTCGGATGAATCATGCCTGAGCCTTTGCAGATCCCGGTGATACGCACAGGTCCACCATCGAGCTCAACTACAGTTGTGATCGTCTTAGGAACCAAGTCCGTAGTCAAAATTGCGAGAGCAAACCCCTCTGCAGTGTCGCCGGCTCGATTAACGAGTTCAGGAATTGCTTCGCTGATCTTATCCAAAGCGAGTTGTACGCCGATGACACCAGTTGAGGCAGTCAACACTTGGTGCGGCAAACATCCAATGGTTTTGGATGCAGCAACAGCCATTTTCCAGTTGGCATCACGGCCTTCTGGGCCAGTTGCCGCATTGGCTTGACCACTATTGGTGATAATCGCTTTGATATGCGCAGAAGGAAGTAATCCTTGGCAATAGAGTACTGGGGCAGCTTTACACTCACTTCGTGTAAATACGCCTACCGCGACAGACTCTGGTTCAGACATAATAATGCCTAGATCAGGACGGTACTTGCGGACGCCCGAGTTGATTCCTGCTGCAGAAAATCCTTGTGGAAGTGGTGTTCTGGTGATGCCTGGTCCTGGGGTCATAGTACTCCCTCCTGTTCAATCAATCCGTGAGATACGGGAAAATCAAAAAGCCGATTCAAATTCTCAATGGCTTGGCTCGCAGCCCCTTTGAGAAGGTTGTCAATGAGCGAAAAGAGATAAAGNNACCGAATGTGTACACGTGCAGATCCTACTACTTGCTTAAGCGACAAAAGTTGCGCCGCACTTGGCCCGTTTGGAACGGCTAGAGAGCTGTGTCTAACGAGCGGGTAATTTGCATATGCATTTTCGAAGCTAGCCTGTACGCTCGTGAGATTTTTTTCTGTGCAAAGATTTGCATAGATATTGGAGATGATGCCCCGACGCACATTAATCAGGTTAGTTGTAAAAAATGGATTGATATTCTCGCCCTGATTTTTTGCGGTAAAAAACTGCGCATATTGGCAAATTTCTGGAAAATGTTGATGTTTCCCTACTTTATAAGGCAAACATTCGCCATCGACTTCAGTAAATAAGAGACCCTCTGCGGCCTTTCGTCCTGCTCCTGAAGTTCCAGACTTAGCGTCGATCACGAGAGTGTTTGCCTGAATAACCCCGTCTTGAAGAAGCGGTAAAATCGCCATCAAGATACTCGTGGCATAACACCCCGGGTTAGCGATCAAGCGCCCACGGTTCTGATTTTGAGTGTAGGCGCTAGGTTGAGCCCATGGCACCAAGCCGTACTCTGCAAGCTGGAGTACGTCGAGTGCTTCGTGTTTCATGCCGTACCAGTTAAAATAGTCTTGAGCTGCATCGCCGTGCTTGAGTCGAAACGCACCACTTAGATCAATTACGTCTGTGCCTTGTCCGATAAGCTGGGGCGCAAGTTCGAGAGAAACTTCGGCAGGCGTAGCTAGAAATACTACGTCGAGTTTTTTTGATTCTTCTAAAAGAAGAGTCATCGAGACCGTAGGTACTCGCTTAGCAGAATCTTCTGAAAGGTAGTTTGCCAATTGGAAAGAAGAGTCGTTTCCAAAGCAAGTCATGAGCTGAGCGGAAGGATGTTTGAGAAGTAGGCGCGCGAGTTCAAGGCCTGAATAGCCTCGAGCCCCAACGATTCCTACTTTTACTTTCCTATTTAGACCGTTCATTTCACTCTCCAGTATGCACATAAATATGCAGGTACTTGCATAAATATTGATTTTTAACCCCCCAGTCAAGCATAAATGTGTTGCATATGATATTTTATGTGCATATATATGCATAACATGATTTGCGAGGTAAGGATGTCGCAAGGAGCAGTTGTCCAGCAGGCGCTGTGCCAAAAAAGTAAGCAGGGAGCGGAGCCCCTGCCAAAAAGCAGAAAGGGTCATAAGTGATGAGCAAAAATAAGAAACAAGTTGTCCTAGTCTATTCAGGTGGTCTCGATACCTCGGTTTGTATCCCGCTCATGCGTGAGGACTATGGGTACGAAAATGTCATCACCGTGACTGTGGATGTCGGTCAACCCGCCGAAGATATTGCTCAAGCAGCGGAAAAGGCAAAGATCCTTGGAACCGAACATTATACAGTCGATGCCAAAGAAGAATTTGCTGAAAACTTCTGTTTTTCGGCGATCAAAGCCAACGCCGATTATGAAGGCTATCCACTCAGCACGTCGATTGCTCGTCCTCTGATTGCAGCCAAGGCTGTCGAAGTAGCAAAAAAATTAGGCGCTACAGCATTTGCTCACGGATGTACTGGTAAAGGAAATGATCAGTTCCGAATCGAATACGGCATTAGAGCATTGATGCCAGATGCGACGATTCATGCTCCAGTGCGTGAGCGTAATATGACTCGCTCTTGGGAGATTGAGTATGCGCAAAAGAAAAATATCCCAATTAAACAAAGTTTAGAAAAGATCTGGAGCATTGATGAAAATCTTTGGGGTCGCTCTATTGAGGGTGGTCGTCTCGAAGAGCCGGACTTCGCTCCGCCTGAAGAAATTTTCCAGTGGACCAAAAGCCCAAAAGCAGCCGCTGATAAGGTCCAAGAAGTGACAATCGACTTCAAGGCTGGTGTTCCGGTCGCTGTGAACGGAGTGAGTGCTTCGCCAGCAGCTCTGATCGCACGCATGAATCAAATCGCCGGTGACAATGGTATTGGCCGCATCGACATTATGGAAGACCGAATGCTCGGACTTAAAGTCCGTGAAAATTACGAGTGCCCAGCAGCGGTAACGCTACTGGCAGCTCATAAGGCGCTAGAGGCCTTGGTGCTCACTACCGATGAACTTAAGTTCAAAGCTAAGATCGACTCGCAGTGGAGTAATCTCGCTTACTCAGGCCTTTGGTGGGATCCGTTGAAAGACGACCTCGAAGCTTTCATCACCTCCACACAAAAACGAGTCACTGGAAGTGTGAGCATGCGATTGTACAAAGGTAACCTATCGATCATTGGACGTAAGAGCCCATGGGCCCTTTACTCAGAAGATCTTGCATCCTTTGACAGCACCACATTTGACCAAAAAGAAAGCACCGGCATGGTGAAAAATTTTGGACTACAACAACGCATGTATTTCCACTTGGTTGAGAAATATAAACGAGAGCAGTAATTAAACGGGGCGGGATTCGCGTATGAGCAAACTCTGGGGTGGACGATTTGAAAAAGAGACAGACCAAGCAGTTGAGATCTTTACGGCCTCAATTGGTGTAGACGCTCGTCTATGGGAAGTCGACATTACCGGTAGTATTGCTCATGCGCGAATGTTGGGTAAGCAAGGAGTGCTCCTTAAGTCCGAGAGTGATCAGATCATAAAAGCTTTGACCGAGATCAAAACTGAGCTCAAACAGGGAATAGAAGAGGGAACATTTGCCTTTAATCCCAAGGCAGAAGATGTTCACTCCGAAATTGAAATCCTGCTGACCAAAAAGATTGGTCCATTGGCAGGGAAGCTCCACACGGCTAGGAGCCGTAATGATCAGGTTGTCACGGACTCGAGACTCTATCTCCGATCAGAGATCGAGGCGCTCCAGGGAGAGATTCGATCATTACAGAAGTGGTTTATTACGACTTCTGAGAAGCATTTACTCACAGTGCTACCTGGACTAACTCACATGCAGCACGCTCAGCCAGTGAGTCTTGCACATCATTTGATGGCTTATTTTTGGATGTTTGAGAGGGATCACGAGCGTTTGAGTGATTCGTTGAAGCGTCTCAATCTCATGCCGCTCGGATCTGCTGCACTTGCTGGAACTTCATTTCCACTCGATCGTCACTCAGTGGCCCAAGAGCTCCAGTTTGATGGAGTCACTGAGAACAGTCTCGATGCGGTATCTGACCGAGATTTTGTGGTGGAGTTCCTATCTAATGCGTCTTTGATGATGATGCATCTTTCTCGCCTAGCTGAAGAGTTGATCCTTTGGAGTACTCCAGAGTTTGGATTTGTGCGTCTAGATGATTCGGTCACCACGGGTAGCAGCATCATGCCGCAGAAGCGCAACCCCGNNCATCATGCCGCAGAAGAAAAACCCTGATGTTGCTGAGCTCATCCGAGGCCGAGTAGGTAAGGTGTATGGCGCTTTGATGGGATCATTGACGATGCTCAAAGCGCTTCCATTGTCATACAATCGTGACCTACAGGAAGATAAGACTTTCTTATTTGACGGGCTCGATACTGTTAGTTCAAGTGTGCGGCTGATGAAGTTGATGCTTGAAAGTGCAGTATTTCAACCGATTAAAATGGCTGAGAAACTCGCAGGTGATTTCTCAAATGCCACCGACCTTGCTGATTACCTAGTGACGAAAGATCTTCCGTTTAGACAAGCCCATGAAGTGGTGGGAAAGATCGTGCGATACTGTATTGAAAAGCATATCGGGATAGAGGATCTTACACTACCGCAGCTCCAAGAGTTTAGTTCGCTCTTTGGTTTAGACGTAATTGCAAAAGTAAAACCGATTGCTGTCATGGAAGCTCGTACTTCATATGGTGGTACAGGCTCGAGTACAGTCATCAAGCAGATCGAGGCTGCGAAGAAAAAGTGCTTCTGAGAAAACTGAGTAATTTGATTTACTTCGCTGCGAGGAAAAGTGTTTTGCTCAAACAAACAGGTGAAGAGAAGAAGTGATGTCAGACCTGTTTTATTTTGCTTTTTAGAGCAGGGTTTTAGTTAAAAACTAGTATATTCGAAGCGCTTTTCCTTTTAGTGCATCGTGGAAAATCTCGAGTTCGGTCAAATCTTCTAATTTTACATGAGAGGTTGAACGCTTAATGCACGTCTCGATCGAGATACTTTCGTATTTGTCTGTAACGTTTGTTCGATTGCCGTTACTTTCAACTGTGTAAGAAACGGTACACGTTCCTTTTGGGCTTTGTTCAAAAGCAAACACGGTCGTTGACGAAATTGCCAGGGCAAATAAAACGATTTTTTTCATATATACCTCAGTGTAAAGTTACGTGTCTTTTCTATTCGGTGTAATAGAATTTGAAGCTTTTAAGATCTTCGTGATTAAAATCAGATAAAACGTTGAAAGAAGTTATCACCAGAGCAAGATGGTTACAGCACTGGTTTTCATACAAATTTACCTTTTAAGACAAAGTTAAGTATTTGCCTTCTGGGCGTATTAACTTTGTTATTCAACGAATAACCACATCGATCATTCGGGTCCACTTATAAAATAGTTAATCAATTAAGTCAAGTATTTCATGCTTGCTTAATTAACTATAATTTCAATAGTTTGTGTTTGAGCTGATGGTAAGAGCACGGCAATTTACTGCAGGATTGCAGCAGGCCCGCCAATGTCATCTGGTCGAAAGTCTAGATAGTTATCCAAATACGTCGATGGTCACTTTTCTTGGTGCCCCATCTTTATTCTCGTCTTTACGAATTCCGTAATTGTTCATGTTGACTGAGCTTACGCCGAAGGCATTCATGATGTTGACATGAAGTTTGGCCATACTTGCTTTATAGCTGTCGTATTTTGCATACTTTTGGAAAACGTAGAGTCGATTCGTTCTTGCTCCTGCTCCTTTTCCGAGGCTGAGGCATGGTACTGAATACGGCCAGTGACTGTCCGAGTCGCCCAGACTTCCGCCGAAAAGGACAAAGGTCTTTTCCAGTAAACCTGCCGCTTTGAGTTTTCCAGCAAAATAAGCAAGGCGCTGAATGTGAAACTGATCCACCAAGTTCGCTGCTGTGTAGCCGGCTTCTTTCCTCTGAGCGTCTGTGTATCCAGCCAAAGTGATTTGATCGTAGTGCGATTGATCGTGCCACGAAAGGTTAAGAATAGACTGAACTAATGCGCGGTTTGGCGTATCAGAAGGAACGGTAATGATGTCCTTCCAGGTACGACTGCCTCCATACGCAGGTCCAAACATGTAGCTGATGACTCTATGTTGATTACACTGAAGTGCAAGCACCATAAGATCCATCATGATCTCGACGTGCTGTTTGTACTGGGAGTTGGAGATATTTGCCGTGCCCGAACCGCTAATGACTCCGGGGCGTGCAGGCTTGGTGCACGCAGGTCCAGTTGGATTCTGATTGGCGAGCTGATCCATCTTCTTTTTTACTTCTTCGATTGAGTTTAGATATTGTTCAACGCTTACTTTTGATTCGGAGCTTAAGCTGTTGATCAGAGATTTTGTTCTCGCATTCCAAATATCGTCTAGAACATTTTTCTTTCTGAGTTGGCGTTCAGTCAGCGCATTAGCCGTAGCGCCTGGATTATATCCATAGAAAAGGGTGTCGTAGACTTTTTGTACATCGAAATCGGGTAAGTTGCCCGTTGTTGAGTTGTCGAAACTAATATTGCTTTGTTGTTTATTAGCACCGCGGAAGTCACTCGTGAGTTGGAGAGAGTGCTTGACTGATCGTAAAGGATTATTTTCATTGGCAAGATGATCAGCGATATACTGGTCGATCGATTTACCATTTTGGCCCGACACTCCTGCGGTGTGAAGGGCTACAGAGTTTGGGTTAAATCCGTTTAGAGGTGAAAGGCAGGTTAAAAACCTTCCTGCTTCTTCATCGTGATCGTGCCCGCGAGCAGCATATCCTATTCCTGCATAGACATTGAGGTAGTCTTTGTAGGCCTGGAGCGAACTCAGAGTAGTGTTGAGATTCCAATTGGCTCCTGTATGAACGCCTAGGTTGCCATTGTTAAATTGAGTCGGAAAAAAACGATCACGTGCACAACCCAGTGGTTTAAAGAGAGCAACAAAATTTGCGTCCACATAACCATTAGCAGCAGCATGAGCAACTGAACCCAACATTTCGTTGAGAAGTGGAAGCCCCATCATCGTGGCGGCACCACCCAGTGAACATCGTAGAAAGGTTCTTCTATCAAGTTCCCATTTTTTCTTCATAGACGCCCCTAAAGTTTTTAATCCCGTTTCAAATAAGCATCGTTGGTCACAATCTTAATAACAAGATCTTTGAAACCAAGACTTCCGCTTCTAACTTGTGTTGCTAAATCCTTGACTGTGCATTTGTCGGCAACTGATATGGGTGCACGGAATGCATAAGCATAGGCATGTTCTGTCACGCACTGGTAAAACTTGTCGTTACTTGCGATAAGGTCCATCATGTCATACGACGAGCTGAAAGATTGGGTGTAGAGCTTCTCCGAAGTGTCTACATTTAAGTAGTTATAAGCTGCACCGTATTTTGTTCTGAACTTACCAATTCCATCAAAATGATCGAAGCTCAAACCGATGGGATCCATATGTTGATGACATCCCGCACAGGTTGGATTTTTTCTATGATGGGCCAAAATGTCTTTAAATGTGTGATTAGCAGGCAATTGAGAGATATCAATTGGAGGAGTGTCAGGTATCTCACCTAATGGACGATCGCAAAGAATCTTAGTGAGTACGTAGTTTCCTCTAAGAACAGGTTTAGTGTCACTCAATCCTTGGAATGTCATCGCGAGGATACTTCCTTGGCTCAGTAATCCGCGTCGATAACTCGAATTAGGTAAGTCAGTTTTTTGAAGTGTGGCTGAACTTGGTCCAGAGACTTGATAGTGCGATGCGAGCTGATTGTTTAAGAAGCTGTATTTTGCAGTAACTAACTCGTGCATCGGTCTTTTCAAGAGTACTTCTTTAAGAAAAGCTACAGTCTCTTTTTTGAAGTCGCTTCTAAGAGCCTCTGAAAAATTACTTGTCGTGTCGACTAGATCCAAGCGTTCGAGCGTCAGCCATTCGGAACCGAAAACTTCTGCAAAACGTGCGGCCTTTGGATCAGTAATCAGTCTTTGTACTTGTTGTTCAAGCACAGTTTTATTCTTAAGTTGTCCTTGGCTCGCAAGGTTGAGAAGAGTTGAGTCCGGAGTTGTGTTCCATAATAGGTAAGACAGTCGGGTCGCAATCTCAAAGTCACTTAAGTAATCACTTGAGCCTGTTTCGTCTTCCATTCGAAACATAAATTCTGGAGCAAGTAAAACACGCAGGTAAGCGGCTTTCATCTTACCAAGGGCAGTTGCTTCGTCGTTCATTGCCGCATAGATAGTATCAGCTTCACCCGTGCGGAGCGGTCTACGAAAGGCCCTTTGTGCAAAGTTTGAAACCAAAGTCTTTCTGCAGGCCTCGTTGGTATAGTTAGTACTTCCACAAGAGAAGAGCGCCGGATAGTTTTGAGTATTTTGACCAACTGTCTCTAAGAGACCGTCAATTTTGTCATAGAGTGCTTCGACAAAGACTGGGTCTTCTTTAAAGTCGATCGGCTTATTTCCAAATCCGTACAGATCCCGTTCTCGATATGGAAAGATATCGGAGTGCCAACCGGTTGTTCCGAGAAGATCATTGATCGAATTTGAAAATTCAAATGTATTAAGAAAGTTTGCTGGAGAGCGTAAGCCCTCGGGTGCTGTGCACGAAACGCTCGTTGAACGTAAGCCGTTGATATAAGATTTTACAATCTGTATTTCGCCTTGAGGTATTGCAGAAAGCCCCTTAGGCATGTTCTTAGGTCCGATTGGAGCATCTGAGCCCATCAGGTAATTATAAATCTTGGAGTCATCTGCATCGCCGGGAGATATATATGACGAGATCGTCCAAGCGTCTTGGCTCAATCGGAAATCTCCGTTGACGGTATTATCATGGCAAACAATACATCGAGACTGGATAACTTTTTGAAAGTCATTAAAGGTTACCGCACCAACGGGAGTATTGATTGTAGGATCAGTATTATTATTCTGACTCTTTTGGCTAGAAACTCTCTCGGTGCTTGTAGTGGTCATCATGTCGCAAGCAGTGAGGCTTAAGGCGCATGTGAGCCAAATGAAAAAGGAAATAGATGTATTTTTCATAAGAACCCACCCCCGAACGCAATACCTATATTGTATAGTCAGGTATTGTGAACGGCAATAAAATGTGCATTTATTAAACGGTATTTATTTAATTCAGAAATAGATGTGTCTTTTTAGACCTATTATTTGACCTGGTTTGGTCACAACGATCGGAAGACTAAGCTTGCTCCAGCAATTGCGAGAAGCAGATAGACGGCAGTTTTAAAGGTGCTCTCTGACACGCAATCATGAATGCGGACACCGAAGAACATTCCTAATAAGACTGAGGGTAAAAGCATGGCAGATTGCTTCAGTGTTGTGACGTCAATTTTTTCGGTAGCGAATAAAGTACCCATGACGATCCAGTTAAGAACGAGCCAAAGGGCGCTGAGGGTTGCTCTGAATCGAGACTTATTCGATATGGCTCTGCTTGTGTAGTAGACGACGAACGGACCGCCAGATGCATAAAGGCCCTGCATAATTCCACCCGATATTAAGATAGGAACGGCTTGCCAGAGTTTCCACGGTTTTTGAGTGGGATGAATCACAACCTGTCGAACACGCTTGGCCAACTCAAAAGCAGCGAGACCAAATACGATCAGTCCAAATGCTCCCTTGAGATAAGGGCCAGGTGTGATTTGAAATAACGCTAAGCCGAGAGGTAATCCAAGAGCCGTAAAGGGCACAACACGAGTCCATAGTTCTTTCTGGTCAATGTCTCGGTGATATCTCCAAACGATGAGAGAGCTCAGTAGGACATTCAGCGGAACTAAAGTCGGTATGAGGTCTTCCATTTGATAAAATTGAGCACCCAAGATGACAGCTATAATAGTTGCTCCAAATCCGGCGATGGCTTCTGTCATGTT
>DBAE01000096.1 GCA_002291495.1 Bacteriovoracaceae bacterium UBA1018 | reverse complement strand
GTGACTTTCATTGGGGGGGTTATTTGCAATTTTCTGCTCGCTCCGCATAGGTCCTCGCCGCGGCGAAACTATACTCGAACGGATAGCTTGAAACAAGACCAAAATAGTCGGTAATTAAAAATTCATCTCTGTCTAAATTGTTGAAATCATAGCATTTATGAAGGGAGGCGAAGTCGATCAAAGTTCGGCTTTTCTTCAGGAAAGAGCTTAATTGAATCAGTTAAGAGCTGCTCCGCATTTTCAGTCTGTTTGGCCTCATAAAACCGCGGCACAAGTTTCATTGTGAGTGAGGGCAGGATGTGGCCTTGTTTCCAAAGCGTGTGCCCGAGTTTGATCGTGACGCCAAGTTCGGCGGTCAGGTCTGTGAGTAAAAATTTTGAAACGAGATAATCCGTTTCTTGCCGAGTCGATTCAGGAANNGATTTAGCTTCTTGGGTAAATTCATACTCAGCTAAGACTTCCATCGTCTTTCTTAAAAACAAAGTTCTTCCCGCCGCAGAGACCGCAGCAGAGTTAAAGACCTCAAGCGCCTTGTCGCGGTTGTTTGTTTGCAGATAAAATCGCCCGGTCACAATGAGGCCTGCACAAATATAGCGGACGAGCTCTTCGTTACGAGTCTCTAAGGAGGTAAATACTTTGTAGTAGGCTTCGATGTCTTCGTACTTTTTAGTCAAGACCGCGAGTTTAATAATCTGGCCCAAGCGTTTTGGATTTGCTGGAAAGTATTTTGAGATACGACGAACGACTTCGTAGGCTTGTTCGTATTCTTTTTGCTGCATGAGTAGATCAAATAGACCAATCAAACATTTATAGTGGATTTGATTATAAGAAAGCCCTTTTTCATAGCTTCCTTTAGCGTCTTCGAGCGCTTTCTGCATGGCTTCGACTTGACCGTAATAAAAGCACGCGAGAGCTGGAGATTTGCTTTGGCGCATGGCTTTTCCAAAAGTCTCCATGGCTTCTTCAAGCTTGCCACCGACCATGAGTTCTTTACCCTGGTCGATGGTTTGCTGATACTCACTTGGGAAAAGCTTCGTAACCGCTGAAGAGACAAGCGCGTCTTTTAAGCTATTCATCGTGTAGGGTTTTAAAATAAAGCTATCGACGTCTTCTTCGGCGGCGCGTGCAACTGCACTTTGAGAGGAGTTCCCAGTAATTAAAACAAATAAAGAATCTTTGTGCTCTTTATGTGTTTTGCGCTGTACCTGAAGGAGTTCTAGGCCCGATCTGCCTCCGATATTATAATCGCAGATCACGACCTTGGGTTTGAGACTCAGCATCTGGGCTTCAGCCTCTTCGTACTTTCCGTGCAAGATGACGTTCGAGGTTTTTGCACCTAAGTCGACCAAAGTCTTAGCTAAGCGGCGACGAGAGGAGGCTGCCGTATCGACGATAAATATCTTTTGATCTGCTAAATACTTGCCCAGGAGTTGGCTGCCTTTGGCAAATTCGGCTTCAGTCAATCGAGTATCCTAGCCTTTCACTTTAAATAGGTACTGCATGATTTCTTCTTGTCGAGCTGCCATCATCTTTTCAATCTTCAGAAGTTCTTTGACCGCTTGGGTTTCTGCTTGGATCGTGAGCATCGACGAGTTTGGATCTAGTTCTTCAATCTCAGTCACTTTACCTTTGAAGGCATCTTTGACTAGGGCGTCTTGATTTTTTGTAATCACTTCGACATCAACTGTATCGCCGACCTTGCAGTCAGTTTTTTTCACATCCAGAATGATGTTCGGGCGATCGATCTGAAGGAGATTTGCATCGATTCGGCCTGAATTTTGGCCTGCACTAAACTGGATAGTGATCTTCACTTCGACACTGTCAAAGTCCTTTGGATCAAGAATCGTAAAATCCTTCTCGTTAAAAACCTCTTCAGGAGGATTCATTTTTAAGAGGTTATCTACGACTGCAATGAGACGATCTTCAGGAACTGGTTTTGTCAGCACTGCCAAAGCACCTTGCTTTAGGATGGCTTGGTCATTGGGTTGGAGATGGCCTGAGACAAAGATAATGGGAGTTTTTTGTTCAGGGGTCTTATTGAGATAATTGAGGATCGCAGTGCCGCCACCTTGAGGCATTTTAAAATCGCTGATGATCAAATCAATCTTCTTAGAATAGATTTTACGACAAGCTTCTTGAACGCTAATTGCGGTCATGACAGAAAATCCATGCTCCTCAAGGAGTGCTTTCATAACATCCAGAAGGTCTGGCTCGTCGTCGATGATGAGTAAGCTCTTTTTTAGTTGAGTCATACGATGCCTTTCGCTTTTTTAAGAAAATCTGCTGTGTGTTTTTGTCGTTGTGCAAAAACTCGAATAAATTTTTCAAGGAGTGTCGGGTCGAACTCCTCGAGATAGATCGTAACAATATAAAATTGATCGACCTCTTCCGTCTCTGCGGTACGACCCTTGAGAGAGAAATTGACGACCGGATCAATACCGGAAATCTTAAAGTGAATTGAGACAGGTGAATCTTGCGGAAGTGATTCCGTGGATTTACGTGCTTCTAAGGTGAGCTCGTCTTCAAACCAGTCCATGAGGCGGGTGTTGTAATAGGGTGGGCCCTGCTCAGGTTGGAGAGTGATCGATACTTGTAAGTCTTTGAGTTTTTCGTCCCAGTCGTCGCTATTGCTTGCTGCAAGATCCGGAGCTCGGATGTCAGGTGCAGCTTCGGGCGGCAGCTCAAGCGATAGACCGCTCGAGGGATCAGGCATTTCGATCTGATGAGAGGTTAATGCAGATCCAGCGTTCAGTGCTGGATCGAGATTAAACATCGGTGCACGGATCTTTTCGTCCTTCGTTGCAGTATAGTCTTTTGCTGCAACAACACCACCGGACTCAAAGGTTTTGTCTGAGCCCAGGAGGTCTTGGATCTTTTTTAAGACTTCGCTTGCTCGAGGTGTATTTTGGCTGACGAGTAGGACGTTGTCCTTGAGTTGGATCTTTTCGCAGTAAGGCTTTCCTTCGTAATAAAAGGTAAAATCTGGGCGTTCCGCAATGAAGAGCCAATTATAATCGGCCCACGAAAATTCAGGCTGTTTGCCCTTAAAGATCCATGCGCCGTCTTCTTGTAAGAAAGGATCCGGATTAGAGCGAGGAGTCCACTGCCAAGCTTCTTCAGTGGAGCCATCGGAGTTTTTGATCTTAAGCGATTGCCATTTGCCAACGCTCGGTGGAGGACCAATCATGTTGATCATCCAAGTCGCAAGCCTTCGTTTAATGTGAGCGGGGCTTGCGATGAGCCAAAAATCGCTCAGGATCTCAAGCGGTGGCTGCATCTTAACTTCAGCTGGCTTAAGAGAGGTGGTTTGGCTTTTGGCTACAGACTTTTTGATGAGCTTATCGCTCTCATTTGCTTTAGCGAGAGTTTGCTCTTTGTTCCAAGATTTTTCTACAATCTCGCTATAACGATTAAATTTATGAACGAGTGCTTTTTGCGTGGCTGCTCTTGGGTCGAGTACATCGTTACAGCCGTTTTTAGATAAAAAAGCCATGATCTGTGGAGGTTGAGGAAACTCTGTGATTCCAAAAACTTTAACGAGTGATCGTTTGACGAGCGGAGAGAGAACGGTCAAGACAGTCACCAGGTCAGTCAGATGTTGCTTGGAAACTAGGTCAAAAAAGATAATTCCACGTCCGTCTTGTTTGATGGATTGGATGATGTCGTCTGAGTTTTCTGCATCAAGGACAGTGAGGCGCTCAACCTTTTTCAGGCTTTCCATGAATAGTGATGAGCTTTCTCGTTTCTTGTTGCGATGTAAGAAGAAAACGAGAGTTCGATTTTCAGTATCTGACAATGAATTACCTACACTTACTCGATGAGTTGAAAGAGTTAGTTATCTCTTTAGGGTAGGAGATGTAGAGGGGCTTTTCAAGAATTGTTTGGCAAGTGTTGTTACACTTCCAAGATAGTCAAAGGTCTGACGTTTTTTTCTTGGATGAAGCTAGAATCGAGCTATAACTGAATCGCATCTAAGATCGGTGCCGCCAGTTTTGATTTATAGTCTTTTGCCGAGTAGAGCGGCTGATTTTGTTTTGGAGAAAGAATCCAAATTTCGTTTTGATCAGCCTCAGGTCCATAACCTTCGCGCACAGGATTAGCGATGAGGAGGTCGACTGACTTTTTAAGCATCTTCTTTCGTGCACGCTCTAGGATTTGCTCATTGGTGCCACTTTCAGCCGCAAAGGCGATGACCCTTTGATGAGGGAGCTTTTTCTGTGCAACTGAAGCGACGAAGTCCTTAACGGACTTAAGAGGGAGAGTGAGTGAGTTCGATTGCGAGAGTCGGTCGCGCTCGATCTTTTTGGTCTCACTGATCAACTCAAAATCAAGCACTGCTGCAAGTGACAGAAATGCATCACAAGATTTGAAAAGCCGCTCGAGCTCTATCTCGTACTGGTCGGGTGTAGAGTACCTTGCAGGTTTAAACTCGCTATATTGATCGGCGATTGAGTTTTCAACAGGCCCAAGCAAAACTGAAACCTTTGCTCCAAGTTTTTTGGCTAATTTAGCGATTTCTAATCCCATTTTTCCAGAAGAGCGATTTTGCACGTATCGAACTGGATCAAGTGAGGTACGCATGGGTCCCGCAGAGATCAAGATGTGTTTGCCTGCGATGGCGTGAGCGGACGATGCCGGTGTTTCGCTTTTTGTTCGAGGAGTTATTTCTAAAGCATCAGCAATCACTTTAAGATCGGCGATATGTCCAATGCCTGATTCTCCACAGGCGACTACGCCTGCAATAGGGTCGATGAATTGCACGCCACGAGTTTTGAGTAGTGAATAGTTTGTCTGGACAGATGCGTGTTTCCACATCGAAGGATTCATAGCGGGCGCCACATAGACAGGGCACTCCGTAGCGAGGAGCTGAAGACTTAAAAAATCATCTCCTAAGCCGGCCGCATATCGCGCCATAAAATTAGCTGAAGCCGCGTAGATCAAAAAGCAGTCGGCNNCATCGAGATGTGATCAGTGGCCTCATGATCGTCTGCAAATGGGTTTTGAGATTGGATCGGGTGACCGCTCATCGTAGCAAGCACACGCTCGCTCACGAGCTCTCGCGCGGACTCAGTCAAGATCACTTTGACTTCGTGCCCACGTGCCATAAGTTCTTTGACCATGTCTGGACTGCGATAAGCAGCGATACTTCCGGTAACACCTAGGCAAATTTTCATCTGTGAGACCTCAAGAATGGGGATGAGTCGGGGGGGCTTTGACTGCAGTACCCATCAGTAAAAGTTTATAGTGAGAAGGGATCGATAAAGGTGTGAGACTGATCGAGAAATTGACGATCGCAGTAGCGCCCTTGCGGTAGGCTTTGTATTTCAGTTCTCGTTGAAGATTGTCGACTAACTCTTGGTATTGAGAGGAACTTTGAGCCTCAACCGCGGTGGTCTGAAGAGATGCGCTCGCTGTTACTGCATCGATGATCACCATGCGTGTTGTATGCGGAATGGTCGCAAGCGGTGTAATTGGAAGGAGCTCAGCCGGGTGCTGACCTTCTTCTTGTCCAGTGATCGTGACTTGGCTTTCTGATGATGCGGGCTCGATCTCTGTGCCTGGGTGCACTCCAGGATAGACGAGTGAGTCGGTATCGTGATCGTCCGAGGGTTTCAGGGTCATCTTGGCCTGTGTATCGCGAAGTTTTTGGATCAGGTAGATGCCGGCATATTCGCTCATGCGAGGTAGTAGGATCTTTCCTGCCGCAAACTGAGGTTCAAGATCGATCTCACGAAAGCCCATGTTTTCACGTGAAATGATATCGAGGATCTTTTCTTTTTCAGTCGCGGTGAGTTTGCCTTCGATCAAAAGAGTGTACGGGATCGACGCTTGGACTTCAGTGGGTTCAGGTGAGACTCTTTCAGAATAGGCCTTTACTTGATCCATGGGGTTGAACTCAATTGGCGCTGACTCATTGTCATCGACTTCATTTGTCTCAATCACCGATGTTGGCTCAGGCTCCAGCTCTGGAGTGGGGGCTTCTTCAGTGCTTAGTTTTGGCTCTGGCAGTGATTGAAATGAAGTATCAGATGCTAAGTCTAAGTCGGAGGATAGATCTGACGCCTGATCTGTCGTCAGATTTGGCGTCAGATTTGGCGATAAATCCGAATAATCCTCAGAAGGGGAACCCGGCTCTTCATTGGTCTTAAAGAGATCCTCGTCCGAAGCGAACTCTTGAGCTGGCAGATCACTTACGACAGAGGGATCTGAGCCGG
This sequence comes from Bacteriovoracaceae bacterium UBA1018, assembly GCA_002291495.1. GTDB lineage: Bacteria > Bdellovibrionota > UBA1018 > UBA1018 > UBA1018 > UBA1018. The sequence goes on along the minus strand of DBAE01000096.1, from coordinate 4,969 downwards.
GTGACTCAGATTTCTGCTTCTCTGCAAGTTCTAAGATATTCGTTAGGTCCTTCTTATCGCTCATTTACTCTCTATTGCCCGTGGCACTTTTTGTATTTTTTGCCACTGCCGCAAGGGCAAGGCTCATTTCGACCGATCTTTTCGTCGCCACCTTGGATTCCAAGTGGAGCGACTGGAGTCGGTTGCCCCGAAAATCCGCCGCCTGCGCCTGGTATAGGCCCACGACTGAGGCTCATTTGTTGAGCACGTCTTTGGTTTTCCATTTCTCGCGCCTTCATAAAGTCGAGCGCGGCAGGAGTTTCTTCATTGGCTTGAGCGGCAGCTTGAGCAGCTTCAAACGGATTGACCGGGATGAGCTCGCCATCAGCAGTGATGTTGTACTGCATCTTGCTTGGCTCAATCTCTTGCTCTTCGTAGGCCTCTTCTAAGGACTCTTCAAAATCAGCTTCAACCTCAGGGGCAAGCTGAACTGCAAAGAGTTTACGGACCACATCCACAGTGATTTGATCCATCATCATTTGGAAAAATCTAAAGCCTTCTTTTTTGTAGGCAATTAACGGATCTTTTTGTCCATAACCTTGGAGTCCAATGCCTTCACGGAGGTGGTCCATGGCGAGGAGGTGATCTTTCCAGAGATGATCGATCGTAGTGAGAAGGATCATCTTTTCAAGCTGTCTAACGACTGTCTCGCTTAAGTTCTTTTCTTTTTGCCCGTAGGTCTTTTCAGCGAGGTCGACGATGAGCTTTTTTAAACCCACGTTGTTAAATGGAACAATGTCTTGCTCGGTGACTTGTGATGGGATTTGCAAGGTGGTTGCAATCGCATCGTTAAGCTCGCGGACATCTAGGCCAGTTTGTCCATTGTCGCGTCTGAGTTTTCCGCCTGGGAAAAAGTCTTCTGAGATGTTTGTAGCGATCTCTCCGACCATCGAAAAGACCATCTCTTTTAGATTTGAACTTGAGAGGACTTCGCGTCTCCAAGCGTAAACGACTTTTCGTTGTTGATTCATGACATCGTCATACTCAAGCAAGTGTTTACGAATGTCGTAGTTATGGCCTTCAACTTTGCGCTGAGCATTTTCAATGGCTTTAGTTGTCCAACGATGCTCAATCGGGACATCTTCTTCCATGGCAGCTACAGTGCGCTTGAGGAGTTCACTTTGACCAAAGATTCGAAGGAGGTCGTCTTCAAAGGAGAGGTAAAAACGGCTTGCACCTGGGTCGCCTTGTCGTCCTGCGCGACCTCGGAGCTGATTGTCGATCCGTCGAGATTCATGGCGTTCAGTACCGAGAATAAAAAGTCCGCCCGCTTTTTTAACTTCTTCGCGTTCGGCTGCGCAGTTGACTTCCCATTTTTTCAAAGCTTCTGTTAAGCGCTTTTCNNTTTCGTAATCAGCTTTTTCTTCGTCAGTAGCCGATGGGCTTAATGTTCCGACTTCACCTTTGGCGAGAAGCTTTGGGTCGCCTCCAAGCAAGATGTCGGTACCCCGACCTGCCATGTTGGTAGCGATCGTCACGGAGCCTTTACGTCCCGCTTGAGCGATAATCTCAGCTTCACGTTGGTTTTGTTTCGCGTTCAAAACATTGTGTTTTACGCCTTCTTTTTTAAGAAGGGCTGAAATGACTTCAGAGCGTTCAACAGAAACGGTTCCCACAAGTACAGGTTGGCCGTTTTCTTGGACGCGTTTAATTTCTTGAACGGCTGCCTTAAATTTCGCCATCTGAGATTTGAAGATCAGATCGGCGTGGTCTTGGCGCGCCATTGGGCGGTTCGTAGGTACAATGGTGACATCGAGTTTGTAGATCTGTTTAAACTCGGTCGCCTCTGTATCTGCAGTACCGGTCATACCGCCTAGTTTATTGTACATCCGGAAAAAGTTCTGAAAGGTGATCGTCGCGAGGGTTTGATTTTCGTTCTCGATCGTTACGCCTTCTTTAGCCTCAATCGCTTGATGGAGACCATCCGACCAACGACGACCTGGCATTAAACGGCCGGTAAATTCGTCGACGATCATAATCTCGCCATCATGGACGACATAATCGACATCGCGCTTAAAGAGAACATGCGCACGTAGAGCTTGGTTCACGTGGTGAAGAATTTCGATGTTGGCTGGGTCATAGAGATTGGCAATGCCCAGGCGTTTTTCCATCTTATCGACGCCCACTTCGCTCAGTGCTGCGGTTTTAGATTTTTCTTCAACAGTGTAATCGACGTCTTTGGTGAGCCCGCCATCCGCGGTGATCTGACGATCAATCTTGTAGTAAAGATCTGTGGAGTCTTCTGTGGGTCCGCTGATGATGAGAGGAGTTCTCGCTTCGTCAATTAAGATGGAGTCCACTTCATCGACAATCGCGAAGTTGAGTTCACGTTGCACGTAGTCTTCGAGACGAAATTTCATATTGTCGCGAAGGTAATCAAATCCAAACTCGTTATTGGTCCCGTAGGTAATGTCACAGCCGTAATTTTGTTTGCGTTGAGCATCGGTGAGTCCGTGGACGATAATGCCCGTTGATAGGCCTAAAAAGCCGTAAATCTGAGCCATCCAAGCCGAGTCACGTCGGGCGAGGTAATCATTGACGGTGACGACGTGGACGCCTTNNACCAGTGTTTTACCTTCACCGGTTCTCATCTCAGCGATGCGGCCCCGGTGCAGGGTAATGCCCCCGATGAGCTGCACATCGTAGTGTCTTTGGCCAATTACGCGCCAAGATGCTTCGCGAACAACTGCAAAGGCTTCAGGTAAGATATCGTCTAAGGTTTCACCCTTGGCTAAGCGCTCTCTGAACTCGATGGTTTTTGCCTTGAGCTGATCATCTGTTAACGGTTTGATCTTGGCTTCAAGCTGGTTGATCTGATCCACGATCGGATAGATCGATTTCAGTTCACGTTCGTTCTGGGTTCCGAAGACTTTCTTAGCGATGTTCAGTAATTGCATAAATTTCCCTGACTTTATCGAGCGCGAGCGGGAGTGTCACCCATAAAATCAAAAAGGTGGGCCCGACCTTTTGGTGGCTTACGTGCGTCAAAATGACGTTGTGCGCTATATTAGCGTGGGTCGTTTATGATTTGCGGGTCGGGCGTGAGGCTAGTCGTGCCCTTTTGCTGAACCGGACGAAGAAGTTTTTGCTTTTGAGTTATTCAATGTGCCCCGTACTGCGACCGTCTGCGGTAAAAAAGCCTTAAACTCTTGGCAAGTGTCAGTGATTCGCTCAAGCGAACGAAGGAGTTCAGCGTTTTGGGTCAAATCTTTAGTGCCAAACTTTGAACCGACTCGAGGATTTTTATTGAGGCCTCCTGGAAGCTCTCTCAAAAGAGNNAGAGTGTCTTCTTGGGTTGCTTCTTTCAGTGCTCGAGTTGCATCAGCGAGTTGCTCATCATCGAGGTGCACGCTTCCAATTGCTTTAGAAAGTTTATCGCTCAACGTAAATGCGTCGTCGTTGCCTGGATTTTTAGTAACTTCGTCAACTTTTGAGCAGATTTCAGGCGTGATTAGTGTGCAATCGAGCTCAGAGACCGTGCTAGAAACAGCCTTCCAGATCGAATTTTTTGCAGAACAGGCGACGTACATTTTAATTTTATTGGAGCTATCAAAAGTGACCGTGCGGGCGTCGTATTTCTTCTTTTTTTCTTGATTGTCGGTTCTGATGGCTTCCGTGATGCGCAAAATCTTTTTGGTTTTAGGGTCGCGCGAGATTTTGAGTGAATAGCCCTTCACGTCGTTGGTGATCACTTCAGTTGTGCTGCCGCCGGGTACATAATAATCGGCACGATCATGGAGGACGTCTGCACCTTGGGGAGTGAGCGAGATGTCTCGATTTTTGATGAACACCGATGGGTTGGGAGTAGAAGCAAACGCTGTAGAGCTACTTAGGATCAGGATCGCCACAAGGGACGTGGATAAGGTGGTCAATGCACTCATGGCTAAGGAGCCTGAGAGCACCTGCGATCCTACTGATGCTTTTATGTCCGCTTTCATTCCTGTTTTCACTTCAGTTTTCACTTGTGTGCTCCTTCCGTGAGCGATTTTAACGCGGGTGCGCTACCAAAAAGTCGGGCCGACTTCAGAGACCTCAGACTCAGTTTTCCAAAATGTACGACAGCGGATCGACTGGGATGCCGTTGACGCGAACTTCGTAGTGCAAATGGGGGCCTGTGGATCTTCCGCTATTTCCTAAGAGGGCGATCGGCATTCCACGTCGGACTTTTTGACCGCGATTGACTAAGATTTTTCGAGTGTGAGCGTAGAGAGTTTCAAGACCGTATCCATGATCAACAATCACCGTTTGGCCGTATCCAGCTTTTGACTGCGCAAAGATGACGGTACCGTCGGCAGGCGCGCGGATCGGTGTGCCTGGGTGATTGGCGATGTCTAAGCCTTCGTGCATCTTGTCTTGGCCACCAAACGGAGTTTTACGAACACCAAATCCTGAGGTGAAATATCCAACCACTGGTTTACGTGTGGGAAGAGCCGCGAGGAACGCTTTTTGATCGGCGAGTTGTTCGTATTGATCCTGCAAAATGCGCTCGGTTTTGAGAGCTTCAGTTTGAAGAGAGCTAAACTCAAGTTCAAGCTCGTCGTATTGCTTTCGGAGCTGGGTATTTTCTGGATCTCGGCTGTCGAGTTCAGCTTCGATGGCAAGGACTTCGGCCGGAATAGTCGGTTTTTCAGCTACTTTTCCGATATTGGTTGCCGCATCAGGAAGTTTATCATTGTAAGACTGGAGGCCACTTCGATCTTCGAGATTGGTAATGACTTTGAGGCGAGTGCTAAAGGTTTTGACCCGGTCTAATGTGCTTTCAAGTCCATTCATCTTATTTCTAAAAGCTTGGACTTGTTGTCTTAGTCTTCGATTTTCGATCTTTAGCTGATTATTCTCTGTGATCTGGCTCATGACATACCAGTAGTCGAGTAACATCACCGCACCGAGGGCTACGGAGAAAAATGCACCGACCGCGGCTCCCTTGATG